>JADGPD010000002.1 GCA_017882615.1 Thermoleophilia bacterium
TCGGCCGCGGCCAGCGCCTGCTCGCCGGTCGACGCCCACTCGACCTCGAATCCCTCGCGCTCGAGCCCCGCCAGGAGCGGCTCGGCGATTGTCTTCTCGTCCTCTACGACCAGGATTTTCATGGGCTCATCTCGATCCGGCGCCACAGCGCCGCGCCGGTTGCAGGGTCTTTACAGATTCTTATCCATCTTCGAGCACTCCATTACACATCCCTGGGCATGATCTTGCGCTATATGGAGCAGGGTGTGTGTAGCGAAAGTATTGCGATCACTCAGGAGGTGGCCGAAATGAGAAAGATTTACGTGGTAATAGCGGCTCTCGTGGTGGCCATCGCTGTAGCGCTTGGCACCTACGCCGCCACGCTCTCCACCGCGCTCGGGCCGAGCTCGACGCCGACGAGCAACGTGAGCAGCGTGCTCACTCAGAGCAACCAGCGACTGAACGCTGCAAACGCGGCGCTCAACACGGCACTGAGTCAGCGACCTCCGTCTGTGAACGGCGGCCGCGTTCCCTTTGTCGCGCCGCACCAGGTTGTCGTGAACGTGACCGGCTCTGCCAGCGCGGTGGCCTTCACCGCCCCGGTGGGCCACTTCGGTGACGACGGGGGTGGTGGCGGTGACTAACGCCATCGGACGCTTCTGGGCGGTCGCCGTAGCGCTCGTCGTGTTCTTCATTCTCTGGGCCGTGCTGGCGGCGAAGCCGTGGGTCTCCTCGTCGGGGGCACCCGCCGACCCGCGCCTGAGCGCTCTCCAGGCCCAGGAGCAGAAGGTGCAAAACCGAGCGATCGCGGCGCAGCAGACGCTGAACAAGCGCTGGGCCGCGTACCGGTCGGCGCTCCTGAAGCAAAAGGGCGCCCTGACGGCGCAGCAGCGAGCTCAACTCGCGGCGGCTCCGGCCGGGCCCTCGGTGGTCGTGAAGGTCACCGGCGCAACGCCGGTCACCCACTCGACCAGCTCCAGGCCGGCCATTGTCCTTCCGTCGGTGCCCGGTGTGCAGCCGTCCACCGCGCCGGTTCAGGCGGCGAGCACGGGCCAGGGCGGTAACCAGGGCGGTAACGGAGGAGGATAGTTGGCGCTAGATCTTCAATCTGAGCCACGCTTGAGATACGAGTTTCGAGCGATGGGGACGACGATCGAGCTTCTGCTCGACGCCGACGACGGAGAGCAGGCACAGTCTGCTCTCCGCGCTGTAGAGGAGGAGTTCGAGCGGCTCGAGGCGATGCTCTCGCGCTTCCGTCCCGAGTCCCAGCTCTCGCAGCTCAACCGCGACGGGCGAATCCTGGCGCCGCCCGACCTCGAGCGGGTGGTCGGGCTGGCGCTGGAGGCGCGCGAGCAAACCGCCGGGCGCTTCGATCCGACCGTCTACGACGCGCTGACCCGTGCCGGCTACGACCGCTCGTTCGAGCAGGTCGAGCCCGCCGCCGCCGCCGAGGACGACGGCCAGCAGAGCGCTCGCTGCGGCGGTTGGGTGACCATCGATACCGAGAACGGCGAGATAGAGATCGAGCCGGGCTTCCACATCGATCTCGGGGGCATCGGCAAGGGCTACGCCGTCGACCGCGCGATCGAGATCCTGGCGGTCGAGGCACCGTGTTTGGTCAACGCCGGCGGCGATCTGGCCGTGCGCGGCGACAAGCCCTGGCCCGTCGGCGTCGAGGACGGGCCGACGCTGGAGTTGACCCGCGGCGCCATCGCCACCTCGGGGCGCGACCGCCGGCACTGGCGCCGAGGCGACGAAGAGCGCCATCACCTGATCGACCCGTCCACCGGCCGCCCTGCCGCGACCGATCTCGTCCGCGTGACCGTGGTCGCCCCGAGCGCGACCGAAGCCGACGTGCTGGCCAAGACTCTTTTCCTGAGCGGCGAGCAAGAGGCGGCAGCGGCCGGAGTGCCCGCTCTGCTCATTTGTGCCGACGGGCGCAAGCGACTGGTCGGCGGCCTCTAGGATCCAACCAAGTGCTTTTTACCTCCCTTTCTGGGAATATCGACTGAACGACCGATGAAACACGACCCAACCTTCTGGATCCTCGCCCGCGCCAGCGGCCTCACGGCCTACATTCTCTTGACGCTCTCGGTGCTGGCCGGGATCGTCGTCAAATCCCGACCGTTCGGTAGCCGGGTCAGGCAGCCGGCGGCGATCGATACGCACCGCACGCTGGCCGCACTCGGCCTGGGAGCGCTGGTAATCCACGCGACGGCGCTCGTACTCGACAAGACCGTGCCGATGCCCGTATCGGCGGTCTTCATCCCCGGTCTTTCCCATTACCGGCCCGGCTCGGTGGCAATCGGCGTGCTGACCGCCGAGCTGATGGTGATCGTCTACGCCTCGTTCTCGCAGCGCCGAAGGATCGGCTTCAAGAACTGGCGCCGCCTGCACTGGTTGACCTATGCGCTGTTTGCGGGCGGAACGGCTCACGGGCTGCTATCCGGCTCGGACAGCCGTCGCGCCTGGGCGCTGGCCATCTACCTGGGAGCAATAGCTTCGGTCGCGGCAGCGACGACATGGCGCGCTCTCGCCCCACTAACACAAGGAGAACAGAATGTTCCGAGTCGAGATCGATAGCGACCTCTGCAGCGGCTTTGCCTCCTGCGTCGACGACGCACCCGGGATCTTCAAGCTCGACGACTCCGGCAAGGCGACAGTGCTGGTGCCCCAGACCGACGACGAGCGAGCGCTGAAGGCTGCCAAGGACTGCCCGATGGCCGCAATCGCCGTATTCGACGCCGAAAGTGGTGGGCGTGTCGTCTGAGCGAAAAAGTCGCCTGCGTCCGTTCGCAGTGCGCTTCTGGCTCGTCGCGGCGCTGATTGCGCTCGTCTCGGCGCTGATCCTGGGAGCGAATCTGGCGTTGCTCGGATATGCCCAGCCGGGGAGCGACCCGGTGGGCCAGCTTACGCCCGCCCGCCTGATGCAGATCGAGCGCGAGCTCCCCGCCAGCTCGACCACGATCTCGACCGCCGTCACGCCGCCGCCGCCCCCGCACGACCATCACATCGCGGGCAATCAAAGCGACGACTGAGGGCTTTTCCGGCCTCGGAGCGTGTGCCCGGCGTCGAGCTTCGGGCCCATCCACGGCCTCTTCAGCAGCCGTCAACCCGCTAATACCTCCTGCAAAACAAGCACTCGGGCGCCCGGCCGCGGCTCAAAGGGCTGCATTCCCTGAAAAAGCTCTTAACCGATTCTTTTTCTTTTCCAGGCGAACGCTTGCCTTCGCTTGGCCCTCACCTAAGCGCAACGGGGGTACGTTCATCTAGTCGAAACAAACAGATGGGGGTCGATCCCGGATGAAAAAGAGTCACGTTTTCGTATTGGCAGTGCTGATAGCGGTCGGCGCGACGCTTGGCACCTACGCTTTGACCCGCACCACCGAGCTCGGCGTCCAGGCCAGAACGGCCTCGAAGCAGAGCACCGACGCGGTTATTGCCGCGCGCGCTCGGCAGTTGAACGCTCTCGAGGTATCGCTGCGCAAGGCGCTTGCGAAAAAGCCGCCGTCGCTGCCGCCGCTGCCGAAGGTGAAGACTCAGCCGTCGCAACCGGCTCCGCCCGTATACGTATCGGCGCCCGTGACCAGATCCGCGCCGGCGCCTGCGGCGATCACGCGCGCCGCTCCGGCGCCTGTCAACCCAGTCAAACAAGCACCAGCGCATCAGAGCGAGCACCACTCCTCGGGAGGCGAGCAAGATGACTAGCGGTCTCGGCCGTATCTACGCGATCTCGGCGGCAATCGTCGTCTTCTTCCTATCCTGGGCGGTCATCGCCGCCAGGCCCTGGGTGGAGGCGCCCACCGCCAAGGTCGACCCGCGCCTCGTCGCTCTCGACGCGCGCGAGCGCAACCTGCGCAAAGACGCAGTCCAGATCAGAGCGATCGTTCAGAAGCGCTGGGCGCTCTACCACACCCAGCTCGTCAGGCGGAAGCACCTGATCGCCGTTCGCAAGAAGGCGCAGGCGGCCGCGGCCCAGCAGGCGCTCATAGCCCAACGGTCGGTAGTTCGCTCGGTGCCTTCCTATTCGGCACCGTCTTCACACGTAGCTTCTGCACCCTCGGCGCCGATCGTGCGAGTCGCTCCTCCGGCCGCACCGCCGGCAACCCATACGAAGACTTCCTGAATAAAGACGCGACCCGAAAGGAGTAAGCCATGTATCGAATAGAGATCGACCGGCAGTTGTGTAGCGGCTTCGGCTCCTGTCTCGAGGCCGCGCCGAGGCTCTTCGAGCTCGATCGCTCGGGAATCGCCTCGCTGCTCGCCTCGGAGAGCGAGGACACCGCCGCGCTCGAAGCGGCCCGGTCATGCCCGATGGGCGCAATCGCCGTCTTTAACCGTGAGAATGGAGAGCAGGTGAGCTGAGATGACACGTCGGCCGGAAAACATAGTGGTGGTAGGAGCCGGTCTCGCCGGACTGCGTAGCGCCGAGACCCTGCGCGCGCGCGGTTTCGACGGGCGCCTGACGCTGGTCGGGGATGAGACTCATCTCCCCTACGAGCGCCCGGCTCTGTCCAAGGAGCTACTGGCCGGTAAGCGCTCGCCCGAACAGCTCGCGCTCAGACAGCCGGAGTTCTTCCGCGAGCAGCAGATCGAGCTATTGCTCGGCCGGCGAGTCGAGAAAGTCTCGCCGAAGCATCGTACGGCGCTGCTCTCAGACGGGCGCGAGCTCCTCTGGGACGCGCTCGTGATCGCGACCGGCGCTCGCGCCCGGCGCATGCGTGGAGTCGAGACCCCGCCCGGCGTCCATTACCTTCGCACTCTCTCGGATGCGCTCGCACTCCGCAGCGAGCTCGTTCGCGGTAAGCGCCTGGCCGTTGTCGGAGCCGGTTTCATCGGCGCCGAGGTGGCCTCGACCGCAGTCGCCTTGGGCCTCGATGTGAGCGTGGTAGAGCCTCTGGCGGCGCCGCTCGAGCGCGTGCTCGGTACCGAGATCGGCATGCTGCTCGCCGAGCGCTACCGCGCCCAGGGTGTAGACCTGCGACTGGGAACCGGAGTAACCGACTTCGCTTGCGGCCCGGACGGGCGCCTGCGAGCGCTCGAGCTATCGGACGGCAGCGAGATCGTCTGTGACGTAGCCGTGGTGGGAATCGGCGCCGAGCCGGCAGGCGAGCTACTCGGTGCGCCGGCGATAGAGACCGACGCCTCGGGTCGCACCGAGCACGAGGGCATCTACGCCTGCGGAGACGTCGCCAGTTCCTGGCGGCCTTCGCTGGGCCGGCACCTGCGAATGGAGCACTGGACGAGTGCGGCAGGGCAGGCCGCGGCGGTAGCACGCACCATCCTCGGCGAGGAGAGCGTGCACGACGATGTGCCCTTCTTCTGGTCCGATCAGTTCGGATTGCGGCTCCAGTACGTCGGCTTCGCCTCGGAATGGGCGAGCATCGATGTGGAAGACGACGGCGACACCTTCTCGGTGCGCTACCTCGGCGAAGACGAGCGTCTGCTGGCGGCACTGGTCGCGAACCGCCCCGGCGAATTGGCGGGGCTCCGCCGCGAGCTTGCCGCATCGGCCGTTGTCAGCCACACCACCTCTCGGGACGAGCGCGAGCTGGAGGCCGTCTAGCTCCCTCTCGATCGCGGTGATAGCGCCTCGACCGTTTACTGCCGCGTTTGCGCGCTTGCGACCGCGCCGTGCACGGCGGCGACTATCTCGCCCAGCTCCTGATCCTTGGTCAGGCAGGCATACGCGCCGGCTTCGATCAGCGCCTGGCGCTCGCGCTCGGTGGCCAGTCCGGTCAGGCAGACGATCGCCAGCGAGCCGAAGCGCTCGAGCAGGATCTGAGTCGCCTCGACGCCGTCCAGTCCGGGAAGCCGGTAGTCGAGCAGCACAAGGTCGGGGCAGTCACGGGTACAGAACTCGAGCGCCGCCTCGGCGTCGGACACCGAGCCGGCTATCTCGACATCCGGGCGCAGCCCGAGCAGAAGCTCGAGCGCCTCGCGATAGATGGCGTTGTCCTCTACCAGCAGGATGCGTGGGATCTCGCTCATCGTTCGGCGGCGCGGCCGGAGATCGTCCGGATCATCGCTTGACTCTTCGCCGGCGCGGTTCCTTCGCCTTTTTCACGACGCATCGGAGAAGGAATCGGCATCAGCGAGCGCCGGCAATAGCCAGCGAGCTCTATGAAGAGACCAGCCTCAGCGCCGGCGCCTGCGACACGACGGGCTCGCCGGCGACCGCGCGGGCGATAGCCCGCAGGCAGACGAGCAGGCCGGCCGCACCGGCATCGACAACGCCAGCCTCGCCCAGCGCCGGGTTTTGCTCGCGCGTTCGCGCGAGCGCCGCCTCGCCGCGCTCGACGAGCGCATCCAGACGCTGCTCGAGCGGCAACGCCTTACGCCTGCGCTTGTGCGCCTCGCCAGCCAGCTCGCGGATCAGGGTCAGGATCGTTCCCTCGGCGGGCTTGGCGACCGCCGAGTAGGCCGCATCGCGCGAGCGCTCCAGCATCGTCGCCAGCGCCCGCCCGGCGATCGGGCCCGAGACCGGAGCGGCCTCGACCGCGCCGCGAACGATCTGCGAGAGGATGACGCCCGACGTGCCGCGCGCTCTCATCAGCAGCACGCGGGCGAAATCTCGGCGAAACGCGGCCGGCCCGCTCGACGCCGTCGCGTCGAGCTCCTCGACCAGCGCGCGAACCGTGAGCACGAGATTCATTCCCGTGTCGCCGTCGGGAACGGGATAGACGTTCAGACCGTCGATCCGCTGCCGTTCTCGTTCCAGCGCCTCGAGCGCCGCGAGCGCCAGCCGGCGCACGAGCGCGAGCTCGACGCCCGCTACGCTCGACTCAGTCTCGAGATCGGACATCGTCGATTCGCACCTCCACTCGAGCGACCTCCAGCCCGGTCACGCGCTCGACCTCGTAGCTCACGCGCGAGCGCACGGTCGCCGCCACCTCGGCCAGATTCAAGCCGTAGGCGATCACGACCGAGAGCGTCAGCTCGATCCCGCCCTGCGCGCCCGGAATCACCTCGACGCCGTGCCGGCGCCTGAGCGCGAACGCCCGGCGAATGCGAGCACCGCGTCCAAGCCCGACGACGCCGTAGCACTCGTCCAGCGAGCGCTCGGCCACCTGGGCGATCGCCCGCGACGAGATGAACAGCTGCCCGAGCGCGGTCTTCTGTAGCTGTACGGCTTCCACGAGTTCTTAGACCGGGCAACGAGGGATGCGGTTGCTTAGCGGACGAAAAACCATAAACGAGTTGCCCCGCGGATTAATAGTTGGGGATTACTCGGAGTCCGAGAAACAGCAGGTAGCTAGGCTAGCCAAGTGACTGCACTCGCCGTTGAAGACGCGCTCGCTTGGGCTCGCGAGATGATCAGCGAGCCACTGCGCAGCAGCGAGGTCGCCTATGCCGACGAGGATCGAACGACGCTGCGACTGGTATCCCGGCTCGGCACCATTGCCTACTTGAAGGTAGCCCCGGACATGGGCGGTGAGCGCGACCGACTCGCATGGGCTGCTGGGAAACTCCCCGTAGCGGAGGTCCTCGGGTTCCATCCTGGTGATGGCGTCGACTGGCTCCTCATGTCAGGATTGTCCGGCGAGCCACTCTCAAACCCCGAGCACACTGCCCAGCCAGAGCGTCTCGTCAATCGGCTCGCGGATGCACTCCATCGCGTTCACGCACTCGACCCGCATGGCTGCCCATTCGGCGATCTATCACATGGCGATGTTGTTATCCATGGCGATGCGTGCCTGCCGAACTTCCTCGCAACCGACGACGGGCTCGCCGGCTACATCGACCTTGGTGGCCTTCGTCGCGCGTCGGTAGAGATCGATCTCGCGGCTGCCGTCTGGAGCTTGCAGTACAACCTCGGGCCGGGCTGGGGCGCACCCTTCCTCGCCGCCTACGGCTGGCCAAACGATGAGGAGACGGTCGAAGCGTTACGTCAGAGCTACGAATAGCGGCGAAAGGCACTACAACCGGCGATTTGAGCGCAGGAAACACCGCCGAGCCTGCGGCAGCGTCGTTCCGGTGCGGAGTTGCTAAGCCTTCTCGACCTTGCCCGAGCGCAAGCAGCGCGTGCAGACGTAGGCGCGGCGGGCGACTCCGCCCACCAGAATCCGCACCTTTTGCAGGTTCGGGTCGAAGCGCCGCCTGGTGGCGACCATCGAGTGGCTGCGGTTGTTTCCGAAAGCCGGACCCTTGCCGCAGACTGAGCAAACCTTGGACATAGCCGCGGCAGTTTAGCTGAGTCAACCTACTTGAGTGCGGTTCCCTTGAAAAACGTGTAGGAGAACGTTCCGCCCGGATCCGTCGCCTTGTACATGTCGGCGATGCCCTTGTCCCAGCTCGCCTCGTCCATCAGGCCCAGATCGAGCGCCTGCTCGCGCACCCCTTCGACCATGGCGATGAAGGTGTTCTTGGAAAAGCCTTCGACCAGGTCGGGGCGGCTGTCATCCACGTAGACGAGCCTCGGGCTGACGTGGACGGTGTGAAATCCGGCTCCGGCGAGCAGCGGATAGAGGCGGCGTCCGATCAGGGCGTCTCCGCCATGACCGGCCTGGATCTCGACCAGGCATTCGACCGTTCGCTCGGCCTCGTGCGTGGAGGGATGGCAGTACCAGGATCCATGATCGCCCTCGATCGCCGTGATCGAGCCGCATTCCTTGAGCAGACCTCGCAGCTGACCCAGCGCCCGCTCGGGCTCGGGTAGATGCTCGAGCAAGAAGCAGACGAAAACGTGGTCGAAGCTCTGCTCGGCGAAGGGAAGATCGTAGGCGTCCGCGATCTGGAAGCTGACGTTCGTATAGCCGGCGGTCTCGGTTCGCTCGCGCGCCCGCTCGAGATGCTCGGGGGAGATGTCAACCGAGACGATCTCGGCCTCGGGGCTCGAGGCGGCGAGGTGCACGGTCTGCGCGCCCGTGCCGCAGCCGCACTCCAACACGCGCGCTCCGGCCGGGTAGTGGGTGCCGACGTGGAGCAGCTCGGCGAGCGTGTCGGCCTGGTCGGCGAGACGGGCTGCCTCGCGCAGGGAGTAACCGTGGACGTAACCGGGGTCGCTCATCTACGAAAGCCTCATCGCCGCTCGGGAGGCTAGCCCCCCGCGACGACGCGCAGGCGACCGAAGGCGTCGGCCATCTCGAGCGCGCTCAAGACCGCCTCGGCGCCCTTGTCCAGCCGCGCCTGGGCCTGCTCGATCGTGTCCACCGTGAGAACGCCGAAGGCGACCGGCACGCCGGTTTCGATCCCGGCCAGAAGAAGACCGCTGGCCGCCTCGCTGGCGACGTATTCGAAGTGCGGCGTCTCGCCCCTGATCACACAGCCAAGCGCGACTACACAGCTGTAGCGTCGCGACTTCGAGAGCGCCATCGCCGCCAGCGGCAACTCGAAGGCGCCCGGCACCGGCATGATCGTGATCGCATCGCCGCCCACACCTAGGCGCCCGAGCTCGCTCAGGGCGCTCTCCAGCAGCCCGTTCGTGATCTCGCCGTTGAAGCGACTGACCGCGATCGCCACCGAGCGACCGACACCGGTCGGGAAGCCCTCGATCGTGCGGTAGCCGGCGGGAATGTTCAGTTCGCCGGCCGCATGCTCGCTCGGGTACTCGGGCTCGGCGCCGGGCTCAACCTGAGCGAAGGCGGGAGCGGCGTCACTCTCCGGGGCGGGCTCCTGCGGCAACTCGTTCTCCGGGCTGAGCGGAGGCCTGAGCGCCTCGTAGCCGGGCTGGCCCGGCCAAGGATTCTGATCGTGATCGAAAGGGCCCGATTGGCCCGGGTCGGGTGTCAGCGGTCCCTGTGTGCTCACTTCTCAGCCTCCAGCTCCGTGTCGAGGTGTAGCCCTTGATGGTGCAAACGATGCCCGAGCTTATCTCGTTTGGTCGCGAGGTAGCGCTCGTTCTCGGCGTTGGGAGGAATGACGACCGGCACCTGCTCAACGATGGTCAACCCGTAGCCGGCGATATTCAGCTTGCGCGGGTTGTTGGTGAGCAGACGGATGGTCGAGAGCCCGAGATCGACGAGGATCTGGTTGCCGATTCCCCACTCCCTTTCGTCGGCGCCGAAGCCAAGCTCCAGGTTGGCCTCGACCGTGTCGTATCCCCGCTCCTGCAGTTCATAGGCCTTGAGCTTGTTGAGCAGGCCGATGCCGCGCCCCTCCTGAGACATGTAGAGAAGCACGCCGCTTTTCTCCTCGGCGATGCGAGCGAGCGCGTAGTCGAGCTGCTCGCCGCAGTCACAGCGCAGCGAGTGGAAGGTGTCGCCGGTCAAGCATTCGGAGTGAACGCGCACGAGCACGTTCTCGGCCCCGTCCACCTCGCCCATCACGAGCGCCAGGTGATACTTGCCGGTCAGCTTCTCGCGGTAGGCGACGCAGCGGAACTCACCGAAGGCCGTGGGCATGCGCACAACGGTCACGCGCTCGACCAGCATCTCAGTGCCGCGGCGATACTCGATCAGATCGGCGATCGAGACGAGCTTGATCCCGTGCGCCGCGCAGTACTCGACCAGGTCGGGGACGCGCGCCATGGTGCCGTCTTCCTTCATCACCTCGCAGATCACGCCCGCGGGGACCAGCCCCGCCAGCCGCGCCAGGTCAACCGCGGCCTCGGTCTGCCCGGCGCGCTCCAGCACGCCGCCGGGACGGGCTCTGAGCGGGAAGACGTGCCCCGGCCGGACGATGTCGGCGGCGTCCTTCGAGGGGTCGATCGCGACCTGGACGGTATGCGAGCGGTCGTGCGCCGAGATTCCGGTGGTAATTCCCTCGCGGGCTTCGATCGAGACGGTGAAAGCGGTTTGATTGGGCGCCTCGTTCCGCTCGGTCATCTGCTCCAGGCCGAGCGTGTCGCAACGTTCCGGCGTAAGCGCCAGACAGATCAGCCCGCGCGCGTTGGTGGCCATGAAGTTGATCGACTCGGGGGTGGCGAACTGAGCTGCGATCGTCAGGTCGCCTTCGTTCTCGCGGTCGGCGGCGTCCACGACGACCACGAAGCGCCCGCTGCGAATCTCTTCGATCGCCTCCTCGATCGGGGTAAAGACGATGTCCAGGCCGCTTCCGCTCGCTTCCGGTGTCATCTCTCCAACCTCCCGGGCAGCAGGCGCTCGACGTACTTGGCGATCACGTCGGCCTCGAGATTGACCGCGTCGCCGGGCTTTGCATCGCCGAGCGTCGTCACTTCGAGCGTGTGCGGAATCAGCGCGACGGCCAGTGCATCTTCTGTCAGCTCGGCGATGGTCAGCGACACGCCGGCGACCGTGAGCGAGCCCTTCTCGACGCAGTAGCGAATCACTTCGGGCGGAACCTCCAGCCACATGCGCACGCCCTCGCCCTCGGGCACGAGCGAGCGCACACGCCCGACCGCGTCGACGTGGCCCTGCACGTAGTGCCCACCGAGCGGCTCGCCGACACGAATCGCCGGCTCCAGGTTCGCGCCGCGTCCCGGCTCGAGCGAGCCGGCCGCGCTGCGCGAGATCGTCTCGGCGCTGAGATCGAAGGAGAGTGTCCCGTCCTGCCGGCCGACGACGGTCAGACAGCAGCCGTCAACGGCCACCGAGTCGCCGACCTCCAGCTCGGGAGCGAGCCCGGGCGCCGCGACAACGAGGCGCGCCTGCTCCCGGTCGCCTTCGAGCGAGACGACACGACCGAGCTCTCTGACAATGCCTGTGAACACTCCAGCAAGGCTACTAGCAGCGCGTCCCTCGGGGGAAGAGGAGCGTGCCGAGGAGGGCCGGAACGAGATCCCGCAGCTCGAGCCAAAGAAGTCGCAACTTCTGGCTTGAATGATCGGAGACTTCGCGGCACTCTCTGGAGCTCTTCTCGAGGCGCTCGCGCCCACGCTCGCTCGGCCTATTTTTGCGCGCCGGTTCGCGTATAGAACCAAGATGGCTCGCCTTTTACGGGGCTCACCTCGTCGCTTCTGAAATTGCCGCTTGGAAAAGTAGAAAGAAATGCGGAGAGAAATATAAATGACAGTTGACATCTAGTTGATCGATGACTTGACGCTGAGTGCTAGTCCCCGGTTGAATGGAGTCCATGAACGACCCGAAGAGAGAGCCGACAGAGACGCTCGGTGAGCGACTGCGGCGGCTCCGAAAAGAGCGAGGCCTCTCGCAGCAGTCGATTTCGGGCCCAGGCCTGACGACTGCACACATCTCACGCATCGAGGCGGGCCTGCGGCGCCCGTCGGTACGAGCGATTCGAGCGCTCGCAAAAAAGCTCGATGTGACTCCCGAATACCTCGAGACCGGCACGCAGCTCGGACCGCGCGGCGATCTCGAGCTACGAATCGCCGATGCCGAGCTGGAACTGCGTATCGGCACCGCCCAACCGGAGGCGACGGTCGAGAATCTACAGAGCCTCATCTCCGAAGCCCGTGTCCTCGGCGACCCGCTGATCACGGCCCGAGCCGCGGCCGCGTTGGGTGTCGCACTGACTGCAACCTCCTCCTACGCCCAGGCCATCCCACTACTCGAGGAAGCGACCGCTTCCGCTTCGATCACAGCCACCCTACGACCCGATGTCTTCCTCGCCCTTGCACGCGCACACAGCGCTGCTGGGAGCATCGCGACGAGCATCAGCGTGCTCGAGGCGTCGCTCGATTACGTGCGCGAGTACGCAAACGAGCACGTCGGCGCCTATATGCGCTTCGCGGTCAGCCTCAGCTACGCACTCACCGACGCCGGACGTTTCGACGAGGCGCGAGCCTCGCTCGAGAAGGCGATGGAAGAGCACGGCGACGACTGCGACAGGCGCGCTCAGGTGTCGAACTACTGGACACTGGCGCGTATCACCGCGATGTCCGGCGAGACTCCCGTCGCGCTCGACCACTTGCGACGTGCGATCGCATTGCTCGAGGCCGACGAGGACCTGCTCGCCGTGGCCAAGGCTGAAGGCGCCTACGGCCAGCTCCTCGTCATTGAAGGTCGATTCGAAGAGGCGCGCGGTCCTCTGGACAAATGCGTGCGCACCCTCGAGGGTGCCGGACGAAGCGATGACCTCGGCCTGTTCGTCACCGACCAGGCCATCTGCGCCGCCGAGCTCGGCGACGCGGACGAGGCCGAGCGACTGGCCAACAAAGCACTCGGGCTGCTCGAGCAGAGCCCGCGTGAACAGGGCGGAGCGATTGGCGCTCTGGCTCTATCTCGTGCCATCAAGAAGGACGCGGCGGGCGCTGAGCCGCTCTTCGCGCGAGCAGTCGATCTGCTCGAACAGGACAGCCAGTTCAAGCAAGCGGGTCGGTTCTGCCGTGCCTGGGCGTCGCTGCTGGGCGATCAAGATCGTCGGGACGAAGCAACCAAGCTGGTTGCCCGGGCCGACGAGCTCGAGAAACGAGCACGCCCACACTCGCTTCGCCCGTCGAGCTGACAGACCACACCTACGAAAGCCGCCGGCGATGAGCGGGCCGCGAGATTTGAATCGCGGCTCGTCTCTCGCACGCCCCGACTCGGGAGAAACGCGGACCAGGCCAGGCTCGCCAACGTCGCACCGGTGCTCGGCTTCGACGCGGTGGAGCATTACGAGAACGCCGAGCCGTTCGTCGCGCTCTATCGCGACAGCGTCGAGCTGGTCGTGGTGCAGGCCGCGCGGGGCCGCGTCGAGTCGAACTACGAGCGCTACGGCGCCGGCTACGACGCCTATCTCGATCCCGAGGACATCGCCGATGTCGATCTGATCTACGAGGAGTTGTGCGAAAAGGGCGCCCGCATCGCCGCCGCTCCTGCGACGACGCCGTACGGCAGCTACGAGTTCGTTCTGGAGGACGTCGACGGCAGGCGGATCGGGATCGGGCGCGTCAAGGACGAGGGCGTCTTCTTCAAGCGCAAGCCCTCATGGTCCCGATCTAGTGGAGCTTCTTGAGAATGGTGGACAGAGGCACGAAGACGACGCGCCCGGACGCGCGCCCGCTCGGGTTGTTGTAGGCGTAGAAGAGTCCCACGGCCGCGATCTGAGCGCCCACGTAGTCCGCTCCTCCCGGCGGAGAGAAGGTCACGTCCTTCCCATCCGAGAGCCGCAGAACGTGGACTCTGAAGTCGACGTAGACCGCCAGCCCTTTCTGGAGCCCGTACAGCTGCGAGCCGCCAGGGACCGAGAACGTCTTCAGGGGCTTGCCCGAGAAGACGTTGAAGAGCTCGAGCTTGCCGCTGCGGATGGCGACGAACTGCGAGCCCTGCAGTGCAAACCCGGAGAACTTGCCGGGCTGGAGTGGGATCGATCGCACGACGGCACCGTCGGCCGAGTAGATGGTCACGCTGCCGTCGGGGAATCGGACAGCGACGTGTTTGGCGTCGACGGCGACCACGGCGGCGACCACGGCGACGGTGTTTTCGGGGGACGTGAATTTCGTCGCAGGGATTTGAACATCTGGCGCCGAGGCGATCTCGACACCGTTGCCGCTCAAGATCCTGAGCAGCTTCTGCTGGCCGTAGAGCAGCACCGGATCGCTACCCTCAGCCGACTGGGGGCAGGTCGCTTGCGTCCAGCCCACCGGTATCTCCATGCACGCCGTCCAGCTGTTGTAGACGACAAGGTTCCCGGCGCCGAACAGGTTCCCGATGAAGTCGAACGGGCCGTAGAAGTCCTCCTTGTAGCCGTCAAGAGGATACGTACCGGTCGGCGACACGATCTCCGCCTTTTTCGCGCCAAGAACGTGACGGAATACCACGAGCTCGCGCCAGATGCCTCCGTCGGTTTGGAGCCAGAAGGTTGTGTTTCCCGCCAGCGCAAGCTGCTGAATGTCGTCGCCCGTCGACGAGTCGTTGCAGACAGGTGTTTTGAACGATGGGGAGGTCTTCTTTGTCGGGCTCCAGACGACGATTCTGTCGCAGACGCCCTCCTTCTGCGTGGTCGTTGCGACGGCGATGCGGGAGCCGTCGGCAGCGATGAGCTTCACCGGCTGCCGTGTCCACAACACGCGGGCTGCGCCGGCCGAGGGAGACGCGGCGGCTCGAACATCGCCGTTCGAGGAAGAGGCGGCGACGAGAAGTAGACCGGCGGCGAGTAGAGCTGCAACTGCCAGCCAGGATCTCCTCATGACTCGAGTATCTCACCACTTGATAAGAGGCAAGAAAGCGGAGGGCCCGCAAGGCGCCTCGATGCCCCTAAACCCGGATCAGGGCTCGTGGATGTAAGCGCCGATCAGCACGTCCTCGCCGATGCGCTCGGTGCTCACGCGGGAGAGCTCGAGCGGGCGAGTCAGGTCGCCGAAAAGCTTCGGCCCGGCACCGGCCAGATAGGGCGTCACGAACATCAGCAGCTTGTCCACCAGGCCGGCCTCGACGAAGGCGGTGGCCAGCGTCGGCCCGCCCTCGAGCAAGAGCGACTGCACTCCCTCGCGCGCCAGCGCCGCCAGCTCCTCGGCGATCGGGCCGGAGCGGAGCTCGAGCTCGGACTCCTCGGGCAGCGGCCCCTTTCCGAATGCCAGGCGCCGCGGTTGGCGCTCGGCGCCGACATCGCGAGCATCGAGCCGAGGCGAATCGGCCAGGACGGTGCCCATCCCGACGGCGACCGCGTCGGAGCCGGCTCGGAGCTCGTGTACTAGCCGGCGCGACGCTTCACCTGACAGCCAGCGCGACCCGGGGAGAGTGACCCGGCCGTCCAGTGTCGCCGCCACTTTGTAGGTGACGAAGGGACGCCCGGCGGCGATCCAGGTGCGCCAGGCCTCGTTCTGCCGGCGGGCGCGAAAGGCGAGCTCGCCTTCGGCCTGTTCGACCGTGAGGCTCGCCTCGCGCAATCTGCTCAAGCCGCGTCCCGAGACCTTTGGGTTCGGGTCTTCGGCCGCGACGACGACGCGCGCGATGCCCGCCTCGATAATCCGCTCGCAACAGGGGCCGGTGAGGCCGGTGAAGCAACAGGGCTCGAGCGTGACGATCATCATCGCCCCGCGAGCCCGTTCGCCGGCCTGCTCCAGCGCGACGATCTCGGCGTGCGGCCCGCCCGCTCGCTCGTGCCAGCCCTCCCCCACCACCGCGCCTTCTTTGACAACCAGCGCCCCGACGACGGGGTTCGGCTGCGTCTTTCCGCGCCCGTTCTCGGCCAGCTCGAGCGCCCGCTCGATCAGTTGCTCGACGCTCAGGCTCGGGTTCAACGTGGCACCGCCCTTCAGGCCAGCGCCGCGACCAGCCGGCGATAGGCTCGAACGATGTCCTCGCGGCCGAAGATGCTGGAGTCCGCGACGAACAGGTTCGCTCCCGCATCGAACGCCTGGCGAATGTTGTCGGGGCCGATGCCGCCGTCGACCTGAATGGGCATCTGCGCCGGAAGAAGCTCGCGCAGCTCACGGATGCGGTCGAGCGCACCCGGCATGAACTTCTGGCCCGAGTAGCCGGGGTTGATGCTCATGCAAAGAACGAGATCGACGCCGGCCGCCATCGCCGCGGTCGCCGCGCTCGCCACCCGAGTTTCGGGGTTGAAGGCCAGCCCGACCTCCAGACCGTGCTCGCGCGCCTGGGCGACGACATCGCGCAGACGGTCGCCGACTACCTCGTAGTGCACGGTGACGCTGTCGCCACCGGCCTCGGCGAAGGCGGCGAAGTGGCGCTGGGGCTCGACGATCATCAGGTGGCAGTCGACGACGCCGCCGGCCGCGTGCACGATCGGAGCGATCGACTGCAGCACGATCGGCCCGGTGGTGATCGGCGCGACGAACTGGCCGTCGCCGACGTCGAACTGAAATATCCGCACCCCGCCCCTGAGCAGGATCTCGAGCTGCTCGCCGAGGCAGGAGAAGTCGGCGGCGTAGATCGAGGGCTCAATCTCGGCGGTGCGCATCCATTCCTTCCAGGACATGGCCACGATCTTAGTGAGACAGGATCAGGGGATGAGTGCTTGACCGTAGATACCGGTCAGCTTCTCGCGCAGACGGGCAAGGAAGGGCTCGGGATCGATCGGGCCGCCGAGCACTCGTTCCTGCAACTCTTTGGGCATGAACTTCATCCCGTGCCGGTGCACGTTCTCGCGCAACCACTCGCGCAGCGAGCCGAACTCGCCGCGGCCGATCTCCTCCGGAAGGTCCGGCAGCTCGCGACTAATGCGCTGCCAGAGTTGCGAGGCGCGCAGGTGGCCGAGCGTGTAGGTGGGGAAGTAACCGAGCGATCCGATCCCCCAGTGCACGTCCTGGAGCACGCCGAGCCGATCCTCGGGCACCTCGATGCCGAGGTAGTCGTGCATGCGCTGGTTCCAGGCGACGGGCAGCTCGCTCAGCGGCAGCTCGCCCGAGAGCATCTCCTGCTCCAGCTCGAAGCGCAGGATCACGTGCAGGCTGTAGGTCGTCTCGTCGGCCTCGACGCGGATGAAGTCGGGGTGGACCTTGTTCACGATCGCGTAGATCTCGGCGGCGCCGAGCGAGCCGAGCTCGGGGAAGACGTCGACCAACTCGGGCGCGAACCGCTCCCAGAAGGGTAGGCCGCGACCGATCAGGTTCTCCCAGAGCAGGCTCTGCGACTCGTGCCAGCCGAGCGAGGCGCCGCGGGCAAGCATGGTCGAGTCCAGCTCGGGCGCGATCTGGCGCTCGTAGAGGCCGTGCCCGAACTCGTGCACGCTCGAGAACAGGCTCTCCAGTCCCTCGACCTCGTAGCGCGTGGTCAGGCGAATATCTGAGATGGCGATAGCGGTCTCGAATGGGTGGACGGTCGGATCGAGGCGGAAGGCATCGGGATCGAAGCCGAAGCGGGCGAGCACCTGCTGCTCGATCTGCTGCAGCCCGGCGATCGGGAAGCGGCGGCGCAGCGGCGCATCGTCGACGGCGCCCGAGCTACCGACGGCGCGCACGAGCGGAATCAGCGCCTCCTTCAGGCGGGCGAAGATGGGCCGGATCTCGGCGGCGGTCGCTCCCTGCTCGAACTCGTCGAGTAGAGCGTCGTAGGGCTCGGTCTCGGGCGCCATGCACTCGATATAGCGCCGCTTCAGCTCGAGCGTCTTCTCCAGGTAGGGCTGGAAGCCGGCGAAGTCGCTGTTCTTCCGCGCCTCCACCCAGGCCACGTACGACTCCGAGGCGGCCCGCGTCAGCTCGGCGCGCAGGTCCTGCGGCACCTTGACTTCCTTCTCGAACTCGTAGCGCGCGACTTTGACCAGCCTGGCGTCGTCGGAGTCGGGATCGAGCCCGGCTGCAACCGGCTCGGCCGCGTCGAGCAGCTTGCCCAGCTCGGGCGAGGTGGATCGCACGTGCATCAGCCGGCCGAGTGTCGAGAGCTGGTCGGCGCGAGCGGCGGCGCCGGCCGGCGGCATCATCACCTGCTGATCCCAGGCCAGAAGCGCGGCGATCCGGCCGAGATCCTTGAGCTCGCCCAGCTCGCGCTTCAGCTCGTCGAGAGTACTCGTTGCCGCAGACATAGACGGAACACTATCTACGAGCCAAGATTATTGGTAGATGTCCTTTTGGGACACGTGACGGCGAATCCCTAGCTGCGCGACACGCGAACCAGCGCGATATCTAGAAAGGAACGATCCTCTTTGCGTGAGCGATGTCGTTAGCGTCGCCGACGTAGATGCCCGGCCTCTTGCCGGACATCGCGGAGAAGACGATCCGGCGACCGTCCGGCGCCCACGAGAGCGAGTCGCCGAACTCGAAACGAACGTTCGGTATTTTGATCTCTCGAGCTGCCCGCGTCTTGGCGTTCACGAAGACGAGGATGTCTTCCTCGCTGTAGGCGATGGTCTTACCGTCCGGCGACCAGGCCGGCTGAACGGGGTTGGATCCGAACGAGTCCGATCTCAAGCTGTGCAGCCTCGTACCGTCCGGATGAACGACATACAGGCCGCTATCACCGGTAACCGCGAGCCATGTCCCGTTCGGTGACCACGCCGGCGTCCCTGGGCGAACCCCGTTTCTGATGACCGTGCCGACTCGCGTGCCGTGTCGATTCATCAGGTAGAGGGTCGACTCCAAAGTAGAGTCTTCTGGCCCTGGAAGGACTCCGTTTGAATAGGCGATCAGTCCGCTCTTCGGCGACAACGCCCCGCCGAAGGAGTACAGATCGCCGGATATGCGAGTCCGAGCTTTCCCGTTCACGTCGATTACGGAAAGCCCGTCGAGGCTCGAGACGTACAGATGCCGGTCATCTGAAGACCAAAATGGAAGCTCGTCTCCGTCTCGTGAGGAAGCGAGTCTCTGTAGACCGCTGCCGTCAGGGTGGACGACGAAGACTTGGGTGTTACAGCGCCAATGCATGCCGAAGGCAATCGTCTTGCCGTCATGCGACCAGGTCGGCGCTGCATCGGTGCCGGCGCTGCAGTTCCACAAGTGGCCGATCCGTCCGGAAACATTTAGTGAGACAACCGCTAGGGCGATTGCTCCGAGCGTCGCCACGATCGCAAGCGCCGACAATACTTTCGCGACCCGAGAAGGCATCGCCGCTTAGCCTAGTCCGCTCTTCTCACGCTTGAGCGCTCAAGGCACGCGCAACCGCGCCACAAAAAAACCGCTCGTGCGGTGCACGTGCGGCAAAGTGAGCAGAAACTCGGGATGGTGCGGGTGCGAGAACTCCGGCCAGAGCTCGCCCAGGGGCTCGGGCTCGAGGCCGGAGGCCGCGACGACGTCCTCGTTCTCCTCGCGGTTGATCGTGCAGACCGAGTAGGTGACGCTGCCGCCGGGGCGCACACGGGCGGCGGCGGCGCGCAGCAGCTCCAGCTGCAGCTCGGCCAGCGGGTGCGAGCGCCAGCGCAGGTCGGGGCGACTGGCGAGCACGCCCAGCCCCGAGCAGGGCGCGTCCACCAGCGCCCGGTCGAAGCCGGCGAGCTCCGCGGGAAGATCGAGCGCGTCGGCGTTCAGGACGCGCACCGAGCCCGCGCCGAGGCGGCGACAGTTCTCGTCCAGCTCGCGCGCGCGGCCCTCGTGCTTTTCGATCGCGGTCACCTCGGCGCCGAGCGCGGCCAGCTGCGTCGTCTTGCCGCCCGGCGCCGCGCACACGTCGAGCACCCGCTCACCGTGCCGGGCGCCAACCGCCAGCCCGGCAAGTTGCGAGCCCCTACTTTGAGGCCAGACAAGCCCCTCCTTCAGGTTCTTCGCATCCACCCGCTTGACCACTAGAGCGCCCGGGATGAGTGGATCCGGATCGCCAACCGGCTCGCCGGCTACCTCGCCCGCGATCAGTGTGTTTCTGCGCACCGCCGTCTCGGTCGCCTCGTTCTGGGCGCGCAGCAGCGCCGAGGCGTCGTCGGGGCCGAGCTCGCGCCAGAAGGTCTCGGCAATCCAGTCGGGGTAGGAGTAGCGCAGCGCCGCCTCGCGCGGCGTCCACTCCGGCAGGTTCTCGATCAGGGCGCGGGCGCCTTCGGACAGGCGGCGCATGATCGCGTTCGTGAACTTGATCGCGTGCGGGGGCCCGTATTCGCGTACCAGCTCGACCGACTCGTTGACGGCGGCGTGCGCCGGGATGCCCGCCGAGAAGGCGAGCTGATAGGCGCCGAGCCGGAGCGCGGCGCGCACCGGAGGATCGAAGGTTCCGGGCGACTTCTTGCCCAGCTCGTTGATCGCGTGGTCGAGCGTGCGCACGCGCTGCACGGTGCCGTAGGCGAGCCTTTGCGCGAGCGCGCGGTCGCGATCGTTCAGCTTCCTGGCCTCGACGACGAAGGCGCGGTCGGCGTAGGCCTCCTGCTCGAAGACGCGCAGGATCGTCTTGAAGGCGGCGCGGCGTGCGGGCGAGACGCTCATCGCTAGTGCCCCTTCAAGTGATGTTTCCGAGTTGCTGGGTCGCTAGCACCAAGCGATGCTAGGACGCAGGGAGCGTTCGTACTGGATAGTACGGGCGCGACTGAGGACAACGCAGCGCGCCGCGTGGTAGCGGGCCAGAAACCGGAAGGTATCGCTTGACGGGGCACAATCACTAGCGCAGGCCGCGCAGATAGTCCGCGGCGGCCATTCGTTTCTTCCCTTCCGGCTGCACCTCGAGCAGCTCGAGCCCGCCGGCGACGAGCGCCGAGTCGGGCCCGGCCGGGCGCGCGCGCCAGACGAGCAGGCGGCGACCGTCCAGCTCGGCGCGGGCGCCGATGTGCGGCGACAGCGCGCGGATGCGGTTCAGGTTTTCCTCGGGCGGACGGCTCCAGTCGAGCTCGCGGTCTTCCGGGCCGATCTTGGCCGCGTAGCAGGCGCCTTCTTCGGGCTGGGGCTGGAAGGCGGGCGCGGGCAGGATGCCGTCCAGCAGCGTGACCGCGAGCGAGGACGTCCTCTCGTAGACCGTTCCGGCGTCGTCCTCGGGCGTGAGCGGAAAGGCCGCCTGGGCCGCGATCGGGCCGGCGTCGAGCTCCTTGACCGTCTCGTGGATCGTCACGCCGGTCTCGGCGTCGCCGGCCATCAGCGCCCGCTCCACCGGCGCCGCCCCGCGCCAGCGCGGTAGTAGCGACGGATGGACGTTGAGCCAGAGCGCCCGCTCGAGCTGAGAGTCGGGGATCAGAACGCCGTAGGCGGCCAGCACGACGAGGTCGGCGTCGAGCTGGACAGAGGCGTCGAGCTTCTCGGGCTGGAGCACGGGGATGCCGAGGCGCTCGGCGACCAGTTTCGCCGCCGGTGGACGGAGCTTGCGCCCGCGCCC
This sequence comes from Thermoleophilia bacterium, assembly GCA_017882615.1. Classification (GTDB taxonomy): domain Bacteria; phylum Actinomycetota; class Thermoleophilia; order Gaiellales; family Gaiellaceae; genus Fen-549. The sequence continues at coordinate 21,441 of JADGPD010000002.1, forward strand.
GGCCGGGCGGTCGGGACGGGTGACGAGAAAGGCGATCTCGCGCCGGGCGGCCAATCCCTCCAGAACGTAGGCGCCGAAGGGCGCGGTCGCGGCGACGGCGAGGCGATCGGCCACGGGGCTTTACCGGGGGCCGGCGAGAACCACCCGCGGGCGCAGTATGGCGAGAGCCTCGCGACGCGCCTCGGGAGTTGTGCGGTCGAAGGTCAGTTTTCCGTCGAGGTGATCGACCTCGTGCTGGACGGCGCGCGCCGCGAGCCCGTCCAGCTCCAGCGTCAGCTTCTTTCCGTCCACGCTCTGCCCCTCGAGGCGCACGGCGACCGCGCGCTCGACCGGAACCAGCACGCCGGGGATGGAGAGGCAGCCTTCGTCGTCGGTCTCGAGCTCGTCGCCGAGCGGGGTAATGGTGGGATTTACGATCGCCTGGGCCGCCTCGTCCTCGCCCAGCTCGATCGTGAACATCCTGAGCAGGCTGCCGACCTGATTCGCAGCCAGGCCGACGCCAATCGCGTCGTGCATCAGGGCGATCATCCGCACGGCCTGCCGCGCCAGCGCCTCGTCGAAGACCACGACCTCGCGGGCGCGCATGCGCAGCACCGGATCCGGATACTGACGGATCTGCGAGAGCGCCGTCCGTCGCCTGGCTTCGCGCTCGACGTCACGGTCGGTGTTCTTTGTCTGGGCGGTGTCTGCCATCTGAAGGGATTCTACGCGTAGAGAGGGCTTTAGCCGCTGATGGGCGCCGGGAGGCTCGGTTCGCCAATCGGCACGAAATCGTTGCGGCGCGCTGCTCCTTATTGCATGCCGGGACGGTACATTCGAACGACCCCGCGGGCGGGTGGATATTGAGCGCGGAGCGAAACGAAGCACTCCACCGCCTGGCCGCGCTCGGTGGCGGGCGAATAGAGAATTGTCCCGGAAGTGGAATCTCCGAGTCGAGCGATTCCCTCAGAACCCCTGCGGGTCGACGTCCACCACGGCGCTCAGCTCGACGCGGCGCATGGCCGGGGCCGCGGCGGCCAGAAGCTCGGCGGCGCGCTGAGCGATCCGGCGCGGTTGGGAGCTCTTGGCGACCAGCTGAGCGCGGCTACGGCCGCGCAGGCGCAGCAGCGGGGCCGGCCCGATCAGGTTCTCGCCCGGAATGCCGCCCTTGATCTCTTCCAGCAGGCGCATCGCCTGAGCTTGATCGGGGCCCGCGGCAACGATGCGAACGAGGTGCTTGAAGGGTGGATAGTCGAGCTCTTGCCGGCGTTCCAGCTCGGCACTGAGGAAGCCCTCGACATCGTGGCGGGCGGCAAAGCGGACCGATTCGCTGTCGGGCTGGAAGGTCTGGATCACCACGCGTCCCGGCGCCTCGCGGCCACTGCGCCCGGCGAGCTGCGTCAAAAGCTGGAAGGTGCGTTCCTCGGCGCGAAAGTCGGGCTGAGCCAGGCCGGCGTCGGCGTCGACCACCGCGGCCAGGGCGACGCCCGGGAAGTGGTGGCCCTTGGCGATCATCTGCGTGCCGAGCAGCACCGCGCTCTGCACCGAGGCGAAGCGGGCGAGCGCCTCGGCGAGCGCGCCGGGGTGGGCGGTCGTGTCGGAGTCGAGCCGAATCCGCTCCAGCCCCGGGAAGAGCCGCGCCAGTTCGCGCTCGAGCTTCTGGGTGCCGGCGCCGATGCGGGAAAGCTCGGGCGAGCCGCAGGCCGGGCAAATCTCCGGCTCGGGCTCGGAGTGGCCGCAGTGATGGCAGTGCAGCGCGTCGTCTCTGTGCAGCACCAGAGCCACATCGCAATTCGGGCAGCGCGGTGTCAGGCCGCAGGCGCGGCAGTGCATGGCCGAGATGAGGCCGCGCCGGTTGAGCAGGAGGATCGCCTTGGCGTTCGCCTCGACCACCGCGTCCAGCTCCTCGATCAGCGGCGCCGAGAGCGGAAAGCCGCGCTCGCGACGCATGTCCACGACGCGAACCGGCGGCAGTTTCCCGATCAGCCGCCCGCCAAGCTCGAGCCGCTCGAGCGCCCGCCAGGATTCCGGCCTCGGCGTGGCGCTGCCAAAGACGGCGACCGCACCCTCGAGCGCGGCGCGCTTGACCGCGACGGTGCGGGCGTCGTAGCGGGGATCGGATTCCTGCTTGAAGGACGAGTCGTGCTCCTCGTCGCAGACGATCAGCCCGAGATCCGCGACCGGCGCGAACACCGCCGAGCGGGCGCCGATCACCACCCTCGCCTGGCCCAAGGCGATTCGCTCGCGCTCGTCGCGGCGCTCGGCGACGGTCAGGTGCGAGTGCAAGACGGCGATCTCCTCGCCGAAGCGCTGGCGGAAGCGACCGAGCGTCTGCGGCGTCAGCGAGATCTCGGGCACGAGCACGATGGCGCCCTTGCCGCGCTCGAGCGCGGCCGCGCAAGCCTGCAAATACACCTCGGTCTTGCCGCTGCCGGTAACGCCGTAAAGGAGGAAGGGGCTTCCTCCCCGGTCGAGCGACTGCACGATGCGCCGGATCGCTTCCTGCTGCGACGCGGTCAGCTTCTCCGGTGCCCGCTCGGCAACGAGCGCCTCTCGCTGCAGCGGACGAGCCCGCTCGCCGCGACGTCTCGGGGCCGCCGGCGCCACCAGTGCAAGCGCTCGGCCCGGCGTCGAGCCGTAGTAGTCCGCCAGCCAGAGCGCCAGCTCGACCAGCGGCGACGGAACGCTTTCTGCGAGCTCATCTATCTCCAGCAGCTCGATTCCCGCCGGCGGCGCGACGCCGACCTCGCTCACTACGCCGCGCACGCGCCTGCCGCCGAGTCGCACCCGAACCACCTGGCCAACCCGCACCTCGCTCGGAACGAGATAAGTGAACTCGTGCGCGAGCGCCCGTGCCGTCACGAGCGGGAAGATCGATGCCGGCCGCAAGTCCACGCGGGCAAGACTAGTTGTGGGAGTCGCCGTACGTAGCCTGCGACTCGGGAGCCCGCTTGCGGGCGGCCCGTTCAGGCGCTAGTGGCCGAGTGCCAGCTTCTTTTTCACAATGATGACTCGGTGCTTGTGCGTCTGGGCGAATCTTCCGTGACCAACCAGAGTTAGCCGCTCGGCACCCGCAAGCAATGCCTTGCCCCGCGCGTTGAGGACGAGCCTGATCTTCACGGTCTTTGCCCGCGGGAAGCTGGCGCTCGCGCGGGCGACCAGGACTCGCTTGTCGCCCAGTGCCTTCGATCCTCTGAGGTACCAGGAGACCCGCAGACGCCCGGCAGCCGGGGAGTGGAAGGAGAAGAGGTAGCCGCGATTCTTTAGTAGTGCGGAGATTCTGGCGGCCTTCCCGCGCGGGACGAGAGCTATCGACATGGCCTCTCGTATCTCAGGCAAGCTGGCGAGGCGAGGCGCTATCGGCCCGACGCGAGTGGACGGGGCCTGCGTATCGCCGGCGCTGTTGGTCGCAGTGACCAGCACCCGAACTGTTGAGCCTATGTCCGCGGCTATCAGCTTGTACGAGCGCCTGGTGGCTCCCGAGATGGCCGAGCAGCTCTGAACCGTCTCCTTGCATCGCTGCCAGCGGTAGGCAAAGGAAGTCGAGCCATTGCCCCAAACGCCGCGGGACGCCGAAAGAGTCCGACCCTGACGCGGATTGCCCGAGATCGACGGCATCGACGTGTTCGCCGGAAGCGCGATCTTTACCGCCGGTGTACTGACCGCCGGTGTGCCGGCCGGCGCCGCGCCTACCACGAGCACGGCTGTCCCGCTACGAGACTGACCGTTGCTGAGCCTGGCCGTGAGGGTCACCGAATAGGTCCCGGGGGCGGCTTGCGACGGAACGGCTACGGACACGCCCACGATCTTGCTGCTGTCCGCGGCCGGCTCGAGCGTCGAGACCGACGGCGTTACCGTCGCGCCGGGAACGTTGGTCGTCGCCGCGAAGGAGAAGCTCGCGTCCGGGGTAGCTTTTCCGGCGTAGGCGAAGGTGAACGGCACGGCCACCGTGCCACCCTGCACGACCGATGCCGCCGCGCCGGACGTTATACCGGCGTCTCTCGTCTCGAGCGAGCTGTCGGTGTCGAGATCCTCTGGCGCCGGATCGTCGACGCAGATCCCCTCCGTAGCCGAACCCGGCCCACCCCAGTCAGTGGTGAGCGAATCCTGACAATCGATTGGCTCGGTCGGGTCCGTGCCGTACTGACGCCCGCCCACGACCGCCTGATAGGTGAACGGCCCAGCGAAAGGAGATCCGTCGGCGCGCTCGGGCAGACCAAAGTCGACGTCGGCGCTGAAGTTCTGCTCGCCCGAACCGGAGTTGTAGGTCACGTACTGCGACGTGTAACCGAACCACTCCTTACCGACCGGGGCCGGATCGAGTCGTTGAAGCTCGCTCGTATAGGCGCTGCTCTTTGTGAACTGGAGCTGCGGGCCGCTATCCGACGGGCCGGTGGCGGTGGAGCTGAAAGAAAGGGGAGCATTCGCTCCGCTCGGAACGCGGAAGCCCAGGAAAACTTGCTTCGCACCGCTGGACACAGGTTGGCCCGAGTTACCCCACCAGTCCATACAGGCGCCGTCCGCTCCGCCCGAGGCGCAGACCGTGAAGGAGATCCGCACCGAGCCGATCACCTGATTCTGATCGGCGGTGGGCGGGCTCGCGAAGGTCGCGCAGCCGCTCAACACCAGCGCACTCGCGAGGAGCAGGAAAACCGTCAGGGCCGCATTTCTATACAGATGCTTCATCGGGGGGACAGATTCAGCCTACCCGGGCCAGGGGCACAAGCCCGTCCCTCTATCGCGGTATTTATAAGCACCCCATGCGCAAAGTGCTCGGCGAACGGAATCAGCTCCTCAACCGGCGAGAATCTCCCGTCCGACCGGAACTCCAGGCGTAAGAACCGGCGGGACGGGTACTTGCTCCAGCATGGTCGAAGGGACGATCGAACGGCGGAGGAAGCCACGGCCGAGACCGGCCGTCATCGAGGTGGGTCAGGCCCGCCTCCTCCTGCTCGCAATCGCCGCCTGGGTCTGCTTCTGGGACCTGATCGTCAAGCTCACCGAGCCGACGAAGAGCGGCTTCTACCACAAGCGAACCGGTGCCGAGCTGGCGATCATTCTGTCCATCACCTTCACGCTCGCCTACGTCGCTCCGCTGATCCGCTCGCGCATGATCGTCGCGGGCGCCGGGCTGATGGTGGGCGGAGGGCTCGGCAATGGGCTCTCGATCGTCATCTTTCCGCAGGGCGTGCCGAACCCGTTCATGATCTCGCACGAGGGTTGGACGATTGCGCTCAACCTGGCCGACATCAGCGTCGCCCTCGGTTTCGCACTGGCAACGATTGCCGTGCTGAGATTCGCCTCGGACATGCGAGGCGAATTACGCTATCCGATTGAGCGCCGAGCGACCTCCGCTCGACCGCCCGACTAGCTCAGCCCGGCTGCCTTGCGCAGCAAATCGGCCTTGTCGGTGCGCTCCCAGGTGAAGTCGTGGTCATCGCGGCCGAAGTGACCGTAGGCGGCCGTCTTGGCGTAAATCGGCCGGCGCAGGTCGAGGTCGCGCAGGATCGCGGCCGGGCGCAGGTCGAAGTGCTCGCGCACTAGATCCTCGATCTTCGAGACCGGGATCTTCTCGCTGCCGAAGGCATCGATCGTGATCGAGACCGGATGAGCGACGCCGATCGCATAGGCGACCTGCAGCTCGAGCCTGTCGGCGAGACCGGCGGCAACCAGGTTCTTGGCCGCATAGCGAGCGGCGTAGGCAGCCGAGCGGTCGACCTTTGTCGGATCCTTGCCCGAGAAGGCTCCGCCGCCGTGCCGGGCCGAGCCGCCGTAGGTGTCGACGATGATCTTGCGGCCGGTCAGTCCTGTGTCTCCCATCGGGCCGCCGACGGCAAACCGACCAGTCGGATTGACGAGCACGAAGTCGCGCTCGCCCAGTTTCTTCTCGTCGTAGAGATCGTGGGGCAAGATCGGGTGTAGGACGTGCTCGATCATGTCCGGCTTGATCAGCGACTCGACGTCGAGACTGTCGGCGTGCTGGCTGGAGACGAGCAAGCCCATGATCTCGACCGGACGCTGGGCGCCGTGCTCGTCGATCTCGTAGCGAACCGTCACCTGGCTCTTACCGTCCGGGCGCAGGTAGGGCATCACGCCCGCCTTGCGCACCTCGGCCATCCGCTTGCAAATCTTGTGCGCGAGCAGAATCGGGAGCGGCATCAGCTCGGCCGTCTCGTTCGAGGCGTAGCCGAACATCATTCCCTGGTCGCCCGCGCCCTCGCTGTCGAGCGGATCCTCGTCGCCGTGCTGAGTCTCGTAGGAGGCGTTCACGCCGCGCGCGATATCCGGCGACTGCTCGTCGACCGCGGTGATGACACCGCAGGTCTCGGCGTCGAAGCCGAACTTGGCGCGCGTGTAGCCGATCTCCGCGATCTTCTTCCGCGCAATCTTGGTGATGTCGACGTAGGTGTCGGTAGTCATCTCGCCGGCCACGATCACGAGCCCGGTCGTGACCATCGTCTCGCAGGCGACTCGTCCGGTGGGATCGCTCGTGAGCACGGCGTCGAGCACCGAGTCGGCGATCGCGTCGGCGATCTTGTCGGGATGGCCTTCGGTGACGGATTCCGAGGTGAAGAGGAACTCATTCATGGGCGCTGACACTACCGAATCTCCCTTCGAGTCGTTTGAGATAGCGAACTAGCTGGACTTTTGCGGCCGGAGCGGAGTGCATCTCCGGGCGCCGGACAGCCGGCTCGGGCAAACGAGACGCCGCCGCCGCAGAGAGACGGGGCGTCGCCGCACTGAATCGGGCGGCGACGCCCCAATCGCATTCGCCTACTTGGTCGAGAGGAACGCCTTGACCTCGATCTTGTCGCCGCTCGCGGTGGCGTAGCCGAGCAGCGAGGACAGACTCCCGAGCTGACTCAGACTCGCCTTTGCGCTGCTCGAGCTGCCGAGGCTGCCGCTGAGACTGCCGACGATCGAGCTGCTGCTCTTGGAGAGCGCGGCCAGCTTGGCGAAGTCGACGTAGGCGACTCCGAGGTTGCTCGCCGGAATGGGCAGCTCCGTCGCGGCCGCGCTGTAGGCGGGGTCGCCGGAGAGCTTCGAGCTACCGGGCAGCGCCCCGGCGTCAGTGACGATGAAGAGGCTTCCATCCTTGACGCCGAAGTCGATCTTCGTCGTCCCAAAGGTCACCTCTGTGGCCTGGACGCCGCCGACCGAGACCGACTTGCTCGAGCCGTTCAGCTGCGCGGTCAGAAGCGCGACGACCTTGTCGAGCATGGTCTTCGACTTGGCCGCATCCGGCGCCTTGATCAGCAGCCCGATGCCCGACTCGGTTCCGTAGATCGACATCTCGCTGCCGGCGAGAGCCGCGAGGTCGTCGAGCTTGATGCCGAGCGCCGTCTCCATCTGTGGAATCTGGCTCCCGTACTTCTTGTTGTTACGCAGGTTCTTGACGGCCTTGTCGAGACCGAGCGCCTTTCCGTTCAGATCGACTGCGAACGAAGTTCCGCTCGGGAGCTGGTCGATCAGGGTCGACGTGGAGTTGGTCGCGCTCGTCTTGCCCTTGAAGACGCCGTCGATCGAGAGCCCCTTGGCTACGGCGCTGACGGTCACCGTCCCCCACTCCAGCTGGTTCTTCGCCAACGCGCTGTCGAGCGCCTTGGTCGCCGAGCTGGTAGTGGTGGTGGTGGTGGAGCCGAGAGAGGAAAGCGCAGAGGCGTTGATCGCCGAGCCCTTGAAGTAGGCCTTCACGAGCTCATCGGCCGGAACGCCCGCCGTGGCGGTCTTGAAGGCGCTGGAGTCGGAGAGCTTTCCGCTACCCGCGGCGGTCTTGAACTGATCGAGCGCGGCCTGCGTCTTGGCGATCGCAAGCCAGGAGCCGATCTCGGTAGTGACCGACTTCTCCTTCTTGTCCTTGGCCAGGATGCCCTTCAGCTTGCTGGAATCCGTCGGATTGGTGAGAACCACGTCTGTGGGCTTCGCCGACGTGCCCATGCTGACGACGACCGTGTTCGGGCCGAGCGCGCCCTCGACATCCGCAAGCGTGATGCCCGACTTCGAGAGGCTCTTGTCGAGACTCGTCTTCATCGACGGGATGCCGGCCAGGAGCTTCATGGCCTGCTTCCACTGCGCGCCGGTGCTGTCGGTATTGATCGAGGCGAAGGCGGTCACGCTGGCCGGCACGACGTCGGCGCCCATGATGCTCGGGTCACCCGACTTGGCGCTGGCAGAACTGCTCTTGCTGCTATTACCGCCGCAAGCCGCCAGCACGAGCAGGCAGCTGACAGCGAGAGCTAAGGCGAGAGAGATACGACGCATTGAGATAAACCTCCGAGGCTGAGAGACCGGTGTGCCCGAAGCCTAGATCAGACCGGCGGCGCTGACCACTCCCCGGTCGGTTTTCTTCCCATCAGCTCGACCACGAGGTCTTTCACCTCTCCGCCGGCAAGAACGGCGCAGACGGCCTCGGTGATCGGCAGCTCGACGCCGACCCGCTGCGCCATCTCGTTGAGAACGGGCGCCGCCGTCATGCCCTCGACCGTGCCGATCTGCTCCCGCGCCTGCTCAGGCGTGACGCCGCGGCCGATCAGCTCGCCGGCGCGCCTGTTGCGCCCGTGCGGGTGCCAGCAAGTTGCGATCAGATCGCCCATCCCGGCCAGGCCGGCGAAGGTGTCTGCCCGGGCGCCGCAGGCCAGGCCCAGACGGGTCATCTCGGCCAGACCGCGAGTCATCAGGGTGGCCTTGGCGTTGTCTCCCAGGCCCAGCCCGTCAACCGCGCCGGCAGCCAGTGCGATCACGTTCTTGGCGGCGCCGCAGAGCTCCACCCCAATCAGGTCGGGGTTCACGTAGACGCGAAAGGAGGCCGAGGCGATCTCGGCCTGAAGCCGCGCGGCCAGCTCGCCGTTCTTGCTGGCGACGACGGCGGCGGCGGGCAGGCCGGCGGCGATCTCCTCGGCGAAGTTGGGGCCCGAGAGAACGGCAAACGGCCGTTCGGCGACGAGCGTCGAGAGCCTGGCGCTGGAGAGCGGATCGAGCCCCTTGGTCAGGCTGAGCAGCGGTGAGGAGCCCGGCAGGCCGGCAACCGCGGCTGCAAAGGTGCGACTCGGCACCGCCACCACCAGCAGATCCACCAGCTCGAACAGCTCCGTGGCCTGTTCGACTTCGAGCGCCCCGATGCCCGTCAGCTCCAGCTCGGGCAGGTGGCGAAGATTCCTACCGCTCTCCACGAGCGAGCGGACGGCGTCCGCGTCGCTGTCGACGAGAGTCACCTCGTGGCCGCGGCCGGCGAGCAGGTGAGCGAACGCCGTTCCCCACATCCCCGCGCCCAGTACCGCGACCTTCATGCCCTCACCGCCCGATGAAATCGATCGTTACCGGCACGCCTTCGAGCTTGAAGCGCTCGCGCAGCTCGTTCTCGACCCAGTAGCCGTAGTCGCGTGTAACGAGCGTCGAATCGTTGACGTGAATGCGGAAGCGCGGCGGGCGCACCTGCACCTGGGCGCCGTAGAGCATCTTGAGCCTGCGCCGGTCGCGGGCGGGCGCCTGGCGGGCCTCCGTCAAATCGCCCAAGAAGCGGTTCAGCTCGCCGGTGGTCACTCTGCCGTTGTAGCGGGCGAAGAGCTCCTCGATGTCGTCGAGCAGCCTGCCGACTCCCCGGCCCGTCTTCGCCGAGACGGCCCGCACAGTCGGACGCTGGCGAACCCGGCGCTGAATCTCGGGGCGCATCTCGTCGGCGACGAAGCGGGAGATATCCCACTTGGCGAGCACGACCAGCGTTGCGCACTGCGCCTTTCGCGCAACGTCGGCGACGTTCAGGTCCTGCTCGACCAGCCCTTCCTCCGAGTCGATCAGCACCAGCGCCACGTCGGCCCGCTCGGCCGCCTCCAGTGCGCGCAGCTCCGAGTAGTACTCGATTCCCTGACGGTGCTTGCGCTTGCGCCTGAGCCCGGCGGTGTCGATCAGCAGGAACTCCTGCTCGCCGCGGATGAGGCGGGTGTCGATCGAGTCGCGGGTCGTCCCGGGAAGGTCGGAGACGATCACCCGCTCCTGCCCGAGAAGGGCGTTGAGTAGCGACGACTTGCCCACGTTCGGGCGGCCCAGAATCGCCACCCTGATCGCGTCGGCGCCCGCTATCGGCGCGGTCTCGCCGGGCAGCAGCTCGACCATGCGATCGAGCAGGTCGCCCGAGCCGAGGCCGTGCAGAGCCGAGATCGGCAACGGATCGCCGAGGCCGAGGCGATGAAAATCGAGCGCTCGTATGTCCTGCGAAGGGTCATCGATCTTGTTCGCGGCCAGGAGAACCGGCTTGCGGGCGGTGCGCAGAATCTCGGCCACCTCCTCGTCGCCGGCCGTGACTCCGAGCGTCGCGTCGACGAGAAAGACGACCACATCGGCTTCGCCGATCGCGGCCCGCGCCTGCTCGGCAATGGCCCGCGTCAGCGGCGAAGAATCACCGAGGTCGACGCCGCCCGTGTCGATGAGCAGGAAGTTCTGTCCGTTCCAGTCGCAGAGGAGCTCCTTCCGGTCGCGCGTGACGCCGGAAGTCTCGTGCACCACCGCTGAACGGCTGCCGGTCAGACGGTTGACCAGAGTGGACTTGCCGACGTTCGGAAAGCCGACGATGGCCACTCTTCCCGCCAGGGGCCCGCCGAGCTCCGACGGCTCCTCGTCTCGCTTGTCTCTTTTCCTCATCAGCTGCCTCGTCGAGCTCTCAGTCTCTCGGCGGCACGGTCAAGCCGCGCGGCCGCCCCTGGGCCTGAACCTCGCCCAGCCAGGTCCAGAGACGATGGATCTCGCGTGCGATCTCCGCCGTCGCCTCGCGGTAGCCCTTGCTGTTGGCGGGTAGCCCGTCGAAGCTCATCGGTTGGCCCCAGGCGAGAGTGACCGGATGAAAATTCCAGGGCCGCCAGGACTCGCTGCCGCGCACCGCCGCCGGCAGCACCGGCACGTTCTCCTGCAGCGCGACCATGGCGGCGCCGGGCATCGCCTCGCCGGGCACACCGGTGTGCTGCCTCGTTCCCTCGATGAAGACGCCGAGCGCCTCGCCGGCGCGGGCGATCTCGCGCATCTTGCGCACCGCTTCGCGATCGGATTCGCCGCGTCGCACCGGGAAGGTGCCAAAGAAGCCGAGAAACTGAGACAGGCCCGGCGCGCTCATGACCTCGGTCTTGGCCAGGAAGTAGATGCGGCGCGGACAGCGGCCGCCGAAGGCGGGCGGATCGATCATCGAAAAGTGGTTGAAGGCAAGAACGAGCCCACCTTCCAAGGGCACGTTCTCGAGCCCGTAAGAACGCACGCGCCCGAAGACATGGGCGAGCGTGCCTACCGTCGCCTGGCCTATCGCCAAGCGACGTGGCGTGTAGCCGAACAGGTACTCCTTCTTCTCCCCCACGTTCACCTCCCGCTCGGCAGCTTCTCGGTCACCAGCGCCTCGATTCTCTCCACAACCTGCTCGACGCTCAAGTCGGTGGTGTCGATGTGCACCGCGTCGGGCGCGGGCTGCATCTGAGGTGCGTCGCGCTCGTCGCGCCGTCGCATGTCGGCTGCCAGAGCCTTGGCTGGGCTGCCCGGACGCTCGGCCAGGCGCCGTCCCGCGCGCACGCCTTCGTCGGCGACCAGATAGACCTTGACCTCGGCGCCGGGCACGACGACACTGCCGATGTCGCGACCCTCGATCACCGAATCGCCGAGCGCGGCCAGCTCGCGCTGGCGCTCGCGCATGATCAGGCGCACCTCGGCCTGGCGCGCTACGAGCGAGACGACGCGATCGACCTCCGGCCGCCGGATCGCCTCGGTCACGTCGATGCCGCCGATCCGCGTATGCCCCTCGCTATCGAAGTCGATCGGATTGGCACGCCCGAGCTCTGCCAGCAGCGCTTCGTCTTCGAGCTCGGCGCCGCGTTCCGAGGCCAGCCAGGTCAGCGCGCGGTACATCGCGCCGGTGTCGAGATAACGAAAGCCAAGCTTGGCCGCGAGGGCCCGGGCCACGGTGCTCTTGCCGGCTCCGGCCGGCCCGTCGATCGTCACGATCAAAGCTGTGCCCTTTCAGGTGATGCTTCCGAGGTTCTGGGTCGCAAGCACCAAGCGATGCTAGGACGCAGGGAGCACCCGTAGCCGCCGGCTACGGGTGCGACTGAGGACAAAGCAGCGCGCCGCGTGATCGCGGACCAGAAACCGGAGGGTATCGCTTGAACGGGCACGAACAGCTCATTCCTTTTCCGGGACAAAGTCGCGCCTGGCAACCTCGTCCAGGAGCTCGAAGAAGTCCGGGAAGCTTACTGCGACGATGTCCGGGTCATCGATCTCCACGCCTTCGCGGGAGAGAATGCCGGCGATTCCGGCGAGCATGGCGATGCGATGGTCGTCGTGGGTCTCGACCAATCCGCCCTTGAACCGCGTCGGAACGCCGCGCACCCAGAAGCCGTCGGGCTCCGCGTTGACATGGGCGCCGAGCCCGTTCAAAGCCTCGGTCGTCGACTGGATCCGGTCGGACTCCTTGGCCCGCAGCTCCTCGGCGCCGCGCACGCGGCTGACGCCGTGAGCCATCGACGCCGCGAGCGCGAACAGCGGCAGCTCGTCGACCACGTTGGGCACCTCGTGCGACTCGATCGTCGTCGCCGTCAGCTCGGCCGAGCGAATCCCGAGACTGCCAACCGGCTCGCCGCCGGAGGAACGCCGGTCGTAGACCGTCGTGCGGGCGCCCATGCGCTCCAGCACGCCGAGAAAGCCGATCCGGGTCGGGTTCAAGTTGACGTCGTGGATGCGCAATTCGGAGCCGGTGAGGAGCGAGGCGCCAACCAGGAAAGGAGCGGCCGAGGAGAAGTCGCCCGGGATGTCGAGATCGAGCGGCGGGATGCGCTCGGCCGGCCAGACGCTGATCTCGCTGCCCTCGTGGCGCACGCGGACGCCCAGCGAAGTAAGCATGCGCTCGGTGTGATCACGAGTCGGCACCGGCTCGACTACCGTCGTCGGGCCGCTCTTCGCGAACAGCCCGGCGAGCAGGATCGCCGACTTGACTTGGGCGCTCGCCACGGGCAAGACGTATGTGGTCGGCTCGAGCGACCCGCCCGAGATGGTCACCGGTGCCGAGCCGTTCGTTGTCTCGACCTCGGCGCCCATCTGCCTGAGCGGAATGGCGATTCGCTCGTGCGGGCGGCTGGAGAGCGATTCGTCGCCCGTAAGGACGAAGCGACCTTCCTGACCGGCGAGTACGCCCGCCAGGAGCCTGAGCAAAGTGCCGGCGTTACGGCAGTCGATCGGATGATCGGGCGGCCGCAGTCCGCGCAGCCCGACGCCCTCGATCCTGATCGTCCCCGGGCTCGGCTCGCTCACCGTCGCGCCAAGCGAGCGCACGGCGTCGAGGGCCGCATCGGTGTCGGCCGCGTGCCCGAAGCCGCGGATCTCGCTGACGCCGTCGGCTACCGCGGCCAACAGCGCGGCCCGCTGGCAGAGGCCCTTCACCCCCGGCACGGCAATGTCGCCGACCAACGCCGCCGCCGGCTCGACTCGCCGAGTAGCGCTCAAGCGTCCTCCTCCATGATGTCCGAGACGACGACGCCGTAGCCCTGAGCCGCGAGCAGATCGGCCGCCCGCTGCGCCTCGCTCTCACCGGCGATCACGATCGAAAGCGAGCCGCCGCGATCGGGCGAGACGTGCTGCATCTCCAGGTCTTCGATGTTGATCCGCTCGGCCCCCAACACCTGCGTGATACCGGCCAGCACCCCGGGCTGATCGGCCACGTGCACGCGCAGGCGGAAGAGCCCGCCCACGCTCGGATAGACCTCGGCCAGCAGATGGCGGCGATACGTCCCGGCTTCGGCGATCCAGTGGCCGACGAACGCGGCGTCGCCGCTCTCGAGCGCCAGCTCGAGCTGCTCGATCAGACGCCGGTGCTCGGCGAGGGCCTCGCGCAGCGGATCTGCGTTCTCGAGGAAGATGTCGACCCAGATGTGCGGGTTCGCGCCGGCCACGCGCGTCATGTCTCTGAGCGAGCCGCCCGCGCTGGCCAGCGGCTCGTGACCGCCCACTCTCGTCGTCCCGGCCTGGTTGACGAGCAGGTTGGAGAGCGCGTGAGGAAGGTGACTGGTCAGCGCAACGAGACGGTCGTGAGCGGCGGGATCGATCGCCACCGGGTGGGCGCCGAGCGAGGCCACGAAGCCGTGCAGCATGCGGTAGCGGTCGGGGTCGGTGATGACCTGCGGAGTCAGAAACCAGGTCGCGCCTTTGAAGATATCCGCGCTTGCATATTCGGGCCCGCTCGTCTCCGAGCCGCAGACGGGATGCCCGCCAATGAATCGATTGTCGTCGACGGCGGCCGCGCAGACGGCGCTCTTGGTGGAACCGACATCGGTCACGGTGCAGGAATGGTCGACCAGCTCGAGCGCCTCCAGCACGCGCTCGGGCAGGTGAGCGACCGGCGCGGCGACGATCACCAGCTCGGCGGAAGTGACCGCCTCGGCCAGCGTCTCCGCAGCGAGATCGATGGCGCCGCGCTCGCGCGCGACGCGGAGTGCGCCGGGATCCGGGTCGAAACCGGCAACGTGTGCGGCGCCGGCCTGCTTCGCCGCAAGCCCGACCGAGGTCCCGATCAGGCCCGTGCCGACGATCGCCAGACGCGAGTGCCTCGCGCCGGGATGGTCTGTTTCTGTTGGCCGAACACTCATTTCCAGCAAGTCTAGTGGCGGAGCGCACCATCTCTCCGGCGCCTTGCGCTCCTGCTCATCTGGCGGCGAGCGCGCCCGCTCAGAGATAATCCCCCGCGATGAAGATCTTCTCGGGCATCCAACCGACAGGCGCCAAGCATCTCGGCAACTACTCGGGCGGCTTCCGCCAGTACGCCGCGACGCAGGAACAGGGCGAAGCCTTCTTCTGCGTCGTCGACCTGCACTCGATCACCAACCCCCACGATCCTCAGGATCTGAGAGAGCGAACGCTCGATCTGGCGGCGCTGATGTTCGCCACCGGGCTCGACCCCGAGCGCTCGACCGTGTTCGTGCAGAGCCACGTGACGGCGCACGCCGAGGCGGCCTGGCTGCTCTCCGCGGTGACAAGCTACGGCCAGCTCGGGCGCATGACCCAGTTCAAGGACAAGGCCGAGCAGCAGGAGTTCGTCTCGGCCGGGCTTTTCACCTACCCGGTACTGATGGCCGGCGACATCCTTCTCTACCAGACCGACATCGTCCCGATCGGCGACGACCAGCGCCAGCACCTGGAGCTCTCGCGCGACGTGGCCGAGCGCTTCAACTCACGCTTCGGCGAGACCTTCACGGTGCCCCGCGGCGTCTATCCCGAGAGCGGCGCCCGGGTGATGGACCTGCAGCAGCCAGGTAACAAGATGTCCACCACCGGCGGCAACCCTCAGGGCACGATCTACCTGCTCGACCCGCCCGAGGTGGTGCGCAAGAAGGTCAAGACGGCGGTCACCGACTCCGGGCGCGAGATCGTGCACGACCTGAACGAGAAGGTCGGTATCTCGAACCTGATCGAGATCATGACAGTGGCCAGCGGCGAGTCGATCGCCGAGGTCGAGAAGCGTTTCCAGGGCGCCGGATACGGACAGTTCAAGAGCGAGGTGGCAGACGCCGTCGTAGCACTACTCGAACCGATCCAGGGCCGCTACCGCGAGCTGCGCGAAGACACCGCCGAGCTCGAGCGGATGCTGGCGCGCGGCGCGGCCAAGTCGCGCGAGGCGGCGGCGCCCACCCTGGAGAAGATGTACGACCGTATGGGCTTCACCCGACCAAAGGGAGTGTGACCAGATGCTGATTTCGACCATGAACGACGTTCCCGGCCACGAGATCACCGAAGTCATTGGTGAGGTCTTCGGACTGACGGTGCGCTCGCGCAACGTCGGCGCCCAGATCGGCGCCGGCCTGAAATCGATCCTCGGCGGCGAGCTGAAGGGAATGACCAAGCAGCTGATCGCGAGCCGCGAAGAAGCCATCGCCCGCTTGACCGAGGAAGCCGAGGCGAGAGGCGCGAACTGCGTTCTCGCCATGCGCTTCGATGTGTCCGACCTCGGTGGGAACACCATGGCGAGCGAGATCTGCGCCTACGGCACCGCGGTGAAGATCAACTAGATCGGGGCAAGGCGAGAGGTTCGATTGGGCGCCCGCGACGAGCGGGCGCCTTTCGTTCTCGCGGCTCTTTCCTCCAAGGAACTAGCCGGCGGCGAGGCCGGTCAGTTTCTTGAGCGCCTCGACCTCACCCCGGTCGAGCGCCCGCCATTTGCCTGCTGCCAGCCCGTCCAGGTCGAGCCCGGCATAGACGCTTCGATGCAGCCGCACGACCGGGCAGCCCACGGCGGCGCACATCAGCTTGACCTGGTGCTTGCGGCCTTCGTGAATGGAGAGCTCGATCAGCTTGGGCCCGAGCCGCCGCGCTTTGGCCGGCGCCGTACGCCCGTCCTCGAGCTCGATCCCCGCGGCCAGTGTGCGCAGCACGTCATCGGTCGGCTCACGCTCCAGCTCCGCCTCGTAGACCTTCTCGATCTCGTAGCGGGGATGAGCGAGGTGGTGTGCAAGCTGGCCGTCGTTGGTGAACAGAAGCGCCCCGGTCGTATCGGCGTCGAGCCTTCCCACCGGCACCACCCGCGGCGTCCGAGGCACCAGCTCGACCACCGTGCGCCTCTTCTGCGGGTCGCTGGCGGTAGTCACGAACCCCGCCGGTTTGTACAGGAGCAGGTAGGCGAGCTTCTGCTTGGCCACCGGCTTTCCGTCCACCTCGACCAGGTCGCGCGCGGCGACGAAGGTGTTCAGCTGGCCGGGCTCGCCGTTCACGCGCACGCGGCCGGCCTTGATCAGCTCGTCGGCGCCGCGGCGCGAGGCGACACCGGCACGGGCGAGGTAGGCGTTCAGGCGCACAAACGAAGTATCGACCGTCGAGCGGTTCGCGGCCGGCTCCACCCTCGCGTGCATGCGCGCCGGCGCAGAAGCGTTCGGTGGCGCTCGCCGCCGCGGTTTGGCTAGGCGAGCGCTCCGAGCGCAATCATCGAGAGCATCTCCGGATTGAATGGCTTGGCCAGGAAAGCGACAGCGCCGAGCCCGAGAGCGCGAGCTCGGTGGGCCTCATGGGCATAGCCGCTCATGAAGATGACTGGAATCTCCCGTGTGCTCTCATGGTCCCTGAGTGCTTCGACAAGCTCGAAACCGTCGCGCTGCGGCATGTCCACGTTCGTCACGATGAGATCAGGGCGCTCGGAACGGGCCAGCTCGAGCGCCTCGCCCCCGTCCGACGCCTCGATCACGAAGAACCCGTCCGCCTTCAGATTGACCGCGCAAATCATCCGGATCGCGGCGTCGTCGTCAACTACGAGTACGCGCCAGACGTGTCCGGCGGCGCCGGTCGATCCCGCGGCCATCGCCGGCGCGGAAGACGTGGAACCCTTCACATCGTCCCCTTTCGAGTAGGGAGTAAGGAACCATCGCCGACCGACGTAAGGCCGGTAGTGCTCTCAACCCGCTCTTCTGAGGGAAGATCTTCCGGAGCTACTCGTCTTGAGCTCCAGTTGCTGCAGTCGCCGGCGATTGGGGCGACGCAAGCGCCAGCTTATCACCTTGCTCGTCGCGTCCGGCAGATTTTCCGCGCAATGACCAGAAACGAAACTGGTGAGCGCCTCACCCACCTGGGCGTTCGATCGTGCCTCTCGATGATCGAGAAAGCATCTCGAGAGATGCCAAGCCGACCTGTGCGGCGTTTACTGTTTTGGGCGATGGTGGTGCCGCTACTCCAAATCCACTACCTGGGCCATTCGTCGTTTGTGCTGCGTTTCGCGAGTGGCGTCTCGCTTCTCACCGACTACGGCAAGTCGAATGCCTTCGGCACGGGCAGCCCGATCTACGATCTTGGTGACCTTCAGCCCGACGTAGTCCTCTATTCACACCACGACGACGATCACGACCGGGGTGACGAGTTTCCGGGCGCCACGATCTTGGACGGCGCTCACCTGCACGAGGAGGTCGGTATCGACGGCGTCGTCTTCGAGCCGATCAGGACGAGCGAGCGCGCGCCCGGCGACAACACGAGCTTCCTGATCCTCTTCGAGGAGTTGCGGGTCATCTTCGCCGGCGACTGTCAGGGCGAGATCGAGGCAGTCGACCAGCCCGCGCAAAGAGAAAGAATCGCGGCGCTCTTTCCAGGGCGAATCGACCTCTTGTTCTTGCCGATCGACTGGACGCATCCGATCGCCGCCAAGGCGGCCTCCTTCGTCGAGCTTCTGCGGCCGCGCACCGTGATCCCGATCCACTACTGGAGCCGGCAGGCGAAGACCGACTTCCTCTCTTTGCTGTCCGGGAAGAACGAGCCCGGGGCGAAGCAATTTCTGGTCGAAGAGCTCGATCGCCCCGACTACGCGATCGACAACGTCGGCAACGGCGCTGCCTCGACCCGAGTGATCAGCCTCGAGCCGGCGCCCTTCGAAAGCTGACGCTACCTACACCCGTCGCCTGATTCGACTTCAAGCGCCGCGTTGCGCAGCCACCACGTGCAGGCGCTCGCGGATCGTTTCGGCGTCACCCTCGAAGTCGTCCAGACGAGGCAGCTCGGCCAGGCTCGCCAGCCCGAACACACGCTCGAAGAGCGGAGTGACGCGGTAGCGGATCGCTCCGCCGGGAGCGTCGTCGCGCCCGGCCTCGGCGATCAGCCCGCGCTCGAGCAGGTTGGCGACTGTGGCCTCGGCCGCGACGCCGCGGATGCGGGTGATCTCGGGTCGCGTGCAGGGCCCGAGATAGGCGACGATGGCCAGGGTCTCGAGCGCCGCCTGCGAGAGCGAGCGCTGAACGGGGCGCTCGAACAGGCGCGAGCACGCTCCAGCCGCCTCGCGAGAAGCACGAAACGCGTAACCGCCGGCCACGTGCTCGAGCACGATTCCACTCCGACCCTCACTGTGACGCTCGCCAACCAGGCGCAGCGCCGCCTCGACGCGCTCGACGTCGTCATCCGCCGCGGCGGCCAAGTCTTCCAGCGGCAGCGGCGCCGACGCAACCACCAGCAACGCCTCGACGGTGCGCGCCAGCGCGTCGAGCGGACTCGAGGTGATCAGGCGGAGCGGGCGCTCGTCCATGCGGAACTCCTCTCTGTGTCTCTTCTCTCGACTCGGATGGGCGCGAAGGGTGCGGCCTGCTTGATTGCTACCTCGTCCAGCCTGCCGAGCTCCAGTAGCGCGAGGAAGGCGACGGCTTGCTCGACACGTGAAAGCTCTCCGAGCTCGTTCTCGAAGTCGAAGCGGCTGCGCCCGGCGAGCAGCGAGCGAAAACGCTGCACGAACTGCTCGAGCGGCGGGTAGCGAAGCGCCATGTGCGCCAGGGAAACCGCTTGCGGCGGCGTGGCAAGCACGCGCAAGGCGGCGGCCAGCGCAGCGGGATCGTGCGGGGCGACCGGACGGGAGACGGGCGGGCGCAGCGGGGCCGGCCCGAGCCGGAAAAAACGATCTTGCTCCTGCTCGAGCCTGCTTGTGAGCCAAGCCGCGGCCTCCTTAGTGCGCCGGTAGGCCGCCAGGCGGCGCGCCAGCTCCTCGGCGGCCTCCTCGGGCTCCAGCTCGGCCAGCTCCGCCGCCTCGTCGTCGAAGAGCAGCCGCGCTTTCAGCTCGAGCAGCGCCGAGACCAAAACGAGGAACTCGCCGCAAGCCTCCAGATCGCTCTCTCCCAGCTCGCACTCGTCGGCTCCGTTCTCGCTGCGATCGCGCCCGAGCAGCTCCTCGATGAAGGCGAGCACGATGCCGGCCACGTCGATCTCCGCGAGATCGATCTCCTCCTTGAGCACAAGGGTCAGAAGGAGGTCGAGGGGACCCTCGAAGGCCTCGAGATCCAGCTCGAGCTCGGCGACACGCATCTCGGCGAGCCTAGCGGCCCGGCCGGACGCGCCCCTTGGGCACGCTCATGCGCGGGCCCTTGACCTTCACCGAGGGCTCTTTCTTCTTCTTTTCCTTCTTCGGCTTCTTCGGGCCGCGCTTGTTCGGGGGCTCGGTAGGCCCGGGCTCGGCCGGCCCTTCGGCCGCAGGGACGGCGGGCTTGCGGATCAGCTGCCACCAAACGAAGAATCCCCAGGCGCCGGCGAAGACGAAAATCGAGACCCAGGCATTCAGGCGGAGCCCCAGGAAATGGTGCGCGGGATCGATGCGCAGCAGCTCCATGAAGAAGCGCACGAGCGCGTAGTAAGCGACGTAAAGAGAAAAAAGCGCAGGTGCTCGGAGCTTGAAGCGGCGCTCGAGCAGGAGCAGCAGGCCGATGCCGACGAGCGCGAGCAGAGACTCGTAGAGGAAGGTCGGCTGGAAAGTCGAGAAGCGCTCGTAGCCTGCCGGCCTGTTGACCGGATCGATGTGCAGGCCCCAGGGCAGGCTGGTCGGCTTGCCGAACAGCTCCTGGTTCCAGTAGTTGCCCCAACGGCCGATTGCCTGTGCGAGCAGAAGCCCGGGCGCAACGATTTCGAGCATCTTCGGGATGCTCTCGCCGGCTCGGCGGACAACGATCGCGCCGGCTCCTACCCCGAACAGAATCCCGCCGTAAATGCCGAGCCCGCCCTTCCAGACGGCGAACGGCGCCCACCAGTGGTGAATCTGCGAGACCTCGTTCCAGCTGGTCGCGTCGTGGTACAGGCGCGCGCCGACGACACCCGCCAGCACGCCCCAGACAGCGACCTGGAAGATCAGGTCCCAGTTGCCGCCGCGGCGGACGTAGCGCTTCCCGGTCAGCCACATGGCGCCGGCGATGGCCAGCAGCAGCATCAGCCCGTAGAAATGAATCGTCACCGGTCCCAAACCGATGGTGCTGTGCTCGGGCGACGGAATCGAGCCGAGAAGCGTCATGCGCCAATCATCTCAGCTAATGCGGCGACCATGCCGGGTAGAAGCGTCAGCCCCCGCTGGCGAAGGAGCGGATCGATTGCCGGAGCGATCTCGTCGCGGCGGCCACCGCGGTCGGCTCGTAGCCGCAATGAGCGAGACAGTTGGCGCAACGGGGGTCGCGGCCGCGGCCGAACTTCTCCCACTCGGTCGTCTCGAGCAGCTCGGCGTAGGAATCGACATAGCCGTCCGCCATCAGGTAGCAGGGACGCTGCCAGCCGAAGAGCGTGTAACACGGGATGCCCCAGGCCGTGCAATCGAACTCGGCCTTCCCTTCCAGGAAGTCGAGGAAGAGCGGTGTGTGGTTGAAGCGCCAGCGCTTCCGCGCGCCGTCCGAGAAGAGCTCGCGGAAGAGCTCGCGCGCCTCCTCGACGCCGGGGAAGTGCTGCTGATCGGGCGCCTGCTCGTAGGCGAAGGCCGGCGAGATCATCATCGAGTCGACGCGAAGCTCGTCGTTCAAGAAGTCGAGTAGCGCTCGTACGTCGGTGACGCTGTCGGCGCTCGAGACCGTCGTGTTGGTCGTCACCTTGAAACCGCGCCGCTTTGCCTCGCCGATCGCCTCGACGGCCTTGTCGAACACTCCCTCGCGACCGACCCCGGCGTCGTGCCGCTCACGCAGACCGTCCAAGTGAATGACCCAGGCGAAGTAGGGCGAGGGCCGGAAGAGGTCGAGCTTCTTCTTCAGCAGGATGCCGTTCGTGCACAGGTAGACGAACTTCTTGCGCGCGATGAAGGCCCGAACCATCTGCCCGATCTCTGGATGGATGAGCGGCTCGCCGCCTGCGATCGAAACCATCGGGGCGCCCGACTCCTCGATCGCCTCGAGCGCCTGGGCGACCGGCATGCGCTGGCGCAGAACGTCGCTGGGATACTGGATCTTTCCACAACCGGCGCAGGCGAGATTGCACTGAAAGAGCGGCTCGAGCTCTACCAGGAGCGGATAGCGCCGGCGCCCGCGCAGTCGCTGCGAGAACAGGTAGCTGCCCATCTTGAGGCTCTGCCGCAGGGGGATCATTGCTCGGTCAGTTCCCTAGGGAGGCGGAATTGAAGCGACTCGGTTGTGGCTCGCTCCTCGCTCACGGTCACATCGCCCATGCTACTGATGACCTCGATCAGGCGGTCGACCAGCCGCTGCGGCGCCGAGGCTCCCGCGGTCACGCCAACCGTCCCCGCGCCCTTGAGCCAGGCAACGTCGACCTGGCTCTCGTCGTCGACGAGATACGCAGGTGTTCCCTCCCGCTGCGCCACCTCGACCAGCCGACGCGAGTTGGAAGAGGTGCGCGAGCCGACCACCAGCACCACGTCGGAGTCGCGCGCGATCGCGCGCACAGCGTGCTGACGGTTGCCCGTCGCGTAACAGATGTCATCGGATCTCGGGCCTTGCAGGGCCGGGTAGCGGCGCCTCAAAGTCCCGACGATCTCGTTCGTCTCGTCGACGGCCAATGTCGTTTGCGTCAAGAAGCTGACCTTGTCGGGATCGGCGGCCAGGGCGCTCTCTGCGTCGGCCACGCCGCCGATCAGCACGATCGACTCGGACGCTTCGCCCTTCGTTCCCTCGACCTCCTCGTGCCCGGCGTGCCCGATCAGGAAGATCGTGTCGCCGCGAGCGGCGAATCGGCGCGCTTCAGCATGCACCTTGCTCACGAGCGGGCAGGTGGCGTCGATCACCTCGAGCCCGCGCTCTTTCGCCGCTCGCCTGACCGCCGGCGAGACGCCGTGAGCCGAGAAGATGACGACCGCGCCCTCGGGCACCTCGTCGAGCTCGTTCACGAAGACGGCGCCGCGGCTCTCCGCCTCGGCGACGACGTGCTCGTTGTGGACGATCTGCTTGCGAACGTAGATCGGCGCCCCGCGCCGCTCCAGCACCAGGTTGACGATCTCGATCGCGCGCTCGACGCCGGCGCAGAACGAGCGCGGCGCAGCGAGCAGCACCTGCCTGGGCTCGATCGCATCCAGCCACTCGGGCAGGGCCGCGCCGGCCCGGCGCAGGTTGCGCAGGGCGCGCAGGCCCGCGAACGGAGTGCGCGGGCCGAGCAGGCGCTTTCCCGCCGCATCCACGACGACGCGGAGCACGGCCACGGGCCGGCCGTCCGCCGCCTCGGCCAGCCAGGCCGATTCCATGTCCGCCGCCACCACTCCCTGGGCCGCTAGCGCCTCGCGCTCGTCTCGACCGACGATGTGCTCGCTGGAGAAGATCGGGCCGGCGTGAACGCGCAGGCCGCGGCGGCGCAGTGCCGCGATCAAGAGAGCGCTCGCGGGCGTCGGAATCGGCTCGGCTCCGTCACGTCGCAGTTCGGTCGCGCAAACGATGTCACCCGCTCGCAGCTCGCTCGAGACGCCTGCGCAAAGCCCAACGATCGCCACTGCCTTGGCGTTCTCGACCGCCAGGCCGCGCGCCGCCGCGATCCGAGCCCGCTCGGCTCCCATGCCCGAGCGCAGTACTCGCCACTCGGGTCGCGCCTTGAGTGCAGCCTGCTCGACTCGCAACGGAGCGAAGACGAGCAGCGAGCTGCTCATTCCTCCGCTCCCAGGATGCGACCGAGCGCCATCACCGGGAAGATCTGCCGGTAGAGGTGATAGTTGAGGTTGAAGTCCCAGGGGAAGCCCGTTCCTGTGAACTGAGGCTCGTCCCAGCCACCATCCGGCCGCTGCGCCTGCACCAGCCAGTCGACCGCGCGCCAGGCGGCCTCGTTCAGCTCGCCGGCGGCGTGGAAAGCAAGAAGCGCCCAGGCCGTCTGTGAGGCGGTCGAGTCGCCGCGGCCGCGCCAACTGGGATCGCTGTAGGAGCGCATGTCCTCGCCGAAGCCGCCGTCGGAGTTCTGGATCCGCTCGAGCCAGGCCAGCGCGCGGCGAACGCTCTCGTGCTCGGTCAGTCCCAGGGCGGCGAGCGCCGGCACCGCCGCGCCCGTCCCGTAGATGAAGTTCGCGCCCCAGCGCCCGAACCAGGATCCATCCGGTTCCTGCGCCTCGAGCAGCCAGTCGAGCCCGCGCCTCGTCTCGCACAGATCGCCCATGCCTTCGCGCCCGAGCATCTCGAGCACGTGCGCGGTCACATCCGCGCTGGGCGGATCGGTGACGGCGCCGAAGTCGCAGAAGGGCAGCCTCGCGGCAAGCCGGCTCGTGTTGTCGACGTCGAAGGCCGCCCAGCCGCCGTCCTTGCTCTGCATGCCGAGCGTCCAGGCCAGGCCGCGTTCACAGGCGTCGTCCGACGGCTCGTCGCCGGGCAGCGCGCGGCGCAGGGCCGGGATGACGATTGCCGTGTCGTCCACGTCGGGGTAGTTGTCGTTGGCGAACTCGAACGGGAATCCGCCCGGCTCGAGCTTCCGCCGGCGTACCGACCAGTCGCCGCGGACGCGCACCTCGCAGGAAACCAGCCAGCGGGCGGCGCGCTCGAGCCGGGGGTCGATCGGCGCCAGGCTCGCGTCGAGCAGAGCCAGCACCGCCAGCCCCGTATCCCAGACCGGCGACTGGCAGGCCTCGATCCTCCGCCCCTGCTCGTCCTCGATCGTGAAGATGTCGAGACCCGAGAGCGCCTTCGCCAGAGCCGGGTCGTCGAGCGGGCGGCCGAGTGCGTGCAGGGCCACGATCGACCACACCCAGGGCGGCTGGATCCCGCCCCAGGAGCCGTCGTTCTCCTGGCGATCGAGTACCCAGCGCTCGGCGCGGCGCAGGGCGCGGCGGCGCAGCGCACCGACCGGTCGGCGCTCGTAGCGGTGAAGGGCACTGTCGAGCCCTACGAAAAGGCGATCCCAGACGTCGTTGATGCGCGGCGCCGAGCTGGCGCCCGTGCGCAGCTCGTCGATCGCGAAGGGCGAGCCGGCCTGCGGCTTGAGCGCGCTGACGATCGAGAGGGCGACGATCGTCTGCCTCGCCCAGCAGCCGAAGGTGTAGACGCTGAACGGAGCGCGCGCGGGAAGCATGATCTGCTCGGGTGGCAGCATCGGCACGTCCTCCCACGACCAGAGCCCGAGCAGCGAGAGCCACATGCGCGTGAAGACGCGGCTGCGCTCGACGCCGCCGTTTGCGCGAATCAGGATCGCCGCCCGGCGCATGTGCTCGGCCTCGGGAGGATCGCCGGCGAAGCGCAGCGCCAGATAGGCCTCAACCGTGGTGGAGAGATCGAACGGGCCACCGTAGAAGGTCGCCCAGCTTCCGTCCTCGCGCTGCCGCGAGCGGATCCAGTGTGCGCTCGACTCTGTTTGCTTCCGATCGAGGATGTCGAGGTAGTAACGGAGGAAGAGATCCTCGGCGTCGATCGTGACGTTCGTCTCGAGCTCGCCCTTCCACCAGCCGTCGGGGTGTTGGAGATCGAGCAGGTGCGCGCGGGCACGCTCGAGCGTCGTCCGGGCGGACTCGAGAGCGGGAGCGGCTATCGCCATCTAGCTCGATCCCTTCGAAAGAGGAGCAAGCTCGGGGCGTCCTCCGGCCGAGGAGGCGGCGGAGAGATCGGCGAGCGCGAGCTTCGCGGCCGCCAGCCCACTTCGAACGGCGCCTTCCATCGTCGCCGGCCAGCCGGTGTCTGTCCAGGCGCCGGCCAGGTAGAGGCCGGGCAGATCGGTGCCTGTGACCGGGCGCAGCCGCCGCGAGCCCGGAGTGGCGCGGAAGGTCGCACGCGGCTCACGCGTAACGGCAAGGTCGAGCAACTCGGCGCTCGCGGCGGCGGGTAGCAGGCGCGCGATCGCGGGCACGAAGCGCTCGCGCAGCGCCCGAAGCGGCAGGCGGATCTCATCTCGAGCGGCCGAGAGAGAGATCGTTACGAGCTGGCCGTGACTGACACGCGAAGCCGAGGTGCGATCGAACATCCACTGCACGGGCGAGTCGAGCGCGGCGACCATCGGTTCGGCGAGCACCGTCCGATCGTAGTGCAGGTGGAGGTTGACGATCGGGCTCGCTCCGAGCCGCTCGAGGGCGTCGGCATCGACCGCGCCCGCGGGCAGAAGGCCAGGGGCAACCTGATGAGGGACGGCGCAGATGACGACATCGGCCTGCTCGGCACCCTGCTCCAGCTCCAGCCGAAAGCCGCTGCGCTCGCTTCCGACGGCGCGCACCGGGGCGCCAAGCTCGAGCCGCACTCCTGCGTCCGCGAGCGCCACCGCGGCCGCCTCGCCGTGCAGTTCTTGCAGCGGTACTGTCGCCGCGCCGATATCGCCCCCGTCCGTCGTCTCGAGCAGAGCGGTCCGAAAAACCTTGAGTGCGGAGGCGAGCGACGCTTCGGCGGCGCGAAGATTGAGCGTCGCGAGTGCGATCAGCTCCCAGAGCGCGGTGACGGAACGATCGGACTGCCCGTGCCCGTGCAGCCATTCAGCGAAGCTCTGCTCGTCCAGTGCCGGGCTGTCCGGATCGAGCCGGCGCATCGCAGCCGCGGCGCGCAGAGCCGCAAGGCGCTCTCCCAGCGTGAGCGGGCGGTAGCGCAGCAGGCTGGACACGAGTTGCAACGGGGCGGGCAGACCGCTGCGCCGCAAAAGCGCGAGCCGGCCCTCCTCGCGCAGAACGGGAACTCGCAGGCGCGGCTGCAGACTCACCAGCTCGCCGACGCCGAGCCGTTCGAGAAAGCCGAGATAGGCGCTGCAGGCGCGCACGAAAACGTGCTGGCCGTTGTCGATCCAGTGGTCGCGGCGCCGGACCGAGAACGTGGCGCCGCCGAGCCGCGTTCGCGCCTCGTAGAGCGTCACGTCAGCGCCGGCGTCTGCACACTCGAGCGCCGCGGCCAAGCCGGCCAACCCACCGCCGACAACGGCGATCCGGTCGCCGCTCAAAGAGCCGCCCTCACCAGGCTGCGTGCGAGCACCCAGGCCTTCTCGCTGCTGCGAAGCGACATGCGCCCCCGGAGCACCTTGGCCGGGTTCGAGGCGATTCGCTCGAGCAGGCGCCGGTATGCGCCCGCCATCGCGAGCACGCAGGCGGCGCTGCGCCGGTCGAGCAGCGGTACGAGCTCGAGGCCGTGCTCGTACCAGGCCAGCCCACGTTCAGCCTCGTACGCGACGACGAGCTCGATCGGCCCCTCCATCCGCCCCGCGATAATCCGGCACCCGAACCGCTCGAGATCCTCCTCGGGGAGGTAGCGGCGCCCGCGGCTGGTGTCCTCGCACAGATCGCGCAGTATGTTCGTGATCTGAAGCGCGACTCCGAGATCGTCGGCGAGTGAGCTCGCCTTCTCGCGATCGTCCGTAATAAAGACTCCGAGCGAGAGCCGACCGATCGAGCCGGCCACGCAGCGGCAATACTCGACCAGTTCCGGGAAGCTGGCGTAGGTGCGCCCGCGCACGTCCATCTCGGCGCCGTCGATGAGTTCGCCGAAGGCCGTCAGCGGGATCGGATAGCGCTCGGCGGCGTCCGCCAGCGCGGCCAGCACGCGATCGTCTCTCTCCTCAGGGGAGCGCTCGAGTTGCTCTCGCAGCGAGTTCAGCTGTCCCAGCTTCTCGTCGCGCGGTAGAGCGCCGTCCGCGATGTCGTCGATCCGGCGCGCCAGCGCGTACACGGCGAAGATCGCCTCGCGCCTATCGGCCGGGAGAATGCGCATGCCCGCGTAGAAGCTGGAGCCGGAAGTGCGCACGAGCTTGCGGCAGTGCTCGTAGGCCTGTTCGGTAGCGACGCTCATCTTCCCGTCCCGAACGCGCGCAGGATCAGTAGAGCGCGGCGGAGGCGGCTCACCGGCGGCGGCCCTGCAAGCACATCGAAGCCTTTGGCGGCGATGCCGTCGAGCGCCGCGCGACCGCCGCCGACGTAGCCGGCCACTGCCAGACGGGCACGGCCGCGCAGGCGCCCAACCAGCGGAGCGCCCTCGTCGAGCAGCGCGCGGGCGCGCTTCACCTCGAAGGCAAGGAGGCGGCGCAGGGCATCGTCCGCCTGCACAGCACCAAGCTCGATCGCCTCGACACCGAACTTCTCGAGATCTTCCGCCGGGATGTACACGCGTCGGCGGCCGTAGTCCTCGGCGACGTCCTGCCAGTGCTCGGCGAGCTGAAGCGCGCTGCAAATCCGGTCGGAGAGCTCGATTCGGTCGGTCGTCGCCTGCCGAAAGACGTACAGGACGAGCTCGCCGACAGGGTTGGCCGAGAGATCGCAGTAGGCGAGCAGCTCGTCGAAGGTCTCGTAACTCTCCTTCTCCTGGTCGCGCCGGTTCGCTTCGATCAGGCGCAGGAACGGGTCGCGGGGAAGATCCAGCGCTCGCACGGTAGGCGCGAGCCGTTTCAGGATCGGGTGCTCGGGCTCGCCCGAGAACGCCCGCTCGAGGTCCTGCTGGAGTCGGTCGAGCAGCGCGAGCCGGTCTCCCTCAAGCTCGTCTCCGATCTGGTCGGCCAGGCGCGCGAAGCCGTATATCGCCGTCAGGTGAGAGCGCGTCCTCGGTCCGAGCAGGAACATCGCCACGGGGAAGTTCTCGTCGGCGGCGAGCGGAAGGATCGCTCCCTCGCCCGGCAGGTCTCCAGCACGCTCCCCAGCTTCTCGGCCGAACGCTTCCGTCATCCGTCCCCAAAACCGTTCTCGCCCTCGCTGATGAGGACGGCGCAGATTGTCTGTGGAAGGTAGATGAGCGCGATTCCGTTCTGCCCGCCGGCTCTCCCGATAGCGGCGCGATCGTCGGCCACGACGAGCGGCCGGGCACCGCGCTCCGTGACGAGGTCGTGGTTTTCGAAACTAAACTTCAGCTCCGTCTCCCGGTTTCCCGCTGGTTTACTCTTTTCGGCTGAGCTCGCGTGCGGCCTTGGTCGAGCGTTCCCCTGTACTCCGGCGGTAAAACGCCTTGCAGTTTAGCCTCTTTCTGTGAGAAAACCCCTGCGGAATACCGGGTACGAAGCCGGTAGCCGACCCATTCGAGCTCATACGTCAAAATGAAAGCGATGAGAGAGACGTCCAACGCGAGCGAAAGCAAGCCCTCCGAGGAAGCCTTCAACCTCGGAGCGCTGGTGGCACGCCGCCGCAAAGAGGCGACCGAGCTCTGGGCGAAGACGATCAATCCCCAGTTCGCTCGCGTCCTCAGGACGATCGGCTTCGATCGCGAGTGGGCGCGCGCCGAAGGCGCCTACCTCTGGGACGCCGACGGGAACCGCTACCTCGACATGCTGGGCGGGTTCGGAATGTTCAACGTCGGACGAAACAATCCGCGTATCCGCGCCGCCCTGATCGAAGCGCTCGAGCTGGACCTCCCCGGCTCGGTTCAGATGGGCACGACGGTGCTTCCGCCTTTGCTCGCCGAGGCTCTGCTGGCCCGAACGCCGGCGCGGCTCGAGCGCGTTCTTTTCACCAGCAGCGGCACCGAGGCAATCGAGGCGGCGATCAAGCTCGGCCGCGCCGCGACCAAGCGAGCGCGAGTCATCTCGGCCGAGCACGGTTTTCACGGCCTTACGCTGGGCTCGCTCTCGGTCAACGGCTGCCCCGAGTTCACCAGCAGGTTCGGACCGCTTCTGCCTGATTGCGAGCGCGTCCCATTCGGCGATCTCGAAGCGCTGGAGCGCGAGTTGCGGCGCGAGGACGTGGCCATCTTCCTGGTCGAGCCGATTCAGGGCAAGGGCGTCAACCTGCCGCCGCCGGGATACCTGGAGGGAGCGCAGGAGCTCTGCCGCCGCTACGACACTCTCTTCTGCGTCGACGAGGTGCAAACGGGCCTAGGCAGGACGGGGAAGCTGTTTGCCTTCGAGCACTGGGGCCTCGAGCCCGACATGGTGCCGGTGGCGAAGTCGCTTTCTGGCGGCTACGTGCCCGTCGGCGCGCTGATCATGTCCAAGGCCGTGCACGAGGCGGTTTTCGACGGCATGGAGAACGCTCTCAGCCACGGCTCGACCTTCGCGCCCAACGAGCTGGCCATGGCAGCGGGCCTGGCGACCCTGCACGAGATCGACACGCAGAAGCTGGTCGAACGAAGCGAGCGGCTGGGCGAGATGCTGCTCGAGCTCGGCGGGCGCCTGGCAGCACGCCACGAGGTCGTCAAGGAGGTTCGCGGGCGCGGCCTGATGTGGGCGATCGAGTTCGCCGAGCCGCCTTCGGGGAGTCGCACCTACCGGGCTATCGAGCGGATTCAACCGGGCCTGTTCGCCCAGTTTGTGATCGGCCCGCTCTTCTCGGAGCACCGCATCCTGTCGCAGGTCGCCGGTCACTCGATGGCGGTGATCAAGGTGCTCCCACCCCTGGTCGTCTCCGACGAGGACATCTCCTGGCTGGAAGACGCTCTGGACGACTCGATCGCCAAGGCTCAGCGCCTACCTCGTTCGCTGACGAGACTCGCGCTCGGCTCGCTGCGCGCATTCTCGTAGCTCTTCCCGCCTGCAGGTTCGGAGATCGAGCCCGGCAGTGCTAAAGGAGGATGCGAAGAGCGATCTCCGCCGGGCAGCCGCGCTTCACGAGATCGATCGCCTCGTGCAGGTCGACTTCCAGGTGGGCAGCCAGCGAAGCGGCGCCGTCGGATGAGTACCCGGCGCGCTCCAGTTCCTCGCTGCGCCAGCGCACGATGCGATCGAGCTCTGACTCAACGATTACGTTTGTATTGGCCGCAGTCATGGCTGTCCGTGTCTCCTTACTGTACTTGTCGGTTCACGGTAGCGCAGCTGGCTCCCTTTTTAGGGGGATATGGGGTCACTCAAAGCAACTCTTACGAAACTTTTACGGAGCGGGTTTTTCGCCCATTGCCGGCTTCCGCCGCGGGCGGGCCCGAAAAAGTCAGGCGACGACGCCGGCTTCGCCGAGAAGAGCCTTGGCCTCGGCGAAGAAATCGCCGCTCGGTTTGACCTTGTAGGCCGGCCCGAGCCGAAGCTGCCTGGCGCCGTCTGAAGTCTCGACATCGAGCAGCACGGGCGAGTCGCCGGGGAAATCGCGCACCAGCGCCGCGAGCTCGGAGACGATCCCGGCCGGCGCCCGGCGCGCATCCACCCGCAGACGCACCTCGCGCCGCTCGGGAACAGACTCGAATGCCTTGAGTTCCATCGCCAACAACTTGGATTCGCCCTCTTTGTGATCGATCCTTCCCTTCACGATCAGGACCTGGTCGGAGGAGCAAAGCTCGCGCGTCTGCGCGTAGACGGAGTTGAAGACGACGACCTCCGCCCCACCGCTCACGTCGTCCAAGCGCATGAAGGCCATCGGGTCGCCCTTCTTGGTGGTGAGCTGGCGCACGTGACCGACGATCCCGCCTACGATCACGATCTCGCCGTCGCGGCGGCGGCCGAGATCGGACAGTCCACAGTCGGTCTTGCGCCTCAGCTGGTCGCGAATCGCGTGCAGCGGATGCTCGGATACGTAGAGGCCGAGCACCTCCTTCTCGACCCGCAGCAGCTCGGGCTTGTCGAACTCCTCGCCCGCGATCTCGGGATGGTGTCGGGGATGCTGCTTTCCCCCGTCCCCGCCGAGGTCGAAGATGGAGCTCTGCCCGCTCATGCGGTCGGCCGAGCGTTTTTGCCCCCAGGCGACGATCTGGTCGAGCATGTCCAGCAGGCCTTTGCGCGAGGCGCCCGTCGAGTCGAAGGCGCCGCA
Source organism: Thermoleophilia bacterium (assembly GCA_017882615.1). GTDB lineage: Bacteria > Actinomycetota > Thermoleophilia > Gaiellales > Gaiellaceae > Fen-549. The sequence continues at coordinate 52,660 of JADGPD010000002.1, forward strand.
CTTCACCAGCGCCTCGAGCACTCGCTTGTTGACGCAGCCGCCATCGATCCGCTCGACGAAGTCCCAGACCGAGGCGAAAACTCCGCCCTCCTCGCGAGCGCTGACGATCGCTCGCGCCGCCCCCTCCCCTACGCCCTTGACGGCGTTCAGACCAAAACGGATCTTCTCTTCGATCACCGCGAAGTCGGTTTGAGAGAAGTTGACGTCGGGCGGCAGCACCTCGATGCCCATCTCGTCGCAGGCGTTGACGTAGAAGGGAACCCTGTCTTTGGTGTTCATGACCGAGGAGATCAGAGCGGCCATGTACTGGCAGGGGTAGTGCGCCTTGAGCCAGGCGGTGCGATAGGCGATCAGCGCGTAGCAGGCGGCGTGCGACTTGTTGAAGGAATAGTCCTGCGCCTTCTCCATGTCCTCCCAGAGGCGGCGCGCAACCTTCGTCTCGACACCGTTTGCTCCGCAGCCGGCGATGAACTTCTCCTTGAGCGAAGCCATCAGCTCGTGAATCTTCTTGCCGATCGCCTTGCGCAGATCGTCCGCCTCGGCGGGGCTGAAGCCGGCCAGGTCCTTGGCGATCTCCATGTACTGCTCCTGGTAGATGCAGATGCCGTAGGTCGAGCCGGTGATCGGCTTCAGGCGCTCGTCGGCGAAACCGACCTGCTCCTTGTCGTGCTTGCGCTTGGCGTAGACGGGGATGTACTGCATCGGCCCCGGGCGATAGAGGGCGACGAGCGCGATCAGATCCTCGAACACCGTCGGCTTGACCTGGCGCAGCGCATCGCGCATCCCCGAGGACTCGAACTGGAAGACGCCGGTCGCGTCGCCGCGGGCGAGCATGGCGTAGGTCTTGGCGTCGTCGAGCTCTAACTGCGAGATGTCGAGGTCGCCGATCAGCTCGACCGCCGTGTCGATCACGTCGAGGTTGCGCAGGCCGAGAAAGTCCATCTTGAGCAGTCCGAGCCGCTCCACGTCGCCCATCGGGAACTGGGTCACGACCTCCTGGTCGGCGCCCTTCTGCTGCAGCGGCACGATGTCGGTCAGCGGCTGAGCGCCGATGACGACGCCGGCGGCGTGGATCGAATCCTGGCGCACGAGCCCTTCGAGCGGCCTGGCCAGGTCGACGACCTCCTTGCAGAACGGGTCGGAGTCGTATGCGGCGCGGAGCTCCTGACCGGGCCTCAAGCACTCCTCGAGCATCTGGCCCGGACCTTCGGGGATCAGCTTGGCGAAGCGATCGACGGTTCCGTAGGGGATCTCGAGCACCCGCCCGGCGTCGCGCACCGCGGCCCTTGCGGCCATGGTGCCGAAGGTGATGATCTGAGCGACGCGATCGCGGCCGTACTTCTCGGCCACATAGTTGATCACGCGCTCGCGGCCTTCGACCGAGAAATCGATGTCGATGTCGGGCATCGACTTGCGCCCGGGGTTCAGGAAGCGCTCGAACAGAAGGTCGTAGCGAATCGGGTCGATATCGGTGATATCCAGGCAATACGCGACGAGCGAGCCGGCCGCCGAGCCGCGGCCCGGTCCGACGCCGACGCCGTCTCGCCGGGCAAAGGCGATGAAGTCCCAGACGATCAGGAAGTAATCGGCAAAGCCCATTTCGCGAATCGTCTTCAGCTCGAAGCGAAGCCTCTCTTCCAGCTCGGGAGTCACCGTCTCGTAGCGGCGCTTCAGCCCCTCCTCGCAGAGCGAGACGAGGTACTCGAAGGCGTCTCGTCCCTCGGGGGTCGGGAACGAGGGCAGGAGAATCCGGCCCAGCTCGATCTCGACCGAGCAGCGCTCGGCAATCTCGAGCGTCGTGCGCATGGCGTCCTCGTGGCCGACGAAGTCGAGCGCCATCTCCTCGGGCGTCTTGAGCCAGAACTGGTCGGAGTCGAAGCGCCAGCGATTGGGGTTCTTGAGCGAGTCGCCCGACTGGATGCAGAGCAGCGCCTCGTGCGGAAGCGCGTCCTCGCGGCGCAGGTAGTGGACGTCGCCGGTGGCGACCAGCGGCATCTTCCTTCGCTGCGCCAGTTCGACGAGATTCGGATTGATTCGCTGCTGCACGTCGAGACCGGCGTTCTGTAGCTCGACGTAGACGTTGTCGCGCCCGAAGATCTGGACGAGCCGGTCGAGCTCGGCCTCGGCGTCCGAGGGACGGTTCTCCTCCAGCGCCTTGCAGACCCGCCCGGAAAGACAGCCGGAGAGCACGATCAAGCCCTTGGCGTGGCGCTCGAGCAGCTCCCAGTCGACGCGTGGGCGGTAGTAGTAGCCCTCCAGGTAGCCGAGCGAGGAGAGCTTGATCAGATTGCCGTAGCCCTCGTTCGAGCCGGCGAGCACGGTCAGGTGAGCGTTGCCCTTTTTCTGAACGCCGCGGTCGTCGCAGACATAGAGCTCGGAGCCGATCACCGGCTTGACGCCGTGCTTGGCGGCCTGGCGGTAGAACTCGACCGCCCCGGCCAGCGAGCCGTGGTCGGTGAGCGCCACGGCGGGCATCTCCAGCTCGGCCGCTCGCGCCGCCAGAGCCGGGACCCTGCACGCTCCGTCGAGGATCGAGTACTCGGAATGGACATGCAGATGGACGAACTCGGCGTTCACAGCCAGACCATTCTAGGAGGGGTAGCGGCCGGTCACGGATTGCTCGGCGCCAAGCGGCGAATCCAGGGTCACTTTATACGGCAAGCTCGGTCTTACGCGTGCCCGAGCACCTTGTCGTCCCTCTAGTGACGGGCGCTTCTACGAGCGTGCGGAGATGAGCTTGCTTATGAGCCCGGGTGCACGAAGGCTCCGGCGCTTGCGCCGCGCCCATTCTCGTAGTGACGACGGCGGGCTTCGAACTCGCGCGGCGTCACCGAGGAGCCAAACGGTAGTCGACCGGTGCTAGCGCTTCCTCAGTAAACGAAAAGCGAGCAGGATGATCACCGCGCCAAGGATCGCAACAACAAGCGTCTTCAGATTAAACCCGCTAATAGCGTTATGCACGTTGAATATCTTGCCCGCAAGCCAGCCACCCAACAGCGCGCCTACAACTCCGACGACGATGTCGCGAATCAGGCCGAGACCCGATCCCTTCACGATTTTGCCTGCCACCCAACCGGCAATTGCACCGACGACGATCCACGTCAACAACCCCATCTTGACCCTCTTTTCTGTCCGGATCAGATCCGAACTCGCATGCGGCACGGCAATGACAAACACGCCGAATATCTCGTCAGTATCTGAGTAACCGTTCCCGATAGGCCGCGACGGGCAAACCCTCGCGCGAACACCCGGCGCTTGCCACAGGCGGCGGACCGCCCGCTTTCAGCTGCCCCTAGCCGGTTACGAAGTAGGCCATCAAGATCGCGTCCACGTACTCCTGACCGCGGCGGTAATGGCGATTGCGGTAGCCCTCGCGCTCGAAGCCGAACGACTCGTAGAGCTTGATCGCGGCCTCGTTGTGCGGAAAAACGTGCAGCTCGAGCTTGCTCACGCCGCTGGAGCGAGCCCATTCGACCGCCGTCTCGAGCAGAGCTCGGCCGACTCCGCGGCGGCGGTAGCCGCTGGCCACCATCAGGCCTATGTCGGCTACGTGCTGCGAGGAGGGGTGATGATCGCGCGTCAGCGAGAGGCGCCCGATGATGCCCTCGTCCGTCTCGGCGACGAAGATGGCGGCATCAGGATGGCGGCGGAGAAGCCGAATCGCGCGGCGCTCGTCGGAGGTCGAGCGCCAGGTTCCGAGCGTCAGCAGCCAGCCTCCTGGCTCGGCCGCCACGTCGCGCGCCAGGCGCGAGAGAGCGTCGGCGTCGGAGGGAGCGGCGCGGCGAATTCTCATTGTCTCGTTCACGCGACCACCACGCCGTGGCCGCCGCGCCTGGGATCCCCGGCCGCGGCCAGAGCGCCGTCGGGGCGAACCTCCACCGCCGAGACGCCGCCGAAGAAGAGATTGCGGTCGCGCCAGCGCACGAGCTCGTAGCCGAGCCGGTCGAGCCCGTCGAGCGCCGCCCGATCGACGTCCTCTCCCCCTTCGCACTGCACGATCGGCTCGTCGAGGTGCACGCGCGCCCGGTTCACGGCCTCCTCCACCGGCAGGCCGTGCCCGATCACGTTCACCACCGTCTGCATGATCGCTCCGCGCAAGCGCACCGAGCCCGCGCTGCCCAGCACCAGCCGCGGCCGCCCGTCCGCAAACACGATCGAGGGCGCCATCATGCTGGTCAGCCGCTCACCGGCACGCTCGTCGCCGCCCACCAGATCGTCCTCGCCCAGCATGTTGTTCAGGTGGATGCCGGTGCCGGGCACGAGCACGCCCGAGCTGGAGCCGAGCGAGCAGGTGAGCGAGGCGGCGTTCCCAGCCGAGTCGACGACCGAGATGTGACTCGTGCCCGTGGGCCGGCCGGGCTCGGGCTCTCCGGGCGCCGAGCGGCGGACGCGCGCCACGGCCTCCCGAACGGAATCGTCCGAGAGCAACTCGGCCGCAAGCCCACCCCGGCGAAGACAGCCGGCGTAGCCCTTGCCCGAACGGACGCGTGTCTGCTCGCGCATCACCTCGATCATTCGCGCCAGCGCCGGCACGCTGCCGGGCTCTCCGCCCTCGCCCAGCTCGTCCAGCAGGCGCAGCCCGTAGGCGACGAGAATCCCGCCCGAAGAGGGAGGTGGATTGGAGACGAACTCGCTACCGCGGTAGCGCGAGCGCACCTGCCGGCGCCAGACGACGCGGTAGCGCTCGATGTCCTCCAGGGTGATTCCTCCGCCTTCGTCCTGGATGTAGGCGACGAGCCGCCGGCCGAGATCGCCGCCGTAGAGCGCGCCTGCACCCTCTGCCGCGAGCTGCTCGAGCGTCTGGGCGAGAGCGGGAAGCCGCAGCACGTCGCCGGTCTGGTAGCGCCTCCCGTCCGTCTCGTAGACGCGGCGGCCCTCCGCGTTGTGGCGGAGGATCGGATCGAGAATCAGGTGCATGAAATCCTGCGCAGGCGTTATCTCGACCCCGGCGCGGGCCAGCTCGATCGCCGGCTGGGCGAGCTCCCGCCAGGGCAGCTTGCCGAAGCGGCGGTGCACCTCCTCGAGACCCTTCGGAGCGCCGGGCACGGCGCAGGACGCGGCGCCGATAGAGAAGGCCTGCGAGGAGTCGGGCTCGAAGGCGACGTCCACCTGCTGCATTCGGGCGCTCGCTCGCGGCCCGTCCCCCAGCCCGGGCACGCAGACGAAGAAGTCGGCCAGGCGCGTGCGTGCGCTCGCGGCCTCGTGCACGAGGAAGAAGCCGCCGGCGCCCGGGCCGGTGAGCATGCTCTCGGTCACCCAGGAGGCGAAGGAGGCGGCGATGCAGGCGTCCACGGCCGAGCCGCCTTCGGCCAGGACTCGAGCTCCCGCCTCGGCGGTCAGAGGATGTCCGGCCGCGATCGCGCCTCGCATGCGGAAAGCCTAGTGCGCTGCGTCGGCCGGCGCGCACAGCCGCGAGAGCGGACGTAGACAGCCGATAGCACGTTTGCTATGGTCAATCCCGGTGGCCGATCTAGAGACACTGCCCCCGTTCGCACGCCGCTGGCTCCTTTACGTGGCGGTAGCGGCTGCCTTGACCGGCCCCTTGCTCGGCCTCGGACTGCTCGGCCCGAACAGCCTCTGGGTCGCCGCGACCGCGGCGACGGGCTGGCTCACCTGCGCGGGTGGATTGATCATCTGGTCGAGGCTGCCGGACGCCAAGGCGATGCGCTCCCGTCTCGGTTACGGCGCCGCGGCGTTTGCCTTCGCCATGGTCGCTCTGCTCGTGATCGGCTTCCCCACCGCCGTCTGGATCACCTACCGCTGCCCCGAGGGTGAGGGCGTCAGTTTCGTGCAGCGCCCGCTCAACCTGCTTGGCCTGCTCATCCCGGCGGTCTACTACGGGATCGGTTACTGGGGATTCCGGCGTCCACGCAGGCTGCTTTATGCCTGGCCGCTGGCGATCGCCGCCGGGCTCCTCGTTCTCGTCGTCCTCGAGCTGATCTGGAAAGCGAGCTCGGGCTGTAGCCCGGCTTAGCCCGAGCGCTTCAGTTTTCCATGGCGCTTGGCGTAACGCTCGCCGCGGCGGAAGATCTCGAGCCCCAACGGCACGGCGATAACACCGATCACGAGCATCGGCCAGATGTCGCCCCAGAGCGCATGCACGCCGGCGCCGTCGATGATCGAGCTGCGTAGCGCCCTGAGCGCGTAGGTCGCCGGCGAGATCCGCGCGAGGGCCTGCATCCAGCCGGGCAGGACGCTGACGTTGTAGTAGACACCGGAGACCACGAGCAAGAGCCCTTGGGCGATGTAACCCAACTGCACGCCCTTCTCGGGCGAGATCAGGGGTAGGACCGAGGTCATCATCCCGATGCCGATGAAGGAGATCGAGGCGACGAGCAGCACGACCAGCGCCGCCAGGTAGTCGGCGCCGGGCAGGCTGAGATGGAAGAAGAAAGCGACCACGACGAACAGCGCCGCCGTTCTGACAAGCCCGTAGAGCACGCCGAACAGGCCCGTCCCGAGCAGGTGCATCGAGCGCGACAAGGGCGCCATGAAGGTGTGCTCGATCGTGCCCTCCCAGCGCTCCCACTGCACCATCTCGACCAGCAGCCCGAAGACCATGCCGAGGTAGCTCCAGACGAGCGCGCCGATCAGAAGCCAGCTGGTGGCCTTGTTGACGTCGATCCTGGCGCCCGTTTGCTGGAAGCCCTTGGCGATGAAGACGATCGAGAGCGTGTTGGCCAGCGTCCAGACGAACCAGGCCAGCTCCCACCAGATGTAGCGCCTGATGATGTAGGTGTTTCGCTCGACGATGCCCGAGAGGCCCATCAGCTCCGAGCGCAGCGCCGTCGCGGTTCCGCGCATCACTCTCTTGCCTCTTCCTCTTCGGTGAGAACGGCACCGGTGGCAGAGAAGAAGGCCTCTTCCAGCGTCTCGGCCCCGTAGCGGCGCTTGAGCTCATCCGCCGGCGCCAGGCAGAGCAGCTCGCCGCGGTGCAGGATGCCCACTCGCTCGGCCAGCTCTTCGGCCTCGGCCAGGTCGTGCGTACAGAGAAGGATGGTCGCGTCGTGGACGCGGCGTACCTCGCGGATGAAGTCCTGCACCTCGAGCTTCGAGCGCGGATCGAGCCCGGTGGTCGGCTCGTCCAGCAGAAGCAATGCCGGCGACGTCAGGAGGGCTCGCGCCAGCGCGACCTTCTGCTGCATGCCGCGCGAGAGCTCTTCCATCGGCCCCGTCGCGCGCGCGAGCGGAAAACCGACGCGCTCGAGAATGCGCGGAATCTCCACGTTCGTGTCGCGGCGGCGCAGACCGTAGAAGCGAGCTGCGTAACTCAGATTTTCGATCGCCGAGAGGCGCTTGAAGAACGAGGCCTCTACCGAGACGCGGTTGATCAGCCGCTGCACCCGCCGCGGCTCGCGAAAGACGTCGTGACCGAAGATGCGAGCTCCGCCCGCATCCTCGAGCAGAAGCGTCGAGAGCAGGCGGACCAGCGTCGACTTACCCGAGCCGTTCTGGCCCAGGATGGCCACGCACTCGCCGCGCTCGATCGAGAAGGAAACCGGGCCCAGCACCGAAATGCGCCGGCGGCGCAGGCCTTCGCGACGACGAAAGTCCTTGCGCAGGCAGGAGACTTCGACCGCTGGGCGGGCTCGATCGGAAACGGGTTGTGAGAAAGCGAAAGCGGATGACATTGCGACTCCTTACAGCGACGGAAGCGGAGAACCCCGGGGCGCGCTTCTAAGTGCCGGGGCTAAAGAGCCCGGCGGCGCGCGGCTTCGTCAAATACGAACGGTCAGGATCATCGCGCTTCTAAGGTAGCAGCGACGCTCGGACATCGCCAGCGCGAAATAAAGGCGGCTCAGGCGGGCGAAAAGACGGTCTGGCGCAAGGACCAGACAATCTCGCCCTCGGCCTTCGATCCCGCCAGCTCGTCCAGCTCGCGCCCGATAACGCCCAGCTCGGTGGCGCTGGCGAAGCCTTCCAGACGACCGTCGGCACGCATCGCACGCAGATTGAGCCGGAACATGGTCGCCACCTCGCCGGTCGGCGGCGCAACCCGAACCAGGTCGCTCGAGTGCTGGCGAAAGCCGGTTCCCTCGCGCAGAGCGTCGAGCCTTGGCCCGAGGTAGAGCTCGCCGCCACTCGCCCGAATTCTTCTTTCCGTCAGCGCGAGATAACGGGCGAACTGCTCCAGCCTCGTCTCGATTCGCTCGACCTCGTCGTTGAGTAACACGCCGTCCTGAGTCAGCTCGCCAACCCAGCGCGCAACCTGCTTTTCGGGCTCGGGCAGGTGGCTGAGAAGAAGCCGCGAGAAGATCAGGTCGGCGGGGCGGGCGGGAAAGGGTAGATCCGTCACGTCGTGCCGGACGAACTCGAGCCGCGACCCCGCCCGCTTTCGTGCGCGCTCGAGAAACTGCTCCGAGACGTCGAGGCCGACCGTCCGATCGGGGCAGGTCAGCACCGCCAGGGTCTCGGTCGTGTGACCCGGCCCGCAGCCCAGATCGAGCGCCAGGTGCAGGTGTCGCGGTGCCGCTCGCTCGAGAAATTTCCGCATCGCCGGCTCGAACACGCGCGCCACGAGCGCGAGCCGCTCGGCGGCGAGCTCGCTGTCTCCGAAGCTGTACGCGCTCCCCTCTGTCACGACGGCAAAGCGTACTCACGTCGCGCGGAAAAGACATGTCCGGCGCCAGGCGCGGAGACGTGACCGAGAAAGCCGGTTGATAGCATCGCCCTTCGATGAGCACGGTCGAGCGACTTACCGCCTTGGGCGCCGCCGCCGAACGCGAGTTGCGCCAGGACATACTCCCCTTCTGGGCCGAGCGCACGATCGACCGCGAGAAGGGCGGCTTCTACGGCTTGATCGCGAACGACCTGAAGGTCGATACCGAGGCGCCCAAAGGCAGCGTCCTCAACACTCGCATCCTCTGGACATTCTCGGCCGCTCTTCGATCCTGGCCCGAGCCGCTCTACCGCGAGCTGGCCGACCGGGCTTACGCCTACCTGCTCGAGCACTTCTGGGACGATCGGCATTCCGGGCTCGTCTGGACGGTCGACAGCCAGGGCGCTTTCCTCGACGATCGCAAGCAGACCTACGGTCAGGCCTTCGGCGTCTACGCCTTCGCGGAGTATTTCCGCGCGACCCGCAGCAAGGAGTCGCTCGAGCATGCGATTCGCCTCTTCGAGAACATCGAGGCGCACGCCTTCGAGCCTGCGCACGGCGGCTACATCGAGGCGCTGGCGCGCGACTGGAGCCCGCTCGAGGACATGCGCCTGAGCCCGATCGATCTCAACGTGCCCTACTCGCAAAACACGCATCTGCACCTGCTCGAGGCTTACGCGGCGCTGCTTCGCGTCTGGCCCGAGCCCGCACTACGAAGTCGCCTGCAGGCCCTGTGGGAGATCCTCGCCTTCCGCATCCGCGACGAGAAAACGAACAAGCTGATCCTGTTCCAGGACCGCGACTGGAAGCCACTTTCGGATGCCATCTCGCACGGTCACGACATCGAGGCCAGCTGGCTCCTGGGCGAGGCGGCAGACGTGCTCGGCGACGAGGCGATCAGCGAGCGCACGAAGGAGATCGGCCTGGCGATGGCCGATGACGTGCTTGTGGAGGGCTACGACCAGGCGCACGGCGGCGTCTGGGACGCGATCGACCACCACTCGCCGGTGCTCGGCAAGGAGTGGTGGCCGCAGGCCGAGGCCGTCGTCGGCTTCCTCAACGCCTTCGAGCTTTCGGGCAGGGACGATTTCCTCGAAGCCGCGCTCAAGAGCTGGCGTTTCATCGAGGAGTTCGTCGTCGACCACACCTACGGCGAGTGGTACTACCGGGTCTCTCCCGAAGGTCGCCCCGAGCTCGATCTGGCGAAGGTCTCCCCCTGGAAGTGCCCGTACCACAACGCCCGGGCCGCACTCGAGATAATCGAGCGCTCAAACAGGCTCCGCAGCTAGGACGGCTGCGGAGCGGGAAGCGGGCGCCCCGATCGGGACGCCCGCAACCGTTTCCTGACAGTCGTGAACAGAGGCCGAACGAAGCGCCGGCTAGCGCGCTCGGCGCATCTCGGGGACTCTCGACTTCTTGCCCTTGAGGGGTGGACGAGTCCTCGACCGGCCTGTCTTTCCGTCCTCCTCCAACTCCTCTTCCGCGAGCTCGGTCAACGTCATCGCCACGGCGCCTGCGCTCGCGAGAAGTGAGCCGACGAGTGCAAGCCAAGCTCCGCTGCGAAGGTCACCGAGGTGCTTGAACGCGTCTGCCACCGGAATGAAGAGCGCAATCCCAAGCAGGGCGAGAGACGCGGCCAGTATCCACATGTTCAGAGCCGATAGCCGCGTGACCAGCACAGCGAGGAGAGCGACGATCGTCGAGGCGCCTAGCACCAGCATCAGGACGCCGAGCGAGCTGGCTGAGCTCCAGTACGTCTCGGCGGCCGTTGTTCCGGATTGCGCCAGTGTCGTGAGCCAGAGCGAGCCGAGCACTATCCCGCTTCCGATACCGGTCGCGAGCCAGGGGATCAAGCGCCTGAGGGTAATGCTCGGCAGGCGCCGGTTCCAGGCCGCCATGCTACGCAGCGAGACGGCGCTCAGGCCCATCAGAACCCCGCCGCTCAATCCCAACCAGGCGGCCGGTCCGAGCGTACCGAGATTATTGGGCGCGGCTTCGACCACGTAAGTGCCGAAATAGCCCGCCAGCATCCAGCCGAGGATGCTCGCCCAAGCGGGCGCCCAGCTGCGCTTGTACGCGAAGCTGATCGCCACGAGCGCGCCGGAGATGGCGACGAGAAGGAACGGGAAGGAGGCCGTCGTCCCGTCAACCCAGAGCGACGTGCCCTGCGCTCCCGAGACGTTGGTCCAGGTTCCCGCCAACGCCAGACCGATGCCGCTCACAACGAGAAGCCTGGGGATCTCCAGCCCGCGCAGGTCCACTGCGCCGCGCTCGGCCGAAACGGCGGTCAGCGCCGCGGCAGTTGCCAGCAGTCCGCCTTCGATCGCGAGTCCTGCGCCGGTTGAAAGCGCGCTGATATTCACGAAACCGACGAGATAGCCCCACGGGTAGTAGATCGCCACGCCGAGCAACAGAAGCGAAGCTCCGAGCGCACACTTGCCCAGGGCCGGAATCTTCAGGGCAGCGTCGCCCAGGGCCATGACTATGGCGGCGATCGCGACCACGAGCATGAAGATGCCGAGCGCGTGACCGCCCGACAGGCCGACGGAACTCCAGTAGTGCGGGAAATTGGCGTTAATGCCAAGGCTGCGTCCCCCCGCGGTGTTCGTGATGGGGTTGGCGGCGGTCTCGCGCCAGAGCGAGACGATGACAAGAGCCAAACCGATAACCGCGATCGACCAGGTCACGTAGAACGGCAGACTGCGGCGCTCACGCGAGCGCTTCCAGGAGCCGAGAGCGCGCAGGGGAAGAGCACCCAGCACTATCAGGGCGCTCCCCGCGACCCCGAACTTAGGGCCGAGCGCGAGCTCGCTGAGATGGCCAAGGCCGATTGCAACGGGAATGAACAGGAAGAAGCCGAGCAAGATCATTCCGAGCCCGCTTACCGCGGCGAGGAAGCGATCGCTCTCTTCCTCACGGATGACGTTGGCGATCAGCAGCCCGGCGCAGCCGGCTATCAGCGCGAGCAAGATCAGGCGCGTCGTCCAGCTCGTCCAGTAGGAGAGGCCGCCGCCCAGTCCTACCGTTTCGGCGAGGATGTCGAGCCGGAGTGCCGCCAGCGTCAGGCCGATACCGATCGCGACGACGAACTTACGAATCAAGGCAACTGTCTGCATGAAGGCTCCTTGTTGACCGCTTCTCAGGCGAGAAGAGTAACGCCTGATATAGCAAACGTGTGGTCAACACTCATAAAAATCCTCTTATGCGCACCTGAGCGAGCGCCGGAGCGTCAGTCTCTGAGGAAGCTGGGCGGCTCGAGCGGATCGACGTCCCCGTGGGGAGCCGACTCGAAGCTGGCGCGCCAGCCCTTTTGCGTGCCGGCCGCTCCACCCAAGCCGGTGGCGATCACGGTGACCCACATCTGGCCTGTGAGACTCTCGTCGATCGTGGCGCCGAAGATGATGTTCGTGTCCTCGGTCGAAGCCTGGCGGATGATCTCCGCCGCTTCGTTGACCTCCATCAGCGACAGGTCCTCGCCGCCGGCGATCGAGAGCAAGATGCCCCGAGCGCCAACGAGTTGGGTGTCGATCAGCGGCGAGCGCAGAGCGCGGTCAGCCGCTTCCTTGGCCCGGTTCTCGCCGGTGGCGAAGCCGATGCCCATCAGCGCCGAGCCGGCGTCTTTCATGATCGTGCGCACGTCGGCGAAGTCGAGATTGATCAGCCCCGGCATCGTGATCAGGTCGCAGATGCCCTGAACGCCCTGGCGCAGCACGTCGTCGGCGATACGGAAGGCCTCGAGCATCGACGTCGAGCGATCGAGCACCTCGAGCAGCCGATCGTTCGGAATGACGATCACCGTGTCGCAGTTGCGTCGAAGATCTTCGACGCCGAGGTCGGCCTGGGATTTGCGCTTGGTGCCCTCGAAGCGGAAGGGCAGCGTGACGATCCCAACCGTGAGAGCTCCCAACTCGCGCGCGATCCGAGCCACGACCGGCGCCGCTCCGGAGCCTGTCCCGCCGCCCTCTCCGGCCGTCACGAAGACCATGTCCGAGCCGCGCAGCGAATGCTTGATTTGATCGTAAGCCTCTTCGGCCGCCAGCTTGCCGACCTCCGGGTCGGAGCCCGAGCCGAGGCCTTGGGTCAACTCACGCCCGATGTGGATCTTCATCGGCGCGTCGCTCATCTGGAGCTGCTGGATGTCGGTGTTGATGGCGACGAACTCGACCTGCGAGATGCCGGCGTCCATCATTCGATGGATGGCATTGAGACCGGCACCGCCGACGCCCGCCACGCGAATTACGGCCAGATAGGCGCTGGCGTCAGGCCCAACCTGGTGCAATCGAGCGGGCGGCTCGGGAATCGGTTCGATGTAGCGGGGGCTGGACGGCGGCTCGTAAGGCTTCGCACGCCTTGCTTCGGGCGCGGGAGCGCTCGGCGGAGCCGGCGCAGTAGCCGGGAGTGCAGCGGTCGGAGGCGCCGGAGCCGCAGCCGGGGGCTCGGGGGGCGAAGCGGGGGCAACGTCTTCGTCGATCGCGGGCGGAGAAGGCTCTACTCGAGCCGGCGGCTCATCGAAAATCGGAGTGTGCTCGACGGTCTCTTCAAGCGGCTCGGGAGTGCTAGCGGGCGGCGCGGGATGTACCTCCGCCTCGTGGGCGGTGTCGCGCTCGGCCTGGCGTTGAGCGGCTTCGGTAGCTCGGAAGAGCTCCGCCAGCGGGCCGTCACGCATGCTTGCGCGTTTTCGCGCCATTGAGCACCTCCTTGGCGAGATCGCGATAGAGATCCGCGGCCTCCCCCTTTGGATCGTACTTGAGCACTGACGCGCCCTTTACCGGCGCCTCCGCGAAACGAATCGTCTTGCGAATTTTCGTTCCGAAGACGAGATCGCCGAAGTTCTCCTGCAGGATGTCGATCGCCTCGCGTGAGTGAAGTGTCCGCTTGTCGTACATCGTGGGCAGGATCCCCTGAATCTCGACGCGCGGATTGAGGTTCTCGCGCACCATCGAAAGCGTGTTCTCGAGCTGGACGAGCCCGCGCAAAGAGAGGTATTCGCACTGCACCGGCACGATCACGCCGTCGGAGGCGACAAAGGCGTTGATCGTCAAGAGGCCGAGCGAGGGCGGCGTGTCGATCAGGATGTAGTCGTATTTCTCCCGCACCGGAAGGAGAGCCTTGTCCAGCGCTCGCTCGCGCCCGATCATGCTCGAGAGCGCCAGCTCGGCGCCGGCCAAATCGATCGAGCTGACCGCCACGTCGATCTCGCGCCTCTGTATTACCTCGGTGATGGGCAAGCGGTGGACGAGCACGTCGAACATCGAGCGCTCGATCGTGTCGGGGTTCAGCCCCTGGCTCATGGTCAGGTTGCCCTGCGGATCGAGATCGACCACCAGAACATCGAGGCCGCGCTCAGCGAACGCAACCGCGAGGTTCAAGGTTGACGTCGTTTTGGCGACGCCTCCCTTCTGGTTGGCGAACGCGATCACGCGCCCCATCGACACTCCTTCTTCAGGCGCCCGTGCCAGCGGACGCGACAATAAGCTTGCGACCCCCATCGGCGCTCCATCTTCTGCCTATTCAAGCGGAGTCCTCCCCTGGCTCGCGACTGAGCCCGCGTAGTCTGCCGCCGCCGACACGGCACAGATCACATGGTACGGGAAATCTGAAGCTTTCCAGGCACTTTGGCTTACGCCGATCTCGGCGGTCGCTCGGGCGGGCGAAAAGGCTCCTCGGGACATCCCCGTGCCCAGATCCGGCGCCCCTGGCCAAGATCGTCAAACCCGGCTTTGAGCGGGAGCTTCTTGGTCTCCCGGCGGCGACGAAGGCTCCGCGTGCGCCGTTTACTCCTCGCCTTCCCAGTAGTCGACGGGCGAGATCCTGCCGATCACGCCGAGCCCGCGGAAGGAGATCTTGCGCGAGCGCGGGTAGTAACAGAGGTCGGTGGAGCGGCGCGTTCCGTAGGCGAGCAACGTCAAACCCCTTCCGGCGCCCCGGAAGGCGTGTGCGACACCGGTTCCCGGCGGGCGCGCGACAACGTGACCTTGCTTCACCTTGTACTCCTCGTCGCCCAGCAGGAGCACACCTTCGCCTTCGAGCACGACGAATAGCTCCTCCTCGGCCGAGTGACAGTGAGGCGGACAGGAAAGCTTGCCGGGGGCGACGGAGATTTGCATCAGGCCGGAGCTGCGAGAGCCGACGGCGCGGCCGAGATCGCGGCGAATGCGTCCGATCGTCTTCTTCGACGTACCGACCGCGCTCACATCCTTGAGCCGAACCAAATTGGCCGGGGGCAGTGAGCTCGATTCCTTCACCTCGGGAGGGCCCTGCTCGGCTTCGAGCGCGAAGGGATGAGCGAGTGTCCCGGTCTCGACCCAACTCACGCCCAGCCAGGAGACACTCGAGCGCGGTAGGAAGGTCGCAGCGTCGCCGATGTTCTCCGAGAAGGCGAGCACGTCGAGACCCTCGGGGCCGGCTTTCAGCGTGTGCGGCCCCGCCCCACCCGGAAAGACGAAGCAGTCCGACTCGACGATGTCGAAGTTGGCGCCCTCTTGCCAGAGCAGCCCGGAGCCGCCGAGAACAAAGAAGATCTCCTCAGCGCGACCGTGAACGTGCGCCGGCGTCGACCACATGCCGGGATCGACCTGAATACGAGACAAACCGACGCCGACCGAGCCGGCGGCGTCGCCTAGCCTGCGCCAGCGCCCCGAGATGTGCCCAGACTTACGAATCTGGACTTCGACCTTGTCCCAGTGAGCGAGATTCTCATGTGCCCGTGCCTTACTCAACGCACGGGCAGACTAGCGAATGCTCCTCACCGTCGGCCGTGACGCTACCTGAGCGCGTCGATTGACGAAAAGAATCCGGACCGTCGCCCAGCGCGCGCCGAAAGCGCTCGAGCGCAGCTCGGGCCTCGCTTGTTTCCGTGCCCGGCTCTTCCAGCTCCAGCCAGCGTCCAGCCTCAGGGAGCAGGAGCCCGAGCTCGTTCAGGAGAAGTGCAACAGACACGCCGGCGAGCTCCATCGCCGCGATGCGGTCGAGCCTGGCTATGACAGCGCGAGCTTCCTGCACGCAAGGAGGTTAGGCCGGCGACCGCCACATCAATGTGCCCGGAGCGTGCCTAAACACACCCGCGACGGGTGAGAGATCCCTGCGAGCCGCTAGCTCGCGGCCGCCCGGACGGCCATCGAGCGGCTCGGGCGCGGGCGCAAGCCGAGCAGAGACTCGTCGAGCGCCTCGATCATCCGGGCGCGGTTTCCGTGCATCAGCACCTCGACCAGCGTGCGCCGGATCGCGTCGCTCGTATCCTTGTCGGCCGGCTCGCCTCCGGCCAGTGCACGCAGGCGCACGCGCAGCTCGGCTCGTTCGCTCGATCCGTCGCCGAGCAGGGTCGCGGCCCTGAGCGCCGCCATCGCCAACCCCTCGTCGGCGCCCAGAACCGAGGTCAGCGCCTCACGCAGCTGCTCGGAGCGGAACGGCTCCTGAGCAAAGAGCGACAGCTCCCAGCGATCGAGCGCCTCGGCGAGCGCGCGATCATCGTCGGCCTGAGTGATGCGGGCGCGAAGGTCGTGCGCCAGCTTGCCGCGGAAGGGATCGAGGCGGGTCGGCTCGCCGTAGGGCTCGGTGGCGGCGATGGGCAGGATCGGCCGGATTCCATAGGGACGCTTGTCGAGCCGCTCGAACAGCACCGGCCCCGCGGCGATGGCGCCGGCGGTCGCCAGGCGGAGCGCACTGATCGCGTCGGCCAGTTCCGCCGGGGCGTCGGGCGCCTCGATCTGCTCGACCCCCAGGTCGCGCCTGAGCTCGATCACAGACATGCGATCGGCGCGACGACCAAAGTCACGCGGCAGTATTCCGCTCGCCTCGGGCCAGTAGGTGGAAAGCTCGCCGGGAGGGGAAATGCGCACGCGCACACCATCGCCGAGCTCCACCTGCGCGCCCAGCGAGAGACCGACCAGCGGCGCCACCGCCATGTAGCTTCGCTCGCCGCCGAAGAGAGAGCCCTCCAGCTCGATGTAGGCGCGGTCGAATGCGTCGTCGTGCCAGTCGAAGCCGCCGCACCCCTCGGTGGTGGCAACCAGCAGGGGCAAGAGAACCGTCATGAAGAGCGCCTCTTCGTCGGGCAGCTGCTCGCCGGCGTGGGCGCGCGCGAAGATCGCGGCAGCCCGCTCGTGCCTGAGATCCTCGATCGCCGCCTGGGCGTCGGCCAGCTCCATCAACTGCTGCGAGCGCTTCTCGACAAAGCCGCGCACGAGCGGCCGGTACTCATACAGCGAGGGCCGGCCCGGGGCTGCGTGCTCCTCGAAAGCGAAGGGAACCTCGGCGCCATGCGAGATATCCGTCTCCAGCTCGGAGAAGGCTCCGAGGCAAAAGAGGCGCAGCGAGTGATAGAGGTGCGGGGCGCGAACTGCCACGTTTCACCGTACGCAATCGGGGTCTGCACTCCTGCATTCGAGCGCTCGGCTTGGCTTATCTCGTGAGGAATGCGCAGTCGAAGGGACTGAGCCGTGGATAAGCGAGCGCGCTGGAAAATCGCCCGAGCTAGTCGAGCACGAGGTCTCACGCTGATCTGGACAGACAGTTCTAGGGGAGGCCTACTACGCTAACTGGCGTAGAGCTGCTGGTCCGCTTACCGTTGCCGAGCTGACCGAAGTCGTTTGCGCCCCAGCAAACGACCTTGGAGTCGGCGAGGAGGGCGCAGGTTTGTCCCGCGCCTGCGCTTACCTGGATGGCGTTCATGATGCCGCTTACCTTTACCGGGGTCGGGCTCATGTCGAATCCGTAGGCGTTCCTGAAACCGTGGTTCTTCACGCCGTCGCCGAGCTCACCGCCTTCGTTCTGGCCCCAACACTTGACCCTGCGGTTGGAGAGAAGAGCACAGGCGTGTTTACCGCCGAGGCTCAGCTGTGTGGCGTTCGTAACGGCGCTCACCGGAACCGGTCTCAGACCGATCGTCGTCTTCCCATTGCCGAGCTCGCCGAAATCGTTTACGCCCCAGCACTGAACCCCGTGGTTCGAGAGGAGAGCACAGGTTGCGTCACCGGCGCTGATCGCAGTAGCTTTCGTGATGCCGCTGACCGGAACCGGAATCGAACTCCCAGTCGTTTCCCCATTTCCGAGCCCGCTGCCATATCCCCAGCACTCGACCTTGTCGTCTGAGAGGAGCGCGCAGGTGTGATCATCACCAGCGCTTACGTCAGTAACGTCCGTGACGCCTTTGACCAGAGTCGGAATCGAGCTGCTCCTCGTGCTGCCGTCTCCGAGCTGGCCTTCGTAGTTAGCCCCCCAACACTCGACCTTGTGGTTCGAGAGGAGCGCGCAGCTGAAGAAAACCCCGGCGCTTACGGCGATGGCATTCGTAACGCCGCTGACCCGAGAAGGAGTCGCACTTTCGATCTTTTCGCCGGTGCCTAGCTGGCCGTCGTCGTTCGCGCCCCAGCACTTGATCCCGTGATCGGATAGAAGAGCGCAGGCGTGATTACCGCCAGTGCTGATGGCGGTGGCGTTCGTGACGCCGCTCACAGGCACGGGAACCGAGCCCATGATCATCTTGCTGTTGCCGAGCTCACTACGGATGTTGGCGCCCCAGCACTCGACCTTTTGGTTGGAGAGGAGGGCACAGGCGTAGGCGCTGCCGGCGCTAACCTCGGTGACGTGAGCGCGTGTATGCGAGGAAGTGCCGCAGGCAAGCCCCAAGGTCAGTGCTCCGCTGAGGAGAGCGACATAGGCAACGATCCGCACGATTCGATCAAACACCGGCTATGACCTCCTAGGGTTACGAAACCTGTCGCCGCTTCTATCAAGCTGGTCAACTACGGTCAACCGCTCGCCGCAAGGGAATCTCGTGCTGCGCGGCTGGGCGTCGATCTTCCCTTCCC
Organism: Thermoleophilia bacterium; assembly: GCA_017882615.1. GTDB lineage: Bacteria > Actinomycetota > Thermoleophilia > Gaiellales > Gaiellaceae > Fen-549. The sequence continues at coordinate 71,068 of JADGPD010000002.1, forward strand.
TCGTTCGAGTGCTTTGTGAGAACACCGCCCCATCGGGGGATGGCCGCCGCGGCTCGCGGAGTCAAGCTGTGTGCCAGCGTATTGGCGGCGTGAAAGGCGGCATCTGATGACTGCGGAACTGCTTAGGGCGAAGATTCGGAACTTCCCGGCTGCGAATCTGACTCTGCGTTTGCTGCTTGCGCGTTAGTGCAGCGGGCGAACAATTCGCGTGACGCGCGGAATGGAGCGATCCCGGTTCGGCGCCCGCTCGTAGCCGAAGTCGTCGTTGCGAGGGGTCCAACGAGTTCGCGAAAGCCGGGCACCGCGCGCTTGGAATTTGCCGTATCGAGTAATAATTACTGAGAAGTTCCAGTTGACAAGCCCACCTAGGAGAGCTTGAAGTGTTCAGTCGCCGCTCGGCTCGAGTCCGGTCCGACCACCCGAAGCGCACGAAACGGCGACGCCGATTCCACCGGCTGCTGCAAGAAGAAACTCAGTTTCGTGCGATCTTCGAGAGCGCGGCGTTCGGCATCGTCCTCGCTGACGCGGAGGGCCGGCCTCTGGATTGCAACCCAACCCTCGAGCGGATGCTCGGTTACACGGCGGACGAGTTCCGGACGATGCGGATCAGCGACTTCATACACCCGGACGAGGCCGAGGACACCGAGCGCGCCCTGCAAGCACTTGCCGAGGGGGAGCTCGAGCACATCCGCACCGAGCAGCGTTACATCCGAAAGGACGGCAGTCTCGTCTGGGTGAACGTCATCGCCTCGACCATTCTCAACGCGAACGGCGAGCGCGCGCTTTCGATCGCAATGATCGAGGACATCGGCGCCCGGAAATCTGCAGAGGCGGACACGGTCGCGGCCGTCGGCGCCCGGAAATCTGCAGAGGCGGACACGGTCGCGGCCGTCGGCGCCCGGAAATCTGCAGAGGCAGACACGGTCGCGGCCGTCAGCGCCAGAGAATCTGCAGAGGCGGACACGGCGGCGTCGAGAGAATACGCAGCCGATTTGATCGAGACAACAGGCGCGATCGTCGTCGGCCTCGACTCGGATGGCGACGTCCTGGTCTTCAACAAGGCGGCGGAGGAGATCACGGGTTACGCGCGCGAGGAGATCCTGGGCCGTAACTGGCTCGAGCTGGTGGCGCCGCGAGAGCGCTATCCGCGCGTTTGGGAGGAGTTCGAGCGCCTGCGGGTGGGCGGGCAGCCGAAGACCGTGGAGAGTCCGATTCTGAGCAGGTCGGGTGAGGAGCGTTTCATCGTCTGGCGGAACACCCACTACCGGACCGGAGGTCAGAACGCCGGTTCGGTCTCGATCGGCATCGACGTCACCGAGCGCAAACGAGCGGAAGCGGCGCTACAGCGCGAACGTGACCTGCTGAGCCGCGTCATGGAGACCAGCCCGATCGGGATCGTCGCGCTGAACCGGGCCGGGGACTTCATCTTCGTCAACTCGAGCGCCGAGAATGCGCTCGGTTTGAACAGAAGCGCCGCAACGGGACTGAAATTCGAAGACGTCGGCTGGCATATCAGCGGTTACGACGGTGCGCCGTTCCCCGAAAGCGATCTCCCCTTCCAGCGGGTGATGGCCACGAGAAAAAGGGTTCGCAATGTGCGCTTTGCAATCGAGCGGCCCGACGGGCAGCGGGTTCTGCTCTCGGTCAACGCCGCGCCCATCTTCACCGACGCTGGCGAGATCGACGGTGTGGTCGAAGCCATCGAAGACATCACCGGCCGTGAGCACGCGGAGGAGGAGCGCGCGCGACTTCAGAGCGAGCTCGTGCAGGCGCAAAAGATGGAGGTCGTCGGCAGGCTCGCGGGCGGTGTCGCGCACAGCTTCAACAACCTGCTGACGGCGATCTCCGGCTACAACGAGTTGCTGCTTGCGAATCTGCCCGAGGGCTCGGACCTTCGCGCCTACTCCGAAGAGGTGAAGCGGGGGGCGACCCGAGCCGCCGAGGTCACCCGCGAGCTTCTCCACTTCAGCCGCCACGAGCCCGGTCGGCGCGAGAGCTTCGACCTGAGTCGTTTCGTCTCGGAGCTGGAGCCCCTGCTGAGGCAGCTGATCCGAAGCGATGTTGAGATCGTCACCGAGCTTTGTGCCAATCCCGCTCGAATCGAGAGCGACCGAAGCCAGCTCGAGCAGGCGATCATCAACCTCGTGATCAACGCCTGCGACGCGATGCCCGACGGCGGCAAGCTCTTTATCGAGACGGCCAACCTCGACCTCACAGAACCGCTGGAAAAAATCGATGTCACCATCGCTCCAGGCCGTTACGTCAGCCTGGTCGTTCGCGATACCGGCACCGGCATCGATGAAGCGATTCGCGCGCGAATCTTCGAACCGTTCTTCACCACGAAGAGCGCCGAGCACGGCACCGGCCTTGGTCTTTCCATGGTCTTCGCGCTCGTTGATGGAAGCGGCGGACAGATCTTCGTCGACAGCCGCCTGAACGAAGGAACAACCTTCGAGATCTTTCTTCCCGCCGTCGCAAGCTAGGCGCGCAGAACCGCTCTTCTCGGCCCGGCGACGAAGCCGATCTCGAGCAAGAGCGGCATGACCTCGCTCGTCACGACGGGTACGCCGTCGAAGCGCTCGACCGCGAGGCGCTTGATCTCGCGCCGACGGACGTGAGCCACCAGCGCCTCCAGCGCCGGGCGCAGCCAGGACTCGTCGGGATCGCGCAGCGGAAGCAGAGAGCGGCCGCCGCGCTCGACGAAGAGCACGGCCTCGCCGCCCAGGAGCACCAGGTGAGCCCCGGCCACACGAGCCGCACGCCCGGCCGAGCGGGCGGGCCAGGAAAGAGCCGCGCCATAGGGCTGCGCGGGATCGGCGGCAGCCAGCACCAGCGCCTCGTTTTCGACGCCCGGGCGCGGCCGTAGCTCGCGCAGCCGCTCGACGGCGCCGGAAAGCGCGAACTGCGCGCCGCCGAGCCCCTCGACGAAGTAGCCGCGGCGGCATAGTCCCAGTACTTCGAGCGCCTTCAACTCGCCATAGACGGCGCCGTATCCGCCCGGAATCCCCTCGGCGCGAACGCCGGCCTGGGTGACGATCCCCTGGCGCTCGAGCAACAGTTCGGCCAGCGCCCTCCTGTCGGTGCCGGGAACGCGGACCTGGCCGGATGTGCCAACAACGACTTCGCTACGGGCTTTCTGCGGAGCTTCTTCCGCTACCTCTGCCGCCGCGGGAGCTGTCTTCGCGCCGGCTACGGGGACAGGCCCGAAGAGGGCGCGCGTGAGCGACCAGCGGCCCTGGGTCGCCGTCGGCGCCTGCGCGCGCGAGCGCGCGAAACGGCGCACACGCCGCTCGGCGTGCTGGGTCTCGAAGCGGCGCTCGGCACGCAGCGGCTGCCAGGAGTCGTTCGTCACCTCGCCCGCCCAGACGAGATCCCAGAGCGCCGGTAAAGCCTCCTCGCGCTCAAGACCGGCCGCGGCGAGCAGCTCGTCCCAGAAGAGCGCCCCAGCGGCGAGCGCGGCTCGAATCCGCTCCGGCGGCTCGCCCTCGGGACGAGGCGAAGTCAGCGGCGACCCGAGCAAGCGCGCGTCCTGGCGGAAGTAGATGCCGACGCGCTCCAGCCCGGCGCCGACCCAGACGACCTCGCCCGAGGCACAGAGCTGATCGAGCTCGGCCGGCTGGTAGCCGGGCACCCGCCGCGGCAGCAGGTCCGACTCCCAGAGCGCCACGGGAAGCGCCAGCGCCTGCAGAGGCACGAGCGCCTCACGCAGCGTCGAGCGCCGATCTATCCCCTGCCAGCCCGGCAGGAAACGCGCCAACGCCGCCGGCTCGGCCGGCTCCACCTCCTTGCGCAGCCGTGCCAGCGAGGCGCGGCGCAGCCTTCTCAGCACATCGGGGTCGCACCATTCTCGCTCCGTCCCACCCGGCCTGAGCTCGCCGCGCACCAGCGCCTCCTCGCGCTCCAGCGCGCTCAAGATCTCCTCAACGACGGCGGGCTCGAGACCGAAGCGCTCGGCCGCGTCGGCGGTCGTGAAGGGACCGCGCCCGCGCGCGTAGCGGCGAACAAGGGAGCTGAGAGCGTCGGCCACGGGCTCGAGAAAGACGTCCGGGAGCCCGGAGGGCGGCATGGCGCCGAGAGCGTCTCGGTAGCGGCCGGCATCCTCGGCGGCGATCAGTCTCTCGGCGCCAGCGAAGCGCACGCGCACGGCCCGGCGCTCGGTCTCGAGCACCGCCGCGAAGGCCTCGTCGAACTCACCGGGGCGTAGATCGCCGCGCAGCCTGAGAACGTCGTGCAGCTCGTCGGCGTCGCGCGGGGCGCCGCGCAGGTCACGCTCCACCGCCTCGACCGCGTCCGCGTCTAGCAGGTCGCGCAGCTCCTCCTGCCCGAGCAGCTCGCGCAAGAGGCCGCGGTCGAGCGAGAGAGCCTGAGCCCGGCGCTCGGCCGGTGGTGTGTCGTCCTCGTACATGTAGGAGGCGACGTACTCGAAGATGAGCGAGCTGGCGAAGGGCGAGGCCGAAGCCGTCTCGACCTCGACCAGGTCGAGCTCGCGCGTTTGCAGTCGTTTGAGGATCTGCTTCAGCGCGGGCAGATCGAAGACGTCCTGCAGGCACTCCCTATAGGTCTCGAGCATTATCGGGAAGGCCGGGAAGCGGCGGGCGACCTCGAGCAGGCTCTGCGCCTTCAAGCGCTGCTGCCAAAGTGGCGTGCGCTGGCCTGGACGTCGGCGGGGAATCAAGAGCGCCCGGGCCGCGTTCTCGCGGAAGCGGGCGCCGAACAGCGCACTACCTGCCAGCTCGCCCACGACCAATTCCTCGATCTCCTCGGGCCCGATCAGGAGCTCGTGCATCGGCGGCGGCTGCTCGACGTCGGGCAGGTGCAGCGCGATGCCGTCGTCCGACCAGATCGCATGCGCTTCGATCCCGAGCGCGTCGCGCAGGCGCGCCCCGAGTGCGAGCGCCCAGGGAGCGTGCACGCGCGCCCCGAACGGAGTCAGGACGACCACGCGCCAGTCGCCGATCTCGTCGCGGAAGCGCTCGACGACGATCGTCTTGTCGGACGGGAGGGCGCCGGTAGCCTCGGCCTGGTCGTGTAGGTAGGCAAGCAGGTTCTCGGCCGCCCGCTCGTCGAGCCCGTACTCCCCGAGCAGCCGTTCCAGCGCGACCTCGGCTGGCAGCGCCACCAGCTCGCGCGAGACTTGCCCGATCGCCTCGCCCAGCTCGACCGGTCTTCCAACTCCCTCACCCTTCCAGAAGGGCACCGCGCCGGGCACACCGGGCGCCGGCGAAACGAGCACCCGGTCGCGCGTGATCTGCTCGATGCGCCAGCTCGAGGCGCCGAGCAGGAAGACCTGGCCCTGCCTGGCCTCGTAGACCATCTCCTCGTCCAGCTCGCCCACCCGGCCGCCGCCGTCCACGAGATGCACCCCATAGAGACCGCGGTCGGGGATGGTGCCGGCGTTGGTGACGGCGAGGCGCTGGGCTCCCGGGCGTCCGCGGACGATTCCGGCCGTGCGGTCCCAGACGATGCGAGGGCGCAATTCGGCGAACTCGTCGGAGGGGTAGCGCCCGGCCAGCATGTCCAGCACGTTCTCGAGCTGGGCGCGCGAGAGATCGGAGAAGGGATAGGCGTGCCGGACGAGCTCGTGCAGGTCGTCTACCGAGATCTCTTCCTCGCAGCAGATGGCGACGATCTGCTGGCAGAGCACGTCGAGGGGCTGGCGCGGAATGCGAGTCTCCTCGATCAGTCCTCCGTGCATGCGCTTGGCCACGACGGCCGCTTCGAGCAGGTCGCCGCGGAACTTGGGAAAGATGCGTCCCTTGGCCGTGGCTTCGAGCGTGTGACCGGCGCGGCCGATGCGCTGCAGTCCGCGCGCCACCGACTTGGGCGACTCGACCTGGATCACTAAGTCGACCGCGCCCATGTCGATGCCAAGCTCGAGCGAGGAGGTGGCGACCAGACAGCGCAGGTCGCCGCGCTTGAGCGCCTCCTCTATCTCGGTGCGCTGCTCGCGCGCCAGCGAGCCGTGGTGAGCTCGCGCCAACTCCTCCTCGGCCGCCTCGTTGACGCGCAGCGCCAGACGCTCGGCCAGCCGGCGGTTGTTGACGAAGACGATGGTCGAGCGGTGCGCCCGCACCAGCTCGACTATCTCCGGATATATCGAGGGCCAGATCGAGCCGGTCTGGCCCAGCTCGCGCATGTCGGGCACCGGCACCTGAACGGAGAGGTCGAGTTTCTTGCGCACGCCCGCGTCCACGATCTCGATTGGACGCCCGCCCGAGACGAAGCGACCGATCTCCTCAAGCGGCCGCTGCGTTGCCGAGAGAGCGATTCTCTGAAGCGGGCGGTCGACGAGACGCTCCAGCCGCTCGAGCGAGAGCGCCAGATGCGAGCCCCGCTTGGTGCCCGCGACCGCGTGCACCTCGTCGAGGATCACGGTCTCGAGCGACTTCAAAATCTCGCGTGCGCGTGAGGTGAGAAGCAGGTAGAGCGACTCGGGCGTGGTGATGAGAATGTCCGGCGGATGGCGCAACATCGCCGCACGCTCCTTGGCCGGCGTGTCGCCCGTGCGCACCGCCACGGTCAGCTCCGAGCCAAGCCCCGCCAGCGGCCCGCGCAGGTTGCGCTCGACGTCGTAGTTGAGCGCCTTGAGCGGCGATATGTAGAGCAGGCGCAGCCCCTCGCCCGGGCTACCTGTCAGGCGGTCGATGCCAAAGAGGAAGGCCGCTAGCGTCTTGCCCGAGCCGGTCGGCGCCTGGATGAGCACGCTCGATCCGCCGGCGATCGCCGGCCAGCCGAGCGCCTGGGCGGGCGTCGGAGCGGCAAAGCTGCGCTCGAACCAGGCTCGCGTCTTCTCGGAGAAGGATGCAAGCGCTTCCATCAGGGTCAGCGTAGCCGCTCCGACCTCGCCGCTCGAAGCGGCCGGCGCAACCTCTCACAGCGGTCTTAAGCGGAGGCTGGAAAATCGAGGTTCGCGCGACCCGGGCTCAGCAGAATCTGGTCTCGAGACCGCATTCGAGGCCGGGCCACGTAGAATCCCGCTCTCTGGGACGCCGCACACCAGACAACAGAAGGGACGCACCGTGGTCGACAAAGCCGAAGACCAGCAGGAGAGGCAGCGAATAGAGAGCGTGATCGATGCCGAGCTCGAGTCGATGGCCGACGACGAGATCGAGCGCTATCTGACGCTACTCGCCGAGGACGCGCTATTCCTTCCGCCCGACCTTCCGTCGATCGGAGGCGAAGAGCTGCACGCCTGGTTGCGCGAGTTCCTCGGAGAGTGGCGAATCGAGTGGCTCGGCTACAGACACAACGAAACCGAGATTCGCGGCGACCTTGCCTTCCATCGCTTTAGCTACAGCTGGCGCCTGGAGCCCAAGCGCGGCGGCCAGTTGCAGGTCTCGCACGGCAAGGGCCTGCACATCCTGCGCCGCGACGGCGACGGCGACTGGAAGATCGCCCGCGAGACCTGGAACGCCCGGCCGACGCCGAACACGATCTAACGCCCGCGCCGGCTACGGATCGGACGCTGCCCTGCCCTCCCGGCCGCCGAGCTGAGAGAATCTCGCCATGATCGATATAACCGAGTTGCGCGACGGAGGCCAGGATGCCGAGAGCATCGCCGCCAAGATCGCTTCCTTCCTGTCTCCGGCGACGCGCTCGCTCGAGCTGGCGCTCTACGACGTGCATCTGGAAAGCGAGCACGCCGCGCCGATCCACGCCGCGCTGGCGGAGGTGCTCGCGCGCGGGGTGCGGGTGCGCCTCGTCTACAACGTCGAATTCGGCAAGCCGATCGCCGTCCCGCGCCCGCCGGTCTTGCGGCCCGAGCTGGTCGAGGCACTTCCGGTCGAGACGCGCAGCATTCCCGGCGTTCCCGACCTGATGCACCACAAGTACGTCGTTCGCGACGGCGAGGCCGTGCTGACGGGCTCGACCAACTGGACCGACGAGTCCTGGTCGCGCGAGGAGAACCTGATCGCGATCATCGATTCCAAGGAGCTCGCGCTCCGTTACCAGCAGAACTTCGAGGAGTTGTGGCAGAAGCGCGACGTCGAGCGCTCCGGGCATGTCGACTCGGCGCCGATCGATATCGAGGGACACCGCGTTCGGCCCTGGTTCGCGCCCGGCCACGGCGAGGCGGTCGCCCATCGAATCGCGCGCCGCCTGGGTCAGGCGAAACGCCGCATCCGCATCGCGTCGCCGGTGCTCACGTCGGGACCGATTCTCGGCACCCTGGCCGAGCTGATCGGAGATCACGAGCGCAGCCCGGTCGATATCGCCGGCGTGCTCGACTCGACTCAGATCGCCGAGGTACTTCACCAGTGGCGCGACAGGCCGCAGGTGAGCTGGAAGGAGTCGGCGCTACGCTCGCTCGTCGCGCACACGCCCTGGAGCGGCAAGCAGTCGACGCCCTGGACTCCGAACAGCGTCCATGACTACATGCACGCCAAGATCGTGGTCGCCGACGACGCCGTCTTCTTCGGCAGCTTCAACCTCTCACGCTCCGGCGAGCGCAACGCCGAGAACACGCTTGAGATAGAAGACGCCGAGCTGGCCGAGCGACTGGCGGCGTTCGTCGACGAGATTCGCGGCCGCTATCCGCGGCTCGAGCTGCCCGAGTAACGCCGGCCTAAGGTTTCCGCGCCTCGACCTCTACCGAGACGACCTCGCACTCGCTCGCGGGAATCTCGACTCCTGCGCGCAGCGTGTTGTGCACGCGGCTGTTCTTGTCGACCGCTTCGGCAAGCTCGAGTATCTCGTCCTCGTCCGCCTCCGCTTCGATGCGAACGCTGAGCGTGACGTTCTGCGCACGCACCGGCTCGCCGCCCCAGTCGCATTCGCAAACAACGCGAGCCCCCAGGAGCGAGATACCGCGCCGCTCGGCCTCCTGTTGCAGGTCGTTGACGAAGCAGGCGCCGATCGCCATCAGCAGGAGATCGCCGCCCGAGAAGCCGTAGCCGCAACCGGCCTCCTGCTCGGGCCGATCGATCGTCAGCGAGTGCTTGCCGGCCCACCCGACTGCGAAAGACGCATCGTGAACCGACCGCACGTGAACCGTCGTTTGCGCCATCTGGGGGCCCCCTTTTCGCCTCGCTTGATGTAAGAGTAGGTCAGAACCGGTTTCACGGCGCAAACCGTGAGACGGATGCGATGCAAAGGGGGAGCCTGGCAATGAGGGGGATTCGAGTCGCAGTGATCGTCTTTCTGGCGCTGGCCGCTAGCGCGGGCGCCGCTACCGCCCCGCGCCTGCCCGGCGCGCCGAAGTGCCCGCTCTTTCCGGCCTCGAGTGTCTGGAACAAGCGCGTCGACAAGCTGCCCGTGGCTTCCGACTCGCAGGCGATCATCAGCTCGATCGGGCTCGATACAGGGCTCCATCCCGACTTCGGCACAGTCTGGGACGGGCATCCGAACGGGATTCCCTACACGATCGCGAACAAGCAGACCAAGCGCTTCCGCGTCAGCTTCGACTACGCCAGCGAAAGCGACAAGGGCCCCTATCCGATCCCGGCCAACGTGAAGATCGAAGCCGGCAGCGACCACCACGCGCTGATCGTCGAGCGCGACAGCTGCCGTCTATATGAGCTCTACGCGCTGCAGAAGACATCGAGCGGCTGGCACGCCGGCTCAGGCGCGATCTGGAACCTGCGCTCGAACAAGCTGCGGCCCGCGGGCTGGACGTCGGCCGACGCCGCCGGGCTGTCGATGCTGCCCGGGCTGGCGCGCTACGACGAGGTCGCCCGCGGCCACATCGACCATGCGCTTCGCTTCACGGTTGAGAGCACGCGCCGCGCCTACATCTATCCCGCGCGCCATTTCGCAAGTGACCAGACCGATCCGAATCTGCCTCCGATGGGTCTGCGAGTTCGGCTGCGCGCCGGCTTCGACACGAGCGGCTACCCGCGCCAGGTGCGCGTCATCCTGACGGCGCTCAAGCGCTACGGGATGATCGTCGCCGACAACGGCTCGAACTGGTACATCTCGGGCGCCCCCGACCGCCGCTGGAACGACGACGCGCTGCACGCGATCGGCGGCGTCACGGGCGCGAACTTCGAGGTGGTTGACACCTCGAAACTGCGGCCGTAGAGGCCAGAGCGTAAAGCAGTGGCGGATGACTAGGGACGCAGCTTGGGCGGACTGAAGAGCGTCTCGAACCGCGAGACCAATCGAGACGCCCAGATCCTGAACGTTCCGACCGGCCGCTCCACGAGCACGAGCTCATCACCTTCGAGACGAAAACGTGCTCGAGCATCGCGGCGTGAAGAGCCGAGCATGGCGCTCATCTTCGGGTCGCCTCGATCGCTGGAGACCGCCAGCGCAGTCCCCACCTAATAACCGCTAACGTCCGCTTACGGGCCTCTCGCAAAGCTCGAACTCCCCCTGATCTCTAGCTGGTTGGAGCGCGGCGACGGCTCGCCGCAGCTCGCCACTCTCCCCGCGGTGGAGACTTTTCGCCCCGCGAGCGGAACGTCCTTCTCACGAAATTCGCGGACAGCGCGGGGTAACTCGAGCAGCGCTCGGCCGAGCTCCGCTGCAGTCGGGCTCAACCTGGCTACACGGCGCAGGGTTGGATCAGCTCTCAGGCTTGTGGCAGACGGCTTCGATGTTGTGACCGTCGGCGTCGAGCACAAAGGCCGCGTAGTACGTCTCGTGGTAGTGCGGGCGCAGACCGGGCGCCCCGTTGTCCTTCGCGCCGGCCGCGATGGCCGCCGCATAGAACGCCGCTACGAGATCTCGATTTTCGACCTGAAAACCCAGGTGAATGGGCACGACCGTTTCCTCTGGACGAATCCAGAAGTCGGGAACACCCTGAGCGCTCTTGAAGCCCGCTCCCCACTCGCCCTCGAAGGCGATTCCGTAGCCGAGCGGCTCCAGCGCCGCCTTGTAGAACTCTTTCGCCGAGTCGAGATTCGTGACACCGATGAATACGTGGTCGATCATCTCGGGAGTCTCGCCGGTGGGCCGGGCGCCGTCAAGCCGCCCATCCGGGTCGGTCGGCCCTCCCTCGTTCGAGGGATAGGTCACAAAAGACAACGAGCCGAAGCACCTCGTAATGCGCCGCGCCGCCCCCTTCGCCGCGATCGTGCTCCTGCTCCTGGCGGTTGCCTGTGGGACGAAATCGCGGACTCAAGACAACGCTCAGGCCGTAGCTCAAGAGAACGCACAGGCCGTCGCGAGACTGACCGGGTCCGTTCCCGCGATCGAGGCCTATTGGCAGGACCACACCTCCTACGCCGGTATGACACTCGCCGGGCTCGTTGAGATCGACCCCGGGATCGTGGGGATCTCGATCGCCAGCGCGCACAAACAGATGTATTGCGTCGAGGCGACCGCGGGCAACTCACGCGCCTTCAAGAACGGGCCGGCAGGCGAGATCATGCTCGGCTCCTGCGGCGATCCAAAAAACGGGAAGCCGTTCAGCCCGCCGCCGTCAGAAGAGCCCTCGTCGTCGAGCGAACCGCTCGACGGACCCAGCGCGCTACGCGCATCCATTCCGGCGATCGAGGCCTACTGGCAGGATCACACCTCCTACGCCGGAATGACCGTCTCGAACTTGCGCGAAAAAATCGACGCCGGGCTCCCGGAGATCAAGATCGTCAGCGCGAAGAAGAAGACGTACTGCATCGAGATTGCTGTGGACGGCGTGAGCTCCTTCACTCAGGGACCGATGGGCGAGTTCAGGCAAGGGCACTGCCCGGCCTAGCCTCCAGCACCTCTTGCACGTCCCATCGCCGCGCGTTCCGGGGTCACTTTAAAAGGGATAGTTTTAGTGTAGAATCCCTCCTATGCGGACACTTTCTGACATTCACGCCACCGACTGCTGCGGCGTGGCGGCGACCGCGGAGTTCCTCGGCGCCAAGTGGACGGCACTGATCGTCCACGATCTCTCCGAGGGCGCGCGCCGCTTCTGCGAGCTCGAGCGTTCCTGTCCGGGAATCAGCCCGCGCACGCTCTCCGAGCGCCTGCGCACACTCGAGCAGGAGGGCTTTCTCGAGCGCAAGAGCTTCCCGGAATCGCCACCGCGGGTCGAATACACGCTGACCCAGAAGGGATGCGGGCTGCTCGCGATCATCCACGAGATGAGCAAGTTCGGGCACGACTGGCTCTTCTGCGGACATGAGCATCACCACGCGGCGGTCGCGGCGGCGGTAGAGACCGCGGTCGAAGCGGCTAACGCCTAGGACTTCGTCTCGAGACCTGTCCCGAGCTCCGTCAGGATCGCCTTGGCGACTGCGATCCCCGGCTCGAGATACCCGGCCCAGAAACGCTCGTTGGGCGAGTGGATGTTCCCTTCGGGTAGATCGAAGCCGGTCACGATCGCCGGGATTCCCTTGGCCTGAAGGGCGGGCATGATCGGGAGAGTGCCGCCGATGCGAACGAAGAGCGGGCGACTGCCGAAGGAGCGCTCGAAGGCGGCCAGAGCGAGCTGGATCGCCGGCGCGCTCAGGTCGACCAGCGCCGGAGCGCTCGCCGAGAGAAGCTGAACTCGGAGCTCGGCGCCGGCGGGCGCCGCCTCGGTCAGGAGCCGCTCCAGCGCCGCGCCGATGACGACCGCATCCTGGCCGGGAGCAAGCCTGATCGAGACGTTGGCCGACGCGCGCACCGGCAACACCGTCTTCTGTAGATGCGGCGAGCCTCCCTCGATGCCGTTGACGTCGAGCGAAGGCCAAGCGCAGGTGCGCAGGTAGAACTCGGCCGCTGCGCTCTCGTCGGCGGGCCGGGCGCCCTGGTCGGCCAGTGTGCGCTCGCCGCTCGGCAGAGCGGCGACGGCGGCCAGCTCCTCGGCGCTCGGAGGAATGACTCCGGCCATGAGCGGCTCGGGCAGGCGCCCTTCGACGGGGAGAAGCGCGGCGAGGGTTTGGGTGAGCGCATGCAAAGCGTTTAGTGCGGCGCCTCCATAGACGCCGGAGTGCAGATCGCGCTCGCCGCTTTCGAGCTCGAGGTGGAAGTAGGCGAGCCCACGGCTGGCGATCGTGAAGGCGGGGATGTCGCGCTCGATCATCGCGGTGTCGAAGATCAGGCAGGCGTCGGCTCCCCGCTCGTCCGCCATCAAGAACTCGGCAATCGAGCCGCCGCCGATCTCCTCCTCGCCATCGCAGATAAACCGAACATTGACCGGCAGGGCCTTCTCCCGCGCGAGCGCGCGAGTCGCCTCGAGCAGCATGAACAGCTGCCCCTTGTCATCGGCGGCGCCGCGCCCGTAGAGCCAGCCGTCCCGCTCGACGAGCGTGAACGGCTCGGAGTGCCAGAGCTCGAGCGGATCGACCGCCTGAACGTCGAAATGCCCGTAACAGAGCACGGTGGGAGCGCTGGGCCCGCCCGAGGCGGCGATCTCGCCGACTACCAGGGGCGCCCCGCGCCAGTCGATCCTCTCGGCCGCGCCGCCCGCTTTGCGGATCTTGTCGACCAGCCAGTCGCCGGCTCGCTCGACGTCATCGACGCGGGCCGGATCGGCGCTCACGCTCGGGATGGCGATCCACTCCGCCAGCTCTGTCAGCAACTCCCTTTTCACGTCAGCGAGTGTACTAACCGAATACTGTGTAGACGAAGCGGGGAAATCGCCGAAAGCCAAATTCCACGAGGTGAGGTCATGCGCTCGATAGCAGTCGCCGTTATCGCCGCCCTTGCTACCGCTTCGGTAGCGCTGGCCGGCAGCTCGTTCCTGATCAGCAAGAGCTCGGTCGGCAAGGGAACGCTCGGTCAGAGCCGAGCAGCCTACAAGGCCGCCTACGGCAAGCCTCAGCCGGTCGAGAACCTCGAGGGAGGCCTCACGCGACTCAAGTACCAAAAAGGCGCAATCGAGGTTTACTTCGCGACCGGCAAGAACTCGGGGCGCTACATCGTCGCGACCAGCAAGGGCTACAAGACGGCCAAGGGCGTCGGTCCCTGCGCCTCGGGCTCTGCTGTGAAGAAGGCTTACCCGTCGGCCGTGAAGGTGCCACTCGCCGGTGGCAACGAGTTCGCCTACCGGCTCGGGACCGCGCTCTGGTTCGACATCGAGTCGGGCAAGGTTGCCACCGTCGCGCTCGGCGTGGGCAAGCAGACGGCTTGGATCGCCTCGAACTCACCCGCCTGCCACTCGTAGATCTCGCTTCAGTCGATGCCGCGAAAAGCCAAAACCGATGATCCGCTACTACCGGACGGTTTCCGCTTCGGCGTCGCCACTTCCGCTTTCCAGATCGAGGGCGGTCTGAACGGCCCGGGCGAGCCGGCCAACAACTGGGTCTGGTGGGAGCGGGAAGGTCGCGTCGAGCCTTCCGGGATCGCGGTCGATTTCTGGAATCGCTACGAGGAGCAGCTCGACCTGGTGGCCGCCATGGGCTGCGACACCTTCAGGCTCGGGCTGGAGTGGGCCCGCATCGAGCCCGAGGAGGGACAGATCGACGAAACCGCCTTCGTCCGCTATCTGCGAATACTTGACGCCTGCGCCGAGCGCGGGCTCGAGCCGCTCGTCACGCTGCACCACTTCACCCACCCGGCTTGGCTCGGGGTGGATTTCTGGCTCTCGCCGGAGTCGCCCGAGCGCTTCGCGGTCTGGGTCGAGCAGGTGCTCGAGCGGCTGGCCGGTCGCTGCCGGCTCTGGATCACCTTCAACGAGATCGCCATCTTCGCGCAGCTCTGTTACGCCTTCGGCATGGCCCCGCCCGGGCGCCGCCTGGCCTGGAAGGAGACGTACACGAGCGCGGCGCACATGTTCACCGCCCATGTTCTCGCCTACGGGCTGATTCACGAACACCGGCCCGACGCGATCGTCCACACGAACACGTCGGAGAACAGCGTCTACGAGTCCAACCGGCTGTATATCGACCTGCTGCTGTCTCGCGCGGCGGGAGTGCCCCGCGACGACCTCGGCGCCTGGATCGCCGAGAAGCGCCAGGCCTGGTACGGCGCCATCGCTCCGGTAAGGCCGATCGAACGCCTGATCAGGCGAAGCTCGGCCGCGTCCGCGCCGATCGCCCGCGTGCCCTACCGGGGTCCTCGCCTCTCTTCGCGCGCTCGCCGCGGCTCCGACGATCCCGAAGGAGCGGTGCGTCCGTTGGTCGAGGCCGTCTACTCCAGCCCCTGCGATAGGACGCTCGACGTGCTCGGGATCGACTACTACGACCCCGTCGCCGCCAACCACATGCACCTGCCCGGGCGCCGCACCGCCGGTGGCCGCTCGTGGCAACCGAGCGCGGACCTCTGGGACGATGTCGCGTACCCGGCGGGGCTGACCGAGTACTCGCGCGCCAACCTGGCTCTCTCGGCCGAGGCGATGAGCGGCGAGCGCCCGCTCGAGCTCTGGGTTGTCGAGAACGGGCTCTGCAACCGGGTGCGAAACGGCCGCAGCTACGAGCGCAGCGACGGTTGGGACCGGCCGCGCTACCTGCGCGAAAACCTCGCCGCCGTCGTCGCCGGGCTCGACCAGGGCTTACCGATCGGCGCCTACCTGCACTGGTCGCTCACCGACAACTACGAGTGGGGCTCGTACCAGCCGCGCTTCGGCATCCACGGCGTCGATCGCGAGCGGGGCGCCAAGATCCTCGCCACCGACTCGATGGGCCGCGACTCGGCCGGCGCCTACCGGCGCCTGATCGGAGGTCTGCGCAGCGGTGACCGTTCGGTGCTCAGCGCGAGCTGACGCTTTGTCTCGGCGAGGGTTTCTTGTAAGTAGGCTGTAAATCACTCGTTCGAGGGTCATAATGGTCATTCCTATTAGTCAACTCCCGTGTCTAGAGCTCGACGCACCTCGAACGATGCCGCCGCCTCGCCGCGCTCGGCGGAGCAACGTTTCGTCTGCGGTCGCTCCCGTAATTCGATAGATACGTTCTCTCATTGCGTCCGCGTCTCGCACCCAGCGAACCTCCTGCAGTTGAGGCGGCCGTCACGATGAACCGAGTTACTGAGCGTGCTCGAACGCGCACCACGAGAGAGATGAGAGCGGCTGTGCGCCTGCTCCAACTCGCGCTGACCGTGCTCGCGCTCGTACTCATAGCGAGCGTACCGTCAACGGCAGCGAGCGCCGCAGCTCCGAAGCCCGACCCGGCGCCCGTGAAGACCAGCCCTCCGCCGCCTCCGGCGTCCCAACCTCAGAGGACGCCAACGCACACCGCGGTAACGCCGACGGCTCCTCCGTCCACTACAGCGAAGGCGAAGACGAGCAGCCACAAGCGAAAAGCCCACAAGCGAGTGACCGTAAAAGTCAAGCCCAAGCCGACCCCGACCACCATCAAGCCCAGGGCGGTCTTGATCGGAACCGCGTCTAACGGGTCGCGCTCGACAAGCTCGAATACGCTCCGGGTGGCGGCGCTCGCACTGTTGGGAGTGGGGCTGCTACTGCTGGTGCTCGCGATGCTCGACCCGTTCTATATACGACCACGGCGTCTGATCGCGATGTACGCCGAGCACCGCGGGGACGTGGCGATAGCCGGTGCCGTAATCCTGTTCAGCGTGGGAATCGCATACCTGAGCTCAGGCGTATGAGCGAGCGGAGACAACCTCAATGAAGGGCGTCATTCTCCGCTCCTTCGCGATTGCGGCGCTCGCGGCGATCGGGCTGACGGGATCGGCGGTGGCGAACACGCCAGAGTTCACGAATGTCCCCGGCCCGATTACTCAAGAGGCGACAGGACCGACCGGCGCCGAAGTGACCTTCACCGCACCGACCGCGACCGACCCGGCCAATAGCGCCAACCTGGCGGTCACCTGCGTGCCGGACTCTGGTTCGACCTTTGCCATCGGAACGACCTCGGTCACCTGTAGCGCCGACGACGGCAGCGGACCGCCCCCCAACACCAATAACGTGAGCTTCGACGTCATCGTTGAGGACACGACCGGACCGGTGTTCAGCAACGTCCCCTCGACCATCACCAAAGAGGCGACTAGCTCCAGCGGCGCAAGCGTGAGTTTCATCGACCCAACCGCGACCGACGCGGTTACTGGGGTTCGACCGGTCGCCTGCGTCCCGAGCTCGGGCTCGACCTTCCCGCTCGGGACGACCTCGGTCACCTGTAGCGCCAACGACGGCAGCGGACACTCGAGCAG
>JADGPD010000030.1 GCA_017882615.1 Thermoleophilia bacterium
CCGCCCGGTGCGTTATAAGTTCCGGAGTGGCAAAGGTGCTCGACCGAGAGCGGAGATGAGAGTCAGGCGTAAACCGTCGGATCGTCGCTTGAGCCGGGTGCTCCGCGCCCGGTTCTCCTTTCTTCGCACCTCCGCGAGCGGGCTTTACGGATTCGCCGCGATCGCCTCGATCCTGGGCGGACGGCCGCATTACATCCACTTCGGCTGGTTCCTGATCTCGGTCGCCAATCTGGTCGTGATCGTGCTGATGGTCGTCGTCTTCGTGCTCGCGCTCCTTCTGCCGTTTCCCAAAGAGCGCGAGAAGCGATGAGCGCGCACGAAGAGCCGAGCACCTGGACCGGGCGCCTCCGCCGTAGCGCGGTGCACGCATTTCCGCCGGATCGGCTGCTGCCCGAGGATCAGCCCGCCTACGTCTCCTCCTGGGTTTACGTGTTCGGCGTTCTCACGATCGCCTCGCTGGTCGCGGTGGTCGGGTCGGGCATCGTGCTGGTGATCTTCGGCCCGACCTGGTGGCACGTCTCGGGCATCGGGCGCTTCGTCAACAGCCTCCATCTCTGGTCGGCGGAGGCGTTCTTCTTCTTCATGGCCATCCACCTCTGGACGAAGTTCTTCATGGCCGCCTGGCGAGGACGGCGCGCGCTCACCTGGATGATCGGCGCGATCTGTTTTCTGGCGGCGATCGCGACTGCCTTCACCGGCTACCTGTCGCAACAAAACTTCGATTCCCAGTGGATATCCACGCAGGCCAAGGACGGCCTCAACGCCTCCGGAATAGGGGCCGCCTTCAACGTTCTCAACACCGGCCAGATGCTGCTCTGGCATGTCCTGTTGCTGCCGCTAATCCTGATCCTGCTTGTTGTCGTTCACATCCTGCTGGTGCGACTGCGCGGCGTCGTTCCGCCGTTTCCGGCCAGCGCGCGGCGTACTCCTGCGAAGGAAGCTCCCGGTTATCCGAGCGCCCCGGATCCCGCGCTCGAGTGGAAGGGCGCCAAGCGGCGCTACGACCTGATCAAGGAGCTTGTCGCCGCCGTCGGCGCGATCATGCTCGTGGTGATCATCCTCGGGGCGGTCTTCTCCTCGCCCGACGATAAGCCGCTGACGATCGCTCAATGGGCCAAGGTCGAGCCGGCGGACTTCCTCACCACGGCGACCGCCGAACTGGCCGGGACGAGCGACTCCGCCACCTACGGACCGCCCTACACTCACACGCCGGGCACCGGTCAGAACGTCTTCGACTCCTTCTCGCTTGCGCGCCTGGCGGGAGTGCATATCCCGCTCGACACCGCTCAGGCTTTCGTGCTGCGCCCGCTCGGCATTCCGGGCAAGAGCGATCCGGCTCTGGCGGCCGCGCTCGTCCGCTATCGAGCGGCTTCGCCCTCGCAGCGCGGGCTCTGGACGGACAACTACGCAAAGGCACTGGAGAAGGTTTCCTTCTCGGCGGGGGCTCCGCTAGTCGCGTCCGGTAATTTCGGGCCGGTTGCGCTGATGATGCGCGACCTGCTCGGCCAGGCGCAGAGTGGCGGGCTCGATGGCGCCCTGCTCGCCAACGGCCGCTTCTACCAGACCGACTACACCAAGCCGCTCCTCCTTCTCTCCGACGGCTCGTATCTGGGCGAGCTGGCGCAGAGGGAAAACCTGCTCGGCAGCCAGTGGGGGATGATGAACGAGACCGGCAACTATCCAGGGCAAGCATGGCTGTGGCTCTACACGTTCTGGTATCAGGTACCGCCCTTCAGTACCTCGGACAACGCCGACGCGCAGATCTGGGCGATCATGGCCGTTCTCTCGCTGGCGCTCGTCCTCGTGCCGTTCCTGCCGCTGATCAGAAGCTTGCCGAGGCGCCTTCGCATCTATCGACTGGTCTGGCGCGACTACTACCGGCAGGTCGAGCGAGGCGCCGGATAGGCGCCGCTCGCTGCCTGTCGAAAGCTCTCAGCTCCCTCTCGGTGTGTCGTTGTTAGCCCTCGCTTTCGTTTACGCGGCTCTCGAATCTGGTGCTCGCTTGCATTTCCTACGCCGGTGCGAGAGCATCATCCATCCAACGGCTCCAAGGAGGAACCATGCCCGCTTCGCTCTCGCCGCGCGTTCTCGTGTCGCTCACCGCGGCGTTCATCGCCGCCGTGTTCGTCTTCGCCGGCGTCTACACGGCAACACAGCACAACCCGACACCGCATCAGCTGCGCGTGGGCATCGTTGCTCCCGACCTGATGGTTGGGATAATCAACACCGGTCTCAAGGTCAAGGCGCCGGGCTACTTCAGCCTTCGCCAGTATCCGAGCGAGGCGAGCCTGACAAGCGCGATCAAGGATCGCAAGGTCTACGGCGGCTACGTGTACCGGAAGGACTCCGGCTTGTTGCTCACGGCGAGCGCGGCGGGAAAGGCCGCAGACGCGGCGCTTCTCAGTCTCGGCACGGAGGTCTCCAAGACTCTCCGCCAGCCCTTGGTGCCCAGGGACGTCACGCCCCTCACCTCGCATGACTCGCAGGGGCTTTCCAGCTACACCTACCAATACGGCGTGTTGGTTCCGAGCTTCGTCTTCGCGGTGCTCATCTTCATGTTCGCGCACGGTCTTTCGCTGGCCTGGCGGTTCGGGTTGAGCGCGGCCTATTCGGTTGGCGCCGGAATAATCGGGGCGCTGACCGTCGACCAGATCGTCGGCGCGCTGCCGGGTCATTTCTTCGCCCTGGCTGCTCTGGGAGCCCTCTACGCGGCCACCGCTGTGCTCGTGACCTGGGGTCTCGCCGCGGTGCTCAAGTACGCGGGCCTGGCGCTTGCCGGGTTGCTCCTGATCCTGGTCGGGAACAGCACCGGCGGCGGCTCGATCAACCAGGAGTTCCTACCCGACTTCTTCCGCAACATCGGTCAGGCGTTGCCCAACGGCCCCTTCATCCGCTCGGTGCGCGACACCGTCTATTTCGGCGGCCACAACACCCACCGCGCGATACTCGTGATTGCGCTCTGGGCGCTCGGCGGCCTAGTGCTGGTGCTCGCGGCCGAGAAGCTTCCCGGGCTGATGGGTCGCTCGAAGAAGCGGTCGAAGGCGGCGCTCGAGCCGACCGTCTAGAGCCCGAATCGAAACGGTGGACGCCGTGCCGAAAATCGGCGCGGCGTCCCGTGCGGGCGTATCGTCAGTTGCCGATCGCTTGCGTAGTCACCGCCGGCGCGTGAAAATCCACAAAACCGGGAGGAGAGAAAGTGCCGTCTGATCAAGTTCCGTTGCGGGTGCTCATTCGCCTCGCCGTGCTGTTCGTTGCGGCCAGCTTCGTCTTCGTCTCGATCAACGTCTTCGTTCAGCACGCCCCGACGGCGCACGGTCTGCGCGTCGCCTACGTGGGATCGCCGGTGGCGCAGGTGTTCATCCAGAAAGGCCTCGACGATGCCGTCCCGGGCGCCTTCTCGCTGCGTACGTATCCGAACGCGGCGCGCGCGCGCGCGGCAGTGCTCGACCGCTCGGTTTACGGCGCCTTCATCGAACGGAAGAAGACGGCTCTGCTCTTCACGGCGAGCGCCGCCGGCACGGGCGCGCAGCAGGCTGTCGAGCACGCCTTCACGATGATGATGACGATGGCGCCGCCGAGCATGCGGGTCA
Organism: Thermoleophilia bacterium; assembly: GCA_017882615.1. Classification (GTDB taxonomy): domain Bacteria; phylum Actinomycetota; class Thermoleophilia; order Gaiellales; family Gaiellaceae; genus Fen-549. The sequence goes on from JADGPD010000030.1 coordinate 3,591, forward strand.
AGCTGGTGAGCACGGATCTGAAGCCGCTTCCCGCCAATGATGCGCGCGGGCTCTCGAGCTCCGCTTACCTGTTCGGTCTGCTCGTTGTCAGCTTCGTCTTCGCCATCCTGCTGTTCATCTTCGGCCGCGCCGCCGCGCTCGCTCAGCGGCTACTCGCGGTGGGGCTTTTCGCGCTCGGCTCTGCGCTCGTCGCGGCGTTGACCGTCGGGCCGCTGATCGGTGCGCTCGCCGGGCACTTCTGGGCGCTCGTGGCGATCGGCGCTCTCTTCTCCGCGGCGGTGGCGCTGACCACCTTCGGCCTCGAGGCGCTCTTCGGCCTTGCCGGCACCGGTATCGCGGCCTTCGTGCTGATCCTCGTGGGCAACTCGACTGCGGGCGGCGCTTCGAGTCAGGAGTTCCTGCCCGACGTCTTTCGCCAGGTGGCGCGGGTGCTTCCAAACGGCGCCGCCGTCAATTTCGTTCGTAACACCGTTTACTTCGACGGGGCCAACACCGGAGGAGCTGTCTTCGTGATCGCGCTCTGGGCCGTCGGGGGTCTCGCTCTGGTGCTTGCCGCCGCGCCGGTTCGCTCCCGGCTCGGCCGGCCGCAGAAGGTTTTCGCGTCGAGCTCGCTCGGCGCCGCGTCACAAACGGACGCGCCGGCCTGAGCGTCAGGCCTTAGACCGAGCTCTGATAGGTGTGAATCGTCCGCGTGGCGAACGCCATGCAGACGACGAGGAGGCCCGCGAGCAGTCCGAGATGTGTGCCCACCGAGCCCCAGTCGGTGCCGGAACTGATCGCCGATCTCGACGCCTGCACCGCCCAGTTGAGCGGGTTGAAGCGCGCGCCGACCTGCATCCAGTGCGGGATCAGGTTTTGCTGCATGAAGGCCGAGGAGAGGAAGGTCAGCGGCAGCATGAAGACGTTGAGCGTTGCGATCAGCGTCTCCTCGCGCCGAAAGATCAGCGCCAAGCCGTTCGATACGGCGTTGAGTGACCCGCCGAGTAGAACAGCCGCCGTGAACAGCACCAGCAGGCCGAGTGCGCCGTTTGCGAAGTGGGCGCCCATCGCGTAGGCGAGCACGACGATGATCGCCGCCTGGATGATGATCGACACCGAGGTCTGCAGTACGTGGCCGATGAAGAAGGCGCTGCGGCGCAGTGGCGACACGAGCAGGCGGTCGACGACGCCGCGATTGAGGTCGTCGATCGTTGCCATTCCGTTCCAGCCGCCGGAGAAGAAGGCGGTCATGATGACCACGCCCGGCGTCAGGAACTGGATGTAGGAGTGGGCGTGGAAGCCGGGGATGTTGGCGATGCCCTTGAACAGCGGGCCGAAGAGCAGCAGCCAGATCACCGGCTGGACGAGCGTGACGACGATCCACCAGGGCTGGCGGGCGAGCCGGCGCAGGTCGCGGTCGGTCATGGTGAGGCTGTGGCTGAGTAGCTCTTTCATCTCTTCTCTTCTCCCGCGGGGCTCTGCTGACGGGCGCCCTCCTCGTCGGCTCGCGCGAACTCGCGGCCGGTGTAGCGCATGTAAACGTCGTCGAGCGAGGGGCGCGAGACCGAGACGGAGTCGACCGCCAGGCCCTTCGACTCCAGGGCCTGCAGTACGAGCGGAATCGCCGTCGCGCCGTGCTCGACTCGGGCACGCAGGCAGCGCACGTCGTGATCGAGCCGGCGAATTCCCTTGACGTTCTCGAGCGCCACTCTGATCGTGCCGTCCGGGGCATCCTCGCGCAGCTCGACGTGAATCGTGTCGCCCTCCAGCTCCTGCTTCAGCTCTTCCGGCGAGCCGGTCGCCACGACCTTGCCGCGGTCGAGAATCGCCAGCTTCGCGGCGAGCCGGTCGGCTTCCTCGAGATAGTGGGTGGTGAGCAGAATGGTCAGCCCCTCCTCGTGAGTGAGGCGCTCGATCTCCTGCCACATCTCGGTTCTGACCTCTGGGTCGAGGCCGGTAGTGGGCTCGTCGAGGAAGAGGACCTGCGGCCGGTGAACCAGCGCGGTGGCGATGTCGAGCCGGCGCTGCATGCCGCCCGAGTAGTTGCGGGCGACTCGCTTGGCCGAGTCCGCGAGCCCGAACTGCTCGAGCAGCTCGTTGACGCGTTGCTTCAGCTCGCGCCCGTGGATCGAGCGAATCAGACCCTGCAGGCGCAGGTTCTCGCGCCCGTTCAGGTTGACGTCGACGCCGGAGACCTGACCGACGACGCCGATCGCCTCGCGCACCTGCCTGGGATGCGCGACGACGTCGATACCGGCCACACGAATCGTGCCCGAGGTGGGGAAGGAGAGCGTGCTTGCGATCTTGACCGCCGTGGTCTTGCCGGCGCCGTTCGGCCCGAGAAGACCGAAGACAGAGCCGGCCGGAACAACGAGGTCAATGCCGTCGAGGGCTCTGACCGCGCCCTTGTAGACCTTGACCAGGCTCTCGATCTCGATTGCGTTTCCGTTCGGGCGCTGTTGGTTCATGGATTGGGAAATCTATCGGCTCGACCGGTTTCCCGAAAGTCGCGCGCGTCACACAAGCGAGCTACGCTGAGAAAACACCGAGGCCGAGGAGGAGTAATGAACAGGCGATTGCTTGGCGGGACGGGACTCGAGATCAGTGTCGTCGGCTTCGGCGCCTGGGCAATAGGAGGCGGTGGCTGGGAGTGGGGCTGGGGCCCGCAGGACGACGCCGACTCGGTCGCGGCCATCGAGCGGGCGTTCGAGTTGGGAGTCAACTGGATCGACACCGCGCCCATCTACGGCTTCGGCCGCTCAGAGGAAGTCGTCGGCCGAACTGTCGCGAAGATGTCGGAGAAGCCCTTCATCTTCACCAAGTGCGGGCTCGAGGGACGTAACGGCAGCGGAGTCAACGAGCTCAAGGCCGCCACGGTCGAGCGCCAGTGCGAGGACAGCCTGCGCCGGCTCGGCGTCGAGGCGATCGACCTCTACCAGGTCCACTGGCCCGATCCCGACGAAGACCTCGAGGAAGGATGGGCGGCCTGTGTGGCGCTGCTCAGCGCGGGCAAGGTCAGGCACATCGGCGTCTCGAACTTCAATATCGCGCAGTTGGAGCGGGCCAACGCCGTGGCGACGGTCGAGACGCTGCAGCCGCCCTACTCGCTGATCAATCGCGGTATCGAGGATCAGATCGTGCCGTATTGCGCCGCCGAAGGGATCGGCGTCATCGCCTACTCGCCGATGGGCTCGGGCCTACTTACCGGCGCGTTCAGCGCCGAGCGGGTGGCGGCGTTGCCCGAGGATGACTTTCGCTCGCACGTGCCGCACTTCCAGGAGCCCGAGCTCTCGCGAAACCTGGCCGCGACCGAGCGTCTGCGTCAGGTCGGCGAGCGCCACAAAGCCTCGCCGGGCGCGGTGGCGGTGTCGTGGGTGCTGCGCGATCCGGTTGTGAGCGGCGCGATAGTCGGTTTACGCCGATTCGACCAAGTGGGCGGCATCCTGCCCGCCGCCGGCGAGCTGGAACTGAGCCCCGAAGAGATCTCCTTCATCGAGGGCGGCGACTGATCCGCGCCTGATCTCGCCAAGCACCATCCCCGATCTGAGCCGACCGAAATACCCTGCCGGGGAAAGTCGCCAGACTTTCTCCGGCTAAAGGCGCTTGATGAAGACGAGCCGGTCTTCGCCGGGGCCGGCGAAGTTCTCGAGCACGCGCTCGAGCTTGAAGCCGAGCGCCTCGTGGAAGGCGATCGAGCCCGTGTTTATCGGCGCCGTGATCAGGCTCACGCGTGTGCGCCCGTGCGTCCGTGCGGCCTCGAAGAAGGTCTCGTAGAGCCTGCGTCCGACTCCCTGGCGGCGCAGCTCCGGCGCGACTCCGGCCATGTGCACGTAGGCCTCGTCGGGATTCGTCTCGGAGAGAAAGCCGCAGAGGAATCCCGCCAGCGCGCAGTCGGGGGTGTTGGCGATGAAGCTGGAGCCCTCGAAATGAACGAAGAAAACGCCGGGTAGGTGCTGCGTCATCTCCCGCCCGCCCCACCACTCGTTGACGAGCGGATAGACGCGACCGTAGTCGGAGGGGCGAGCGTGACGGATCTCGATCTCCATCGTTTGGGAGCGTAACGGTTCGAGGGCTGTCGCCGCGGGAACTGTGCTCGTTGCGAGCGATCCGCTCGTTGCGAGAGCTCCGTCTCAACAATTCACCCTTCGCCCTCCCCCGAGCCACCCTCCCGCGGGGTGGTTCGACAGTACCCGCAAGAGGCGACGAATAGCACCTGCCTTTGTGTCGGCTCTGTTCCAATTTTCGCCGCGGAAAGAGACTCGCTCCCAAAGAGCCTCCGACGTGCTCTGCCCGCTAGCATCGACGCATGCGTGTGATCGAGATGGAAGCCCGCTCGGCGCTCGTCAAGTCCGGGCTCGGCGGCGTCGACTACGTCGTCAACCCTTACACCGGCTGCCGTTTTGGCTGCGCCTACTGCTACGCGACCTTCATGAGCCGCTACGTCTCGGAGCCGGTCGAAGAGTGGGGCGAGTACGTCTATGTGAAGCGGAACGTCGTCGAGCTGTTCGAGCGCGAGCTGGCGCGAATGAGGCCCGAGCGGCGTACTCGCTCGATCTTCATCAGCTCGGTGACCGATCCCTACCAGGGCGCCGAGGCCAAGTACAGGCTCACTCGCGGCGTGCTGGAGGCGCTGGCGCGCGAGCAGTATCCCGGATCCGTCGCGGTTCTGACCAAGTCGCCGATGCTGCTGCGCGACATCGATCTTTTCCGCGAGCTGCCCGACTTCGAGGCCGGGCTCACCGTCACCAGCGGCGAGGACGAGATCTCACGCTGGCTCGAGGTGCACGCGCCGCCTCCGCGCAGGCGAATTGAGGCTTTGCGAGCTCTGAACGAGGCCGGTATCCGCACGTACGCCTTCGTCGGTCCGCTCGTGCCGCATTTCGTCGAGCGCAGCGAGTTGCTCGAGGACCTGTTCGCGCGCCTGGCGGAGGCGGGCGTCCGCCGCGTCTACGTCGAGCACCTGAACGCCAAGGGCTACATTCGCAAGCGCCTGGACGCCGTGGTGGCAAAACAGCCCGAGCTGGTGCGGGCTGCCTACGCCGAGGCGCGCACGAGAGAGCACCGCGCCCGCCTGGAGCAGATCGTCTCGGAGTTGATCGAGCGCCACGGCATGGAGCTGCGCCTGGGCGCGGTGATCGACCACCCCGAGAGCGAGACCAGACGCAGGCCGTGATCGCCTACGAAACGGTGCCGAGCGAAGGGCGGCCCTGGCTGACGCTCGTGCACGGCTTCTCGCAGAACCGGCGCTATTTCGAGCCCGCGCTGCCGCACCTGGCCGGAAAAGTTCAGCTTCTTCTGGTCGATCTGCGAGGTCACGGTGAGTCGGCGGGTTTGCCCGGCCCATTCGGGATCGAGGAGTACGCGGATGACCTCGAGCAAGTGCTCGCCGCGGAAGGGGTCGAAAGGACCCACTACTGGGCGACCCACACCGGCACGGCGGTCGGGCTCGTGCTGGCGCTGCGACAGCCCGAGCTGTTCGGCAGGCTGATACTCGAGGGGGCGGTTCTGCCGGGGTTTCCCATGCCTCGCACGTCCGAGCTGCAGGCACGCGCCTCGGCGATCGGCCGCTCCCAGGGTGTGCCGGCAGCGCTGCGGGATTGGATCGACGGCGCCGACTGGTTTGCCAACATGCGCCAGCACTCCGTCGAGACGAACGCCGCCGGGCAGCGCGAGCTGGTGAACGAGTTCAGCGGGGCGCCCTGGCTCAGCGACCTGGCTCCGCGCCGGGTCACCGACGTGCGCTCGCGACTCGCGGAGATCGAGCGGCCCACGCTTCTCTACAACGGCGCCGCCGATCTGGAGGAGTTCGAGCAAGGCGCCGCGATACTCGATGCGGAGCTGCCGAATGCCGAGCGCATCGTGATCCCGGGCGCGGGCGGCTTTCCGCTCTGGGAGAAGCCGGGCGTTGTGGTGCCGGCTGTTATCGCTTTCCTGGCGAGGTAACCCGAGTGCGCCGGCGTCTCGCCCCGGCTAGAACGGCCACGTCCAGCCGTTGACGTCGGGATGATCCTCGCCGTACTCGCGCGTCCAGGCCCGGGCACGGATGCGCATGTCGACCATCTGCTGTCGCAGGTGGGCGGCGCTCGATGAGAGCCCCGGCACGCGGTCGATCACGTCCATGACGAGGTGGAAGCGGTCGAGGTCGTTCAGCATCACCATGTCGAAGGGCGTCGTAGTGGTGCCCTCTTCCTTGTAGCCGCGAACGTGCAGGTGATCGTGGCCGTTGCGGCGGTAGGTGAGCCGGTGGATCAGCCACGGATAGCCGTGGTAGGCGAACACGACCGGCTTGTCGGCGGTGAAGAGAGAGTCGTAGACCTTGTCGGAGAGGCCGTGCGGGTGCTCGCTCGCCGGCTGCAGGCGCATCAGGTCAACGACGTTGACGACTCGTACCTTCAGCTCGGGCAGGTGCTCGCGCAGAATTGCGGCCGCCGCCAGCGTCTCGAGCGTCGGGATGTCGCCGGCGCAGCCGAGCACCACGTCGGGCTCGACGCCGGCGTCGTTCGAGGCCCACTCCCAGATGCCGATGCCGCGCGTGCAGTGGATGATGGCTTCTTCCATCGAGAGGTAGTCGAGCGCCGGCTGCTTGCCCGCCACGATCACGTTGACGTAGTGGCGGCTGCGCAGGCAGTGATCGACGGTGGAAAGAAGCGTGTTTGCGTCCGGTGGTAGGTAGACGCGGATGACCTCGGATTTCTTGTTCACCACATGGTCGATGAAGCCGGGATCCTGGTGCGACAGACCGTTGTGGTCCTGGCGCCAGACGTGCGAGGTGAGCAGGTAGTTGAGCGAGGCGATCGGCCGGCGCCAGGGTATTCCCTGCGTCACCTTCAGCCACTTGGCGTGCTGGTTGAACATCGAGTCGACCAGGTGGATGAAGGCCTCGTAGCAGTTGAAGAGGCCGTGCCGCCCGGTCAGCAGGTAGCCCTCGAGCCAGCCCTGGCAGAGGTGCTCGGAAAGGACTTCCATCACGCGGCCTTCGGGAGCGAGGCGCTCGTCGGTCGAAAGGATCTTGGCCTCCCAGACCTTGTCTGCGGCCTCGAAGACTGGCGTGAGACGGTTTGAAGCCGTCTCATCAGGTCCGACGATCCGGAAATCCGTCGGGTTCTTCTCGATGATGTCGCGCATGAAGGCGCCCGCAACCTTCGTCGCCTCGCTCATCGTGGTACCCGGCTTCTCGACCGGAACGCCGTAGTTGCGGAAGTCCGGAAGAACGAGATCGCGCAGTAGCACGCCGCCGTTCGAGTGCGGGTTGGCGCTCATCCTTCGCTCGCCCTTGGGAGGGAGCTCGGCCAACTCGGGAATCAGCGTCCCGTTCTCGTCGAAGAGTTCCTCGGGCTTGTAGCTGCGCATCCACTCCTCGAGTTGCTTCAGGTGCTTGGGGTTCTTGCGCACCTCCGAGAGCGGCACCTGGTGCGAGCGCCAGCTGTTCTCCATCGGCTTGCCGTCCACCACGCGCGGCCCGGTCCAGCCCTTGGGCGTGCGCATGATGATCATCGGCCAGCGCGGCCGTTCCGTCACTCCGTCCTCGCGCGCGGCTCGCTGGATCTCGGCGATCTCGTTCAGCGCCTCGTCGAGCACGGCGGCGAAGCGTTGGTGCACGGCCGCATGATCCTCGCCGTCGAAGCCGCCGATCATGATCAGCGGGCGGTAGCCGTAGCCCTCGAACAGCTCGATCAGCTCCTCTTCGGGGATGCGTGCCAGCACGGTCGGGTTGTCGATCTTGTAGCCGTTCAGGTGCAGAATCGGGAGGACGGCGCCGTCCGTCTTCGCATTCAGGAACTTGTTCGAGTGCCAACTGGTCGCCAGTGGCCCCGTCTCGGCCTCGCCGTCGCCGACGACGCAGGTCACGATGAGGTCGGGGTTGTCGAACGCGGCGCCGAAGGCGTGTGCGACCGAATAGCCGAGCTCGCCGCCCTCGTGAATCGATCCCGGCACCTCGGGCGCTACGTGGCTCGGGATCCCGCCCGGGAACGAGAACTGACGGAATAGCGCGGCCATCCCCTCCTCGTCCTGGCTGACGTGCGGGTAGAGGCCTGAATAGGAGCCCTCGAGGTAGGTGTTGGCGACCAGGCCGGGGCCGCCGTGCCCGGGGCCGGTGATGTAGATCGCGCTCAGATCGCGCTGACGGATGGCGCGGTTCATGTGCACGTAAATGAAGTTGAGGCCCGGCGTGGTGCCGAAGTGACCGAGCAGGCGCGGCTTGACGTGCTCGGGAAGCAGCGGCTCTTTCAGGAGCGGGTTTTTAAGCAGATAGATCTGCCCGACCGAGAGGTAGTTGGCTGCACGCCAGTAGGCGTCGATCAGCCGCACTTCCTCGGCCGAGAGCGGGCCTCTCGTAGCGGCCGCCTTTTTCTTGCTCGTGCTCTGCTCGGACACCGTCAACCTCCCACCGTCGCTGTCAGTGGCAGCCTACCCTGGTTTCGTTTTCTCGCACACTCGGTCGGCGGATCTTTATGCGAGCGCGGCGTGGTGCCCGGCCCGCCTGACGGTGATCCAGGCGGAGGGCCTGATCAAGTACTGCGGCGCCAGTCGCGGCGTCGCCGGGCTCGATTTCGCGGAGGAGTCGGCGTCGCGGCGTCGCACAGAGTCGGTGTGTGGCATGCGATTTTCCATATGACGATCAGCGGCGGCGAGAAGGTCATGCGCTCGCTGCTCATCTACGTCTTCCTGATCGCGGCGCTGCGCGTGGTCGGCAAGCGTGAGCTGGGTCAGGCCAACACTCTCGACCTGATCGTCTTGCTGCTCGTGGCCAACGCCGTTCAAAACGGGATCATCGGCAACGATCTGTCGGTGACCGGAGCGCTGCTCGGCGCAGCGACTCTCTTCCTGGTCAACGAGATCTTTGCCCGTACGACTGCGGTCTGGCCGTTCGCCTCGCGTTTGCTCGAGGGCTCTCCCACCATGCTGATCGAGAAGGGGAAGCCGATCCGCAGGGCGCTTCACTCGACCGGTATCTCGCTCAGCGAGCTGAGGGCCACCGCCCGCCGCCAGGGCTTCGTCCATCTCGGCGATGTGCACACCGCCATCCTCGAGACGAACGGCGTGGTGACCATGTTCAAGGAGAACGAGCCGCTCGTCTACCACCCGGCCGAGCCAGGAGGGCTACGTATCGGAAAGCGCCGGCGCTCGCGCGGCTAGGCGCTGCTTGGATCCGAGGAACCACCTTCTCCGCCCGCCGCCAAGCCACCCGCCCGCGGGGTCGCTCGAAAGTACCGTCCCGACGGAGCGAAAGACGCTTCTCGATGTGTCAAATCAGCGTCGATTGCGTCAAGTCCCGAGCCGAGCGCCTTTCGGCCCGCCCGCCGGCGCTTCTCAGCTATCTGATCAGCACGGCGCGCGCCGGCGCCCCGTCCGAGCCGACCAGCTTCAGCGGTAGGCAAACGAGCTCGTAAGGTCCGGGCTCGATTCCACGCAGGTCGAGGCCCTCGATGCAGACGACTCCGGCCGAAAGCAGGATGCGGTGCGCGTCGGCGTCTCCGATCGACAGGTAGTCGATGCCCAGCAGCTTGACGCCGCGCTCGACCAGGTAGGCGGCCGCTTCACCGTCCAGGCGCACAAAATCGCGTGTGAACTCGTCGCGGCTCCAGAGCTGCGAGTTGCGAGTCTTGAACAGGATCCGCTCGCTGCCTCGCGGCGGCAGCTCGAGATCGCGCAGCGTCACCAGGTCGAGCGCGATCGTGGCATTGGCCGCGTCCACGACCTCGGCCGGTCCGATCAAGGCGCTCAGGGGCAGCGCCTCGGCGCCGGCGCCGCCTTCGATGAAGTGATCGGGCGCGTCAACGTGCGTACCCGAGTGGGCGCCCATGTCGAGCTCGCTGACGTTGGCCGGGTCGCCTCGTTCGATCGAGCTCACCCGCGTCACGTGCACCGGTGGATTGCCGGCGTAGTGAAGCATTCCATCCCGGATCGGGACGCTGACGTCGAAGATCTCCATCGAGAGGAACCTTAGCTCTCTTCCCGATGGACTTCGCCCCGCCCGTGCGAGCGAGAACGCGGCGCGCCAATATCTGCGTCCGAGTCGCGGAATAGAAACGGCTCGCCTTTCGAGCGAGCCGTTTTCTTACGTATTCGCGCTGTAAAGCTAAGCGACCGCGCCGACCGCTTCTGCCTCTTCGGTCTCCTCGGCGGGCTTCACAACCGGAAGCTCCTTCACCGGCTCGCCGCAGAGCTTGAGCAGGCGGCTCCAATCGGCCTCGACCTGCTGCTGAATGGCCTCGAGCATCGCTTCGCCTCCGGGCTTGAAGAGGTGCGCGAAGCGCCTCTGCATCTTCAGGAAGTCGGTGACCGGGATCACCTTGCGCGGACGGTAGCTGAGCTTGTACTCACCGTTGACGATCTCGAACAGCGGCCAGAAGAGGCTGTCCTGAGCCGCCCGCATGACGTCGAGCCCGACGCGCGGCTCATGGCCCCAGCCAAGCGGGCAGTCGCTCATCACGTTCAGGAAGGCGGGTCCGTCCATCGCAACGGCACGCTCGACCTTGGAACTCAGATCCTGCCAGCGAGCGCCCGAGGACTGACCCACGAACGGCACGTGGTGCGCGGCCGCGATCGCTGTCAGGTCCTTGCGCTGCTGCATCTTGCCGAGCGAGACCGAGCCGACCGGGCTGGTCGTCGTGTCGGCGCCGTAGGGTGTCGCGCCGGAGCGCTGGATGCCCGTGTTCATGTAGGCGCCGTTGTCGTAGCAGACGTAGAGGAAGCGGTGACCGCGCTCGAGTGCGCCCGACAGAGCCTGAATGCCGATGTCGTAGGTGCCGCCGTCGCCGCCGAAGGCGACGATCGTGACCTCCTTGTCGCCGCCGGGCAGCGTTCCGCGCCGCTTCAGCGCCTTGTAGGCGGCCTCGACACCGCTTGCCACCGCTGCGGTGTTCTCGAAGGCGGTGTGTATCCAGGGCACGTTCCAGGCCGTGATCGGGTAGCGCGAGGTGGCGACCTCGAGACAGCCGGTGGCGTTGACGACGATAACCGGCGTGTCGATCGAGCTCAGCACCGTGCGCACGATGCTCGGAGCACCGCAGCCCTGGCAGAGAGCATGTCCACCGCCGAGCGGCTGAACGCCGTGTTGGTTTAGAGCAATCCGCTTGAGTCTCGACATGGTCAGCTCCGTAATGCGACGTGGGTGGGAGCCTCGCCGGCGAATATGGCCCGAGCTTCATCGGGAACCAACTCGCGGCCGCCGAGGCCGAAGACATGGGCGCGCAACTTGACATTCGAGCCGTACAGCGCCGCCGCCATCTCGGCGTGCAGCGAAGGTACCGCTCCGGGCGCGTCCGAGCGATCGAGCACGATCACTTCTTGGGCGGAGGCGAGCGCCCCCCGGATCGCCTCGGCCGGGAAGGGGCGGTAGGAGATCAGGCGCAGGAGGCCGACCTTCTGGCCCTCTGAGCGCAGCGCGTCGACGACGTCCTTGATCGTGCCGGCCGTCGATCCCATCAGGAAGACGACCTTCTCTGCGCCTTCGAGCTCGTACTCCTCGAGCAGACCAAAGGGGCGGTCGACCAGCGGCGAGTACTCGTCGAAGACATCCGCGATCACCGTCTCCGCGGCTTCCATCGCCGCGTTCATCTGGTAGCGCAGCTCGGTGTAGTAGTCCTGCAGGGCGAAGATGCCCTTGGTCGTGACCTCTTCCACGTCGAGCAGCGGCAGTGGAACCTTGTACTCGCCGGCGAAGTCCTTGACGACCTCGTCGGGGGTGAGCACGAGCGGCTCCTCCGAGTGGGTGAGCGTGAAGCCGTCCTGGCAGACGAGCACCGGCAGCATCACGTCGGGGTGCTCGGCGATCCGCGTCGCCATCACCATCAGGTCGTAGGCCTCCTGAACACTCTCGGCAAAGAGCTGGATCACGCCGGAGTCGCGGATCATCATCGAGTCGGAGTGATCGCAGTGGATGTTGAGCGGCGCCGAGAGGGCGCGGTTGCCCACGGCCATCACGATCGGAGTGCGCATGCCGGCGGCGATGTAGACCATCTCGGCCATCAGGGCCAGGCCCTGTGACGAGGTGGCCGTCATCGAGCGGGCGCCCGCCAGTGCCGAGCCGATCGTCGCGCTCATGGCGGAGTGCTCGGACTCGACGTTGACGATCTCGGTCGTGGCCTTGCCGTTGGCGACCAGCTTGGCGAAGGTCTGGATGATCGGCGTCTGCGGCGTGATCGGGTAGACGGGGAAGACGTCTGGATCGATCTGCGCCATCGCGTAGGCAACGGCCTCGCCGCCGGTCAGAAGCTGGGCTCCTTCCTGCGTCTTAACTGCCACTCTCATCACTCCTCATCACCCAGCGCTCGGGGGTCTCGGTCTCCTCGGGCACCATCTCGATAGCCCCGACGGGGCAGACGGCGGCGCAGACCTCGCAGCCCTTGCAGAAGTAGTCGTCGAAGCCGACGAAGGTCGTTTCCTCGATCAGGATTGCCGAGTCTGGGCAGTAGAGCCAGCAGAGCAGGCAGTTGGTGCACTTCGAGAGATCGGCGAGCGGCTTGATGCCGGTACGCCAGCTCCCGGTCTTGGGCTTCTCTGCGTCGGTGGGCCTGATCGTGCCCCCCGGCGAGAGTTCTTGCCAGGGCCTCAGGCTAGACATGCGTATCCCTCCGCGATAGCTCCGCGGAGCGAGTCCGCGTCGAGTCGTTTACCAAGCTTCTTTACGGCGGCGTCCTGAATCTTCTCGAGCGGGATGCCGCCCGCGGCCGCCGCGGCGCCGAGCATGACCACGTTGGAGAACTTCAGCCCATGATCGTGGGCGATCTTCGTGGCCGGAATGGCGAGCGCGTTGACGCCCTTGAGCGACTCCGGGAGCTCGTTGGTATCGACCAGGACGACGCCCTCGTCCGAGAGCCCCTCGGCGACGTTCATCTCGTTCACGAGCGTGGGCTCGAGCACGATCACGATGTCGGGCGAGGCAACCGGGTCGTGACGGCGGATTGCCGTCTCCGAGATGCGGGTGTAGGCGCGCATCGGTGCACCGCGGCGCTCGGGGCCGTACTCCGGGAAGGCCTGCACGCTCGACCCGGCGAGAAGCCCAGCCTCTGCAAGCAGCTGCGAGACCGTCTTCGCGCCCTGGCCGGCGCGAGCATGCCAGCGAACTTCCTTCATCTCTTCTCTCCTTGCAGGAAGGCCTCGATGCCGGCAACCGCGACCTTGGCGCCGCCGACGGCCGAAACCACCGTCGCGCCGCCGTTGATCGCATCGCCCGCGGCGAAGTACTTGGGATTGGTCGTCTGACCCGTCTCCGGGTTGATCTTGATCTGGCCCCACTCGAGCTCGAGCCCGTCGATCAGGCTCAGGAACTCTTCGCGCGGGCGCTGGCCGATGGCCTTGATGATCGTGTCGACCGGCAGGTCGAAGTCGGCGCCCTCGATCGGCTCGGGGCGGCGGCGGCCGGAGTCGTCGGGCTCGCCCAGCTTCATCGGCTGGCACTCGACCGACTTCAGGCGCCCGTTCTCGCCCTTGAAAGCCACCGGAAGCGTCAACCAATTAAAGACGACGCCTTCATCTAGCGCTTGCTCGTACTCGTGGTAGAAGGCGGGCATCTGGGCCTGCGTGCGCCGATAGAGGACAGTTACCTCGGCGCCCAGCCTGAGCGCCTCGCGGGCCACGTCCATCGCCGTGTTGCCGCCGCCGATGACGGCCGCTCTGCGTCCGATCTCAGGCGGGTTGCCGTCCTTGAGTGCTTCGATAAAGGGAAGAGACTCCCAGACACCTTCGAGATCGTCACCGGGTGTCTTGACGTCGACGTCCTCGCCGAGGCCGACACCGAGGAAGACAGCCTCGGCCTCCTTCTCGATCTCGGCCAGTGCCTCCTTCGTGTCAATCTTCACGCCCAGCTTGATCTCGACGCCGAGCTTCTCGATTGCCTTTTGCTCGTCGGGAAGCGGCTCGGACTGCTGGCGGAAGGGGGCGATGGCGTAGCGAATCAGTCCGCCGGCCTCGGCGCGCTCGTCATAGACGGTGACGGCGTAGCCGCGCGCGGCCAGCTCGCCGGCGCAGGCAAGTCCGGCGGGGCCGGCGCCGATCACGGCCACCTTGTGACCGTTCGCAGCGGCGTTCTTACGCGGAGCGATTCCATTGGCGTAAGCCCAGTCGGTGGCGAAGCGCTGCAGTCTCGCGATCTCGATCGGCGTTTCGTCTTGGCTGTTCATCACGCAAGACGCTTCGCAGAGCTCTTCGACCTGGCAGACGCGGGCGCAGCTTGCGCCGAGGATGTTCTGCTCGAAGATTTTCAGGGCCGCTGCGCCGGTGTCACCGGCCGCGACCTGTGCGACGAAGGTGGGTACGTCAACGTCGGCCGGGCAGGCGACGGTGCAGGGGGCGGTCGCGTAAACGCCGCCGCACCTCAGGCAGCGGTCGGCTTCGATCAGCGCCTCCTCTTCAGAGAGAGGCGGCTTCAGATCCGAGAAGTCCCCCACCAGTGTTTCCTGCGCAAACGCGCTCATCTAACTCCAGTCTTTATCCGGGTTCAGGGCCTAGGCACCCGGGAATGCTACCGACCCGGCCCTGGTTGACAGCGGTGCTACCTTCCTGCCTTCCGGGGGAGCCGAATGCCTTGTCCATCCTGCTTTCATTAACGACCGGTTCGGGCCGCAAATTCCCTACCCGCGAACCGGCTGCGGAGCGGCATTCGACAGTCGGCTAAATCAACCGCGGGATCAGCTCACCCACGACGAAACCGATCAGGGCCGCGCCGCTACCGATCGTGAGAACGTGCAAGCCGCTCAGCAGTCGCCGCCGCCCGGCGATTTGGGCTTTCAGCGCTCCCACCCCGACCAGAGCCGCCGCGGTTGCCGCGAGCGACACGGCGAGCGCGGTGTGCACTTCCCAGATGAGGTAGGGGAAAAGGGGAACCCAGGCGGCGGCGATGAACATTGCTCCGACTACCAGCGCGTCTCCGAGCGCGGTGCGGTGCTCGCCGAAGGCCAGGCCCAGTTCCTTCTCGACCGTCATGCGCACGTGTGAGTGGGGGTGACGAGCCAGGATCTCGCTGACCGCCCGGGCGTCGTTCACCGCGATCCCCTCTTCCTCGAGCAGGTACTGCAGCTCGAGCCGCTCGACCTCTGGATGATCTTCCATCTCGGCGAGTTCGTCGGCGATGGCGCCGCGGTAGAGGTCGTTCTCGGCCTGGCTGGAGAGAAAGACGCCGGCGGCCATGGAGAGCGCGCTGGCGGCCATCTCAGCGAATCCGGCGATGGCGATCGTCTTACCGGGTTGGTGGGCGACCGCGAGACCGGTAAGTAGCCCGAGGGTTCCGACCAGTCCGTCCTGGGCGCCGAGCACGAGCTCGCGGATACGCGAGGCGCGCTCGATGCGCGGGCGCGAGTCCAGCACCCAGCGGCGCAAATTCTCGCCCTCACGGGGATGGAAGCCGCGCGCGCGCACGCGAGGCGGAAGGCGCTCAGGCGGGATCGCAGTCTCGAGCGGCCCCTGCCCTCGTTGCCGCTTTCGTTCTCGTCTTCGGCCGGGCATCGCCGATCGAGCGTAGCTAATCGCCGCGGCTCGGAAGGTGCTCTACAAATCACGCCCGACGGCGAAAAGGCGGGATCAGGCGGCGCTTACTTCTAGCCGCTCGACGGCGCTGGCCGGGAAGTTCGGAGTCTCGCAGCGGACGGCGCCGGCCCGGTTGGTGCACGTGATCCACTGGCTGTCGTCGCGTAGACGAATATTCACCGAGACGCCGGGATTGCTGACGCGGAAAGTGACCGCCTGAAGCATGTTGCCGCTCGACTTGTATTCGACCGCCTGGATCGCGACGCCGGCCGTGGAGATCTGGGCCCGTCCCGTGGCGGCCTGAGTCGAGCTCGAGGCGTAGGCCTGAGCAACGCTGCCGATGACCGAGGCGATCGCGAGTGAGGTGACGACTGTGCGGAGAGACTGAAGCATCTCTCCTGTAATCGCCCACTCGAGCTAATTGAACCCTCGTCGCAGCGCGCTGCCAGGGGACCGCTTTGCAGCGGCCACGCTACTCCAGAAAGGGGAATCGCCGCGCGCCCCGGGGGAGAGCGTTGCCGGAGAGGAGAAATCAGCCGGCCGCGACGACGGTCAGAGTGTTGCCGTTTGCGGCGACCGCGGTGACCTGCGGAGCAGTGGTGGCACAGGTGATCGTCGGCGCGGCGCTCTCGACGCAGTTGTACCAGCTACCGGCGGCGATCAGCCTGACGCGAACGACAGTGGAAGCGGTTGCTCCTGTGAGAACGAAGGTGACCGAATCGAGATTCTGCGGACTATTAGCGTTCAGGTTGTAAACGGGAGTGCCGAGCGTGTACTTGCCGACCGCGCTGCTGCCCGAACCGAGGCGCGGCGGGTTGACACCGCCGACGGCGTTCGTGTAGGCGTAGGCGCTCGTGGCGGCGACGACCGCGACCAAAAACAAGACGAGAAACCGGTGTTTGCGAAATCGTCTGCGCACGAGAACCTCTACTGGTACTGGTATTCGCAGCCGTTGAAGGTGTCGGTTCCCGGGCCTCCGACGCAGACGTCGGTTCCGGCGCCGCCGCGGAGGGTGTCGTTGCCGTTTCCGCCCACGATGCAATCGTTACCGCCGTTGCCGCGAATGGTCTCCGCCGCATTGGTGCCGAGAATGAGATCGTTGCCGGCGGTTCCAGTGATGCCGGCGACGATTCCCGTCGGGGCCAAACCGGCATCCCGGCACTGCTGTGGCTCGAGCGCGGTCGGGTTGATCGCCGATGTGTTCTGGCCGAGGCGAGGGGAGTTGACGCCGAGGATCGCGTTGGCAAAAGCGAAGAACGCAAACACGATGATCGCTACCACGAGCACGAACAGGGACACGCGAAGAGGGCGCAGATCGCGGGGCTTTCTGCCTCGCCTCGCCATTACCACTCCTCGGCCGGCCAATCCGCTTCGGCCTGGCTCGCGGTCGTAGGCCTGTCGATCGGCGCGTTCTGCATCCCGGCCGCAGCCTGCGCTCTTGCGGCAGCCTCGTAGGCCGCCGAGCCCACCGAGACGTTCTCGAAGGCGACGTAGCGGTAGAT
>JADGPD010000031.1 GCA_017882615.1 Thermoleophilia bacterium
GCCACCGCCACCACGATCATCAGATGAAAGATCTCGTGGTAGCCGAAGACGGCGGGATACGGATCCGGCCGCCTCGTGGCGTAGATCACGGCGCCCAAGCTGTAGAGAAGCCCGCCCGCGAGTATCAGGAGCACGCAAGCGAGCCCCCGATTGAAGTAGATCTCGGGCATGGCGACGATGCCGACCCAGCCGAGAGCGATACCGACGGTGGCGGAGACCCACTTCGGCGCGCCGATCCAGAAGAGCCTGATGAAGATCGCGGCGCCCGCCCCACTCCAGACGATCGCCAGGACTACCGTCTGCCAGGCGCCGCGTAATGCGAGCAGCCCGACCGGCGTGTAGCTGCCGGCAATCAGGCAGTAGATGCCGGCATGATCGAGCCGGCGCAGCCAGGCGCGCCGGCTGGGCGACCAGTCCGGCCGGTGGTAGAGCGCGCTTGCGCCGAACATCAAGACGACGCTGGCCGCGAAGACGCCGGCTGCGACGCGGGCGCGGGTCGTCTCGGTCGCAAGCACCAGCACGACTCCGAGCGGAATCGCCGCCACGAACGCCCACTGGTGAAAAACACCGCGTAGACGCGGCTTGACTTTCACTTCCACTGTCACGCTCCAGAATCCCGGCCGAGCGAGCCCGGCCCATAAACCCAGAAGGCGCCGCCTCGCTCGCCGCTGTTACGCGGTTTCGCTCCGACGGCGCCTTCTCGTTTCTTCAAGCCTTATCAGCCAACAACGCGAACGCTCGTGGCCTGGGGGCCCTTCTGACCCTCCGTAGCCTCGAACTCGACGCGAGCGCCCTCGGGCAGGCTCTTGAAGCCTTCGCCCTCGATGCCCGTGTGGTGGACGAACAGGTCCTTGCCGCCGTCTTCAGGCGTGATGAACCCGTATCCCTTGTCGTTGTTGAACCACTTGACGGTTCCGGTTGCCATAACTCACCTCCTTGCGAATTGCGAACAAGCAAGGAACGCAAGGAAAGCGGTCCCGGTACTCGTCCTTCGATCGCCTCCAAGATTACCGCGCCGAAGCCTTTTGTGCAGTAATCTGTTTGAGGAGACGGCGTCCGGGCGCCCGAAAGCCAGAGTCATGATGCAGCGTTCGGACATGCCAACCAGGCAATCGACACAGGATCAGCACGCGCCGGCGCGCGGCCGGACGCGCGCGGAAAGTCGCGCTCCGCTGCTCGCGCTGGGCGTCGTCTTGCTCGTCTTCCTCGTCGCGCTGGGCAGCAGCCGCTCGCTCGACCACGTCGGTGGGCCGAGCAGTCTGGCCGGTGCGAGGCTCTTCGCCGCAAACCTGATCGTTCTCGTTGCCGCTATCGCCGTTATACCGGCCAGCGTCTTCGTGATCTGGCATACGCGACGCGAGATGCGCGGGGACGGCGTGCTCGCAGCGAACAGACGCAGCGAGAGGCAGGTGATCAAGCTTGTATTGGTCATTGCTCTGATCGGCGGAGCGCTCGCCGTGGCCGCCCTCGGTCGGCCCGGGCACACCTCAGTGCAGCCCCCGTCGGGCGGAGCAGGAAGCGTCCCGCCCAACTCGGACGCGCGCCCCTTGCTCGCCCAGACGCTCGCCCCTTGGGTCGTCGGTGCGTTCGGAGCATGCCTCGTCTTGCTGCTCGTTACGGCCCTGATTCAGCGACGACGTCGCGGCCACGCAACCCTGGAGCTCCCCGAGGATGAGCTGGAGTCACCTCGCCGCGAGCTGCACGAGCAGCTCGGGATCTCGATCGCAGAGATCGAGCGGGAATCCGATCCGCGCCGAGCAGTGATCCGCGCCTACGCCGGCATGGAGAGCACGCTTGCCAGGCACCAGCTGGGCCGCCGCTCGTTCGAGGCGCCGGGCGAATATCTGGGCCGCGCCTTCAGCGCCCTTCACGTGAGCCGGCGCCCGGGCGAGCGATTGACCGGACTGTTCGAGCAGGCCCGCTTCAGCACGCATGCGATCGATCCCGAGATGAAGCGCGAGGCGATCGCCGCGCTCGGCGAGCTGAGAAGCGAGCTGGAAGCGAAGCCGAGATGAAAGCGCTCGCCCCGATAGCGGCGCTGATAGTCGTTGTTCTCACTCCCGCGCTCGCGCTCGCCAGTCGAGGACACGGACTCGCTCTCCTCGTCTACACGCTGGTCGCGGCCGGGTTCGGGCTGGCGCTCCTGGTTGAGCTCCTGAGCCGAGCGCTGCCGAGGAAGACGTTTGCCTGGTCGCCGCCGCGGCGCGCGGAGGAGGAGGAGCAATCGATAGCGCAGTTCGAGAAGATCGAGCGAGCGCTCGCGGCGGCCTCCTGGAACGAGTCGCACCTGCACGAGTCGATGCGGCCGCTCGTGCGCGAGATTGTTATCGCCCGCCTGCGGCGCCACCACCGTATCGATCTCGACCGCGCGCCCGAGCGGGCCCACGCCGTCGCCGGAGACGGTTACGCTTGGAGCCTCGTCCGCCCTGAGCGCAAGCCGCCGCTCGGCCCCGGCGGCCGCGGCTGGTCGCGGCGCGAGCTGGAAGGTCTTCTCAACGAGCTGGAGGGACTGTGACCGAACAACTGGGACTCAGAGAAGTTGGATCGCTCAGCGAGCAGCTGCTCGAGCAGATCGAGCGGGCGGTCGTCGGCAAGCGCGAGGCGCTGGAGCTCGTCTTGCTCGGGCTTCTCGCCGACGGCCACGTGCTGATCGAGGACTATCCCGGGCTGGCCAAGACGCTGATCGCGCGCTCCTTCGCCCAGGTCAGCTCGATGAAGTTCGCGCGCATTCAGTTCACACCCGATCTGATGCCCTCCGATGTGACCGGCGGCACGATCTATAACCAGAAGGACGGAATCTTCCAGTTCCAGCCCGGCCCGGCCTTCACCAACCTGCTGCTCGGCGACGAGATCAACCGCGCGCCGCCGAAGACGCAGGCGGCGCTGCTCGAGGCGATGCAGGAGCGCCAGGTGACGATCGACGGAGAGACGCACCGGCTGGAGCCGCCCTTCCTGGTGCTCGCGACCCAAAACCCGATCGAGTACGAGGGCACCTACCCGCTGCCCGAGGCTCAGCTCGACCGCTTCCTGCTCAGGATCTCGGTCGGCTACCCCGAGCGCGCCGACGAGGCGACGATGCTCGAGCGCCGCGGCGAGCGCAAGCAGGAGCAGATAACGCTCGAGCCGATCGTCGACGGGCCCACGCTCCTGGCCATGCAACGGGCGATCGAAGAGGTGCACGTCTCGGAGAGCATCCGGCTCTACATCGTCGATCTCGTGCGGGCAACGCGTGACAGCTCGCGCGCTCAGGTCGGCGCCAGCCCGCGCGGCTCGCTCGCCCTCTTTACGCTCTCGCGCGCGCGAGCGGCGCTCGAGGGTCGCGACTTCGTCACTCCCGACGACGTCAAGCGAATCGCCGTCCCGGCGCTCTCGCACCGCCTGACCCTGCCTCCGGAGCTGTGGGTGCAGCGTGTGCGCCCCGAAGAGGTCATCGAAGACGTGCTGCGGACCGTGCCGACCCCGGAACCCGAAGAGGCCGGGTCGGCGAGCGCTTGAGTCGCTCGCCGAAGCTGGCGCTCTACGCGGCCTTTGCGGCCGCCTCGTTCATCGCGGCGCTCGCACTCGGGCGGCCGGAGCTCGCCGGCCTTGGAGCTCCGTTCGCACTCGTCCTGGCGGTCGGCCTCTCGCTTCCGCCGCCGCAGGTCGAGGCTTCCGTGCACCTGAGCCGCGAGCGCGTGCTGGAAGGCGACGAGATCGAGGCCGAGATCTACCTCTCGTCGTCAGAAAGTTGCGAGGTGCACGTGGCACACGTTCTGCCCGCCGGAATCGAGCTGGCGGAGGACGAGCCGTCTTCTTACTTGCTTGCGCTCACGCGCGCGCGCCCGCGCGTGGTCACGGTCAAGCTCGCCTGCGAACGCTGGGGCGCCTACCGGCTGGGCGAGCTCGCCGTGCGCTCGGGCGACCGCGCTCGCCTGCGCCTCGCCGACCGGCGGGTCCGCGGCAGCGCCGTGCTTCGCGTCTATCCGAGCCGCGAGCGACTGCAATCGCTGATAACGCCGCACGAGACCCAGCCGTTCGCCGGCAACCGTGTCTCGCGCGCCAAGGCCGAGGGAATCGAGTTCGCCGACGTCCGTCCCTACGTTCGCGGCGACCGCGTCCGCCGTCTCAACTGGCGCGCCAGCTCACGCGGCCAGGCGCTTTACGTCAACCAGCAGCACCCCGAGCGAAACGCCGACGTGATTCTCTTCCTGGACAGCTTCGCCGAAGCCGAGCGTCAGGGTGAGGGCACGCTCGATCTGGCTGTCCGGGCGGCCGCCACGCTCGCCGATCACTATCTCGCCGCCCAAGATCGCGTCGGTGTCGTCGGCTTCGGCGGGATCGTCAGATGGCTGACGCCCGCCTCGGGCACGCTCCAGTCCTACCGCATCGCCGAGGCCCTGCTCGAGACCGAGGTCAACTTCTCCTACGTCTGGAAGCGGATAGACGTGCTGCCACCGCGCAGTCTGACGCCACAGGCGCTGGTGATCGCGCTCAGTCCGCTGCTCGACGAGCGCGGCATGTACGCGCTGATGGATCTACGACGGCGCGGCTTCGACCTGGCCGTCGTCGACGTGTCTCCCATCCCCTTCGCCAGCTCCTCCGAAGGCGGCGCCCCCGACCCGCAGGCGCTCCGCCTCTGGCGCCTCTGGCGTGAGACGTTGCATCTGCGCTACCAGGAGCTCGGAGTCGCCGTCGCCGAATGGACGAGCGGCGAATCCCTGGCCAAGGTCGTCGAGGAGGTGAGCGCATTCCGCCGCTTCGCACGATGAGCTCGGCCTACCTGCGCTTGACGCTCGCCGCGTTCGCGATCGCCTCCGCAACCGCGCTCGCCGTCTATCCGATGCTCGACGCAGGCAGGTTGCGGCAGCTGATCGACGCGCTTGGCGCAGCGGCGCTCCTGCTGCTGCTGGTTCCTCTCCTCTGGCGCGGGCGGGGCGTCTGGCTACCGCTTTTCCTGCTCGGCGCCGAGTACGTGACCGCCGAGTCGTTCGGACACGCGGACGCCGTCTCGATCATCGCCTACTCGGCGGGGCTGATCGTGCTCTGCGAGCTTCTCTTCTGGCTGGCGGAGCTTCCGCCGGCGGCGGCTATCGACACGACCGCGATCGGTAGGCGCCTGTTCCTACTGGCGCTGACCGGGGTAGCCGCGGCATCACTGGCGCTGATCGGGCTTCTCACCACCTCGCTGCGGCTGAGCTCGACGCTCGCCGCGCTGGCGCTTGGAACGCTCGCGGCCGCGGCCTTGCTCGCGATCCCGCTCCTACTCGTTCGCCAGCGCCAGCGAAGCTGAGACCGGCGAAATCTGGCGCCTAGCGCAGCTCGCCTGCCGGCTCCGGCTCGGCCACGCCGCCGGCCTCCACCTGCATGCCCATATCCTCGGCGACGCCGGTTCCGACCGCCTGCTGGCGCTCGCGCAGCGGTATCTCGCGTAAAAACAGCGTAATCAGAAAGCCGGCGACGGCGAATGGAATCGCCCACAGGAAGACGGAGTGAATCGAGTTCGAAAACGACTCGATCAGCCCCTGGTGCACCTGCGGCGGCAGCGCGCGCAGCTGGGCGGGAGTCATGTGCATCAGATTGGCTCCCGAGAGGTGGGCCGCGCCGCCGCGCGGTATCAGCCGAGGCATCCAGAAGGCGAGCTTGGTGGCGAAGATGGTGCCGAAGATCGCCAGCCCGAAGACGCTTCCCATCGAACGGAAGAAGATGGCCGAGGAGGTCGCGGTACCGAGATCGCGGTACTCGACGGCGTTTTGAACCGCCAGCACGAGCACCTGCATGACCATTCCGAGCCCGAGCCCGAGCACGACCATGTAGAGCGACAATCGCAGCGAGCTGGTGGACGGGTTGAGGCGCGAGAACAGGAACATGCCCGCCGTCACCACGATCATGCCGGTGACAGGGAAGATCTTGTAACGCCCGACCCTGCTGATCGTGCGGCCCGAGATGACCGAGGTGAGAAGCATGCTGGCCATCATCGGCAGCAAGCGCAGGCCCGAGCTCGTCGCTCCGACACCGTGCACGATCTGCAGGAAGAGCGGCAGATAGACGATCGAGCCGAACATCGCCAGGCCGACGATGAATCCGACCGCGCTGGCGGCGTTGAAGATCACGTTGCGGAACAGGTGAAGCGGGATGATCGGTTCGGCGGCGTAGTGCTCCTGCACCACGAAGAGCGCGAGCAGGAGGCCTCCGGCGACGAAGAGGCCGATGATCATGGCCGATCCCCAGGCGTATTCGGTTCCGCCCAGAGTGAGCGCGAGCGTCAGAGCGCTGGCACCCGCGGTGAGCAGCAGCGTGCCGAGAATGTCGATCCGGTGCGCGACACGATGCCGCGGAAGGTGCAGCACCGCGCCGACCACGAAAAAGGCCAGCGCCCCGACCGGCAGGTTGACGTAGAAGACCCAGCGCCAGGAGAAGTTGTCTACGAAGAAGCCGCCGAGCAGCGGCCCGGCGATGCTCGAGACCGCAAACACGGCCCCGATGTAGCCCTGGTAGCGGCCGCGCTCGCGCGGCGGAACTATGTCGCCGATGATCGCCAGCGCCCCGACCATCAGGCCGCCCGCGCCGAGCCCCTGCAGCGCGCGGAAGGAAATCAGCTCCAGCATGCTCTGCGACAGTCCGCAGAGCGCCGAGCCGACCACGAAGACGACGATCGCAAACTGAAACAGGCGCTTGCGCCCGTAGAGGTCGCCGAGCTTGCCATACAGCGGCATCGAGACGGTTGACGTGAGGATGTAGGCGATGACCACCCACGTGTAGTGGTTGAGACCGCCGAGGTCGCCGACGATCGTCGGTAGCGCGGTCGAGACGATTGTCTGATCGAGCGCGGCCAGGAGCATGCCGAGCATCAACCCGCTGTAGACGATCATGATCTCGCGATGGGTGAAGTGGAGTTGCTCGTTCATTCGCTCACGACCTATGGAGCGCGCAGTCTCATCGCCTCGGCCGCTTTCGCGGTCAGGCGAATGAACTCGGTCCGCTCAGCGGGATCGAGCGCGCCCAGCACCTCGGCCAGAAGTACGCGCTGATGCTCACGTGCGCAGGTCACGACCTTGCGCCCCTCGACGGTGATGACGACGCTCGTGGAGCGTCGGTCGCTGGTAGAGCGACGGCGTTCGGCCAGACCGGCGGCTTCCAGCTTGTCGACGAGTCGCGTCACCGTGCTCTCGTCGAGGCTGAGCACGGCGGCCAGCTCGCTGATCTTCGGCTCTCCGGCCTCCGCGAGCAGCACGAGCGCATGCACCTGGCCGCGCGAATACTTGTCCTTCAACTCCGGATACAGCGACGAGGCGAGCTTTCTGCTCATGATCCGGCGACCGAGCTCGAGCCAGTAGCCCACAAGCTCGTCGGCCTGGCCGTCGATCACGCGCGAGTCGATCTTGCTAGCGCCCATATAGCTGCATTATACAAATACTGCAACGTACAGGTACTTGGTAGCGGCGCCGGCCGCCGATCGGCTGAGCGCGGTGAGCGCTGACCCAGCGGATAGGCTTTTCGAATGCCCGACCGCAGCGCGCGTCAAAGCTCGGATGCGCTATCACCGGGGCGCCCGGAGAGCGACGGCGCCAACACGAGCCCACGGCCTCGTCCCGCAAGTCGAAAGCCGGCCTCGGCGCTCGCAACTCGCCGCGCCTGGCTGATCGACCTGTTCGCGGTCACGGCGCTGAGCGTGCTCGTCCGCCTGCCGTGGGTGCTGATCGTTCATCCGGTACCGACCGGGGACACGCGCTTTTACTACCTGAGCGCCCGCTCGATGGCAGAGGGTCACGGCTATCAGATCCTCGGCCATCCGACCACCTTCTTCCCGGTTGGCTGGCCCGCGTTCCTCGCCGGCCTGTTCACCTTCACCGGCCCCTCGATGCTCGCGATCGAAATTCTCAATCTTGTTCTCTGGGCCGTGACGACCGCGCTCGTGTACGCCCTCGGGCGACGTCTGGGCGGCCGGGCCGTGGGCATCGTGGCCGGCATCCTCGTCGCACTGGCGCCCACGATGGCGGTCTTCGTGATGCGAGCGTACTCCGAGGCGCTCTTCATACCGCTTCTACTTGCCGTGTGCCTCCTGCTGACCGCGCGACGCGAGACGCCCAGGCTTCGGAATGCCGCACTCGCGGGCGTGTTTCTGGGCGCCTCCATCCTGGTGCGCTCGACGGCCGAGGCGCTGATCCTGATCCTGCCTCTCTGGCTGCTCTGGCGCCATCCCAGCCGCGAGTCCTGGCGAGCCGCGCTGGTGCTCGGTGTCACCTCCTGCCTGGTACTCGCGCCCTGGGTGGTGCGAAACGAGCTGGTCATGCACACCTCCTCGCTCTCCAC
Source organism: Thermoleophilia bacterium (assembly GCA_017882615.1). Classification (GTDB taxonomy): domain Bacteria; phylum Actinomycetota; class Thermoleophilia; order Gaiellales; family Gaiellaceae; genus Fen-549. The sequence goes on from JADGPD010000031.1 coordinate 8,290, forward strand.
CAACGGTGGCGTCACTCTCTGGCTCGGCGCCAACCCGAAAGCAACCGGGGGCTGGATCCCCTACGGCAAGAACGAGTGGGCGATCGGCAGCGCGGCCGCCGAGGTGAAACAGAACTCGACCCTGACCAGGGACGCGCTCTCCTATTACGTCGACCATCCCGGTCGCTGGTTGGAGCTCATACCCCCCAAGTTCACGCGACTGATGGGCTGGACGACCTATCCGGTGCTGAGCGCCGAACTGGTGCAGACGGGACCCGACCCACGCGTCCCCCACCCCGCCAGCACATCCACCCGAAAGCTCGACTCGGCCGAGCGAACCCTTCTTGGCGGAGCCCTGAAGAGAACGTGGGCGTTCGAGCTCTGGCATTACCTCTACTGGGTGCTCGGCGCCGTGGCCCTACTGCTTGCCACCTGGCGTCGCCGCCCGACCGCGGAGATAGCCGCGCTTCTGATCGCCTTCTGGATTCTCTTCCACGTTCTCCTGATACACGGCGAACCGCGTTACATGCTCAGCGTCACGCCGCTCGTTGCGCCCGCGCTGGCCTGGCTTCTGGTTGAGGGAGCGCGCCGCACGGCGGCGCTCGCACCCGGAATGTCCAGCCGGACGAGATAGAAATCGGCCGGATCGGTTAACACCAGTTCATCCGACGCTCCTGGCTAACAGACATCGCCTTCCTCGCAGCTCTCAGCCTGGTGGCCAGGTTGCCCTGGGTTTTGCTTACTCATGCGGGCCCCTCGAGCGACTCGCTCTTCTATTACCTCGGCGCCAAGTCGATCGCCGGGGGACATGGATACTCGATCCTCGGTCATCCGACCGCCTTCTTCCCGGTTGGCTGGCCGGCCTTTCTCGGCGCCATCTTTTTCGTTACCGGGCCGTCGTTCTTGGTCGTCAAGATCGCCAGCCTCGTGCTCTGGGTGCTGACGACGGCGCTCGTCTACGCGCTCGGCCGGCGGCTCGGCGGGCGCCGCGTCGGCGTCGTGGCCGGTGTGCTCGTTGCGGTTGCGCCGACCATGGCCCTGTACGCGATGCGTGGCGCCTCCGAGAACCTGTTCATCCCCCTGTTGCTCGCCGTCTGCCTGCTCGTCACGACCCGCGACGGCCGCTCGCCCTCGCTGCGTCGAGCCGCTTTCGCGGGATTGCTACTCGGCTTCGCCATCCTCGTTCGCTCGACTGCGCTCTTCCTCCCGCTGGTCTTGCCGCTCTGGCTGCTGCTGCGCCGGCCGCGCCGCGAGTCGTGGCGAGGCGCGCTCGCGCTCGGCATCACCTCCTGCTTGGTGCTGACGCCCTGGCTGGTGCGAAACGAGGTCGTCATGCACACGACCGCGCTATCGACAAACGGCGGCTACACGATCTGGATGGGCGCCAACCCGAAAGCGAACGGTGGATTCGCCCCCGGACACCACAAGTGGGCCATCGGCAGCATTACCTCGGAGACACGCCAGAACTCCACCCTGCTCGACGAGTCGATCTCCTACGTGACCGGCCGTCCGCTCGAGTGGCTGGCGCTGATACCGGCCAAGGCCAAGCACTTGATGCTCTGGAATCCAGGCCCGATCAAGAGCGATCTCACCGCGCAGCGCGGAGACAACCCGCGCACGGGTTGGTACGTCCGTCACATATCCGGCGCCGAGTCGACACTGATCAACGGTTCGATGCATCACCTCTGGCTGTACAAGCTCTGGTACTACTCGTACTGGCTCCTGGGCGGGATCGCGCTGCTGGTCGCCGTGAGAAAGCGCCTTCCCGGCGCCGCCCTGGCGGCGCTTCTGGTCGGTCTCTGGATCGCCTTTCACTCGCTGTTCGTGATCGGCGAGCCGCGCTACATGCTCAGCGTGACGCCGCTCGTTGCACCTGCTCTGGCCTGGCTTCTGGTAGCCGTTCCGCAGCAGATCAGCGTGCTGGCTTCGCACGGAGCTCGACCCGACCGTCCGGGCTCGCTGCGACCGTTGGGCCACTAGTGCCCGCGCCGCGAGTATCAGGGCCCCGCCGGGTTCCGCTCCAGCCGGTGAGGGAAACACCTAAGTGAGCAACGGCACGGAGGAGTGAGCGCGCATGGATATCGATGGAAAGGCGATCATCGTCACCGGCGCCAGCGGCGGAATCGGGCTTGCCACGGCACGGCTGCTCGGGTCGAGGGGTGGACGGGTAGTTCTGGCGGCGCGGAACGAGAACGCGCTGCGCTCCGCCGCGGCTGAGATCCCTGGCTCCCTCGCCGTCACGACCGACATGCGCGAGGCGCAGAGCATCCGCGCGTTGGTCGAGCGAACGGTCGAGCAGTTCGGTCGCGTCGACTGCCTGGTGAACAACGCCGGACAGGACTTCAACGCCCCCGTCGAAGCGATCGACTCAGGCGCCTTCCGGTCGATTCTCGAGCTCAACCTAATCGGGGCGCTACAGGCCATGCAAGCCGTGATCCCGATCATGCGCCGGCAGGGCTCGGGCTCGATAGTCAACGTCAGCTCGGGAACGACCAAGATGATTCTCACCGGCTCGGCCGGCTACTCCTCGAGCAAGGCTGCTCTGAACCACCTTTCTCTGGTCGCGCGCGAGGAGCTCGCCCCCGACGGCATCGCCGTCTCGCTGATCTACCCGTACATCACGGAAACCGACTTGGAGAAAAACGCCATCGGCGCAGACGAGCACTCCACGGCCGGCCCGCCGCCCGGCATCCCGCCCGCCGATCCGCCCGAGAAGGTCGCCGAGGCGATCCTCAGGCTGATCGAATCGGGCGATGCGGAGCTGAGCCTGGTTCCAGGGCGCGGCTAGCCGCCAGCCGGTTGAGGTTCGGCGCGGGCGGGAAAATGCACCAGGCGGTCGGACATCGGCCGGGTTCAGAGCTCTGAGATCGCGTTATTGTCAATCAGGTTTCAGCCACCGAGGCAAAGCGCAATGAGAAGCGTCTTAATCGAAGATCATCCGGATGCGAGAGTCAACGGCGCGGCCTTTCTCACCAAGCTCGACCGCTTCGGTACCGAGCCACTCTCCTTCCTGCTGCGCTACGACGCACCGTGGCGAACCTTTTCGCTCGGCGAGGGAGTTGTTTGCTACCTCGAGTCGCGGCGAGCAGCAGTCGTCTGGACAGACCCGCTCTGCTCGGATTCGGAGCTGCCCGGGCTGCTCCGCACTTTCGCGCGGGCCATGCGCGCCGAGCGCCGTTCCGTCTGCCTGCTGGCCGTCTCCGAGCGAACGGCGCGAACGGCAATCGAGGTCGGCTTTTCGGCTCTGAAGATCGGGGAGGAGCCCTGGTTCGACTTCGCCAGCTGGCATACGCCTCGCGGTAACCGCGGCAAGAAGTACCGTTGGGCGGCAAATCACGCCCAGCGGATGGGCGTCGAGATCGCGGAGTACCGGCCGGGCGAGACGCGAGACATCCGCTTCGAGAGCGAGGTGCTGGACGTGCTCGCGCGCTGGCGCGCCGCCCTGAGGAAGCCCGAGTCGAGCTCCTTTTTGCGCACTTCGCCGTTCGAGCAGGCGCGCCTCAAGCGGGTCTTTCTCGCCCGTCGCAACGGAAGAGCCGAAGCCGCTCTCGCCTGCGCCTACCTTCCCGCGATCGGCGGCTGGTACCTGGAGGATTCCTTCCGGGCGCCGGACGCCGTCAACGGAGCGACCGAGCTGTTGATCTCCACCGCGTTGGCGCGCCTGCAGGCCGACGGCGCCCAGGGAGCCGCTTTCGCCATGGCCCCGATGCGAGGGTTCGAAGAGCAACTCGACCGGCGTGCGCGATGGATCGGCCGCGTGGTGGCGCGAGCGATACACCGAGTCGATCATCGCTACGGGTTCGGCGCGATGGCGCGCTACCAGGCGCGCTTCGAGCCCAGCGAGTGGCGCCCGCGCTACATCGCATTCCTCCCGGCGCTCCCGCGCCCTGCCGCCATTCGAGCGGCGCTGCGAGTTCTATCCGCCTGACGCCGATTTCTCGCAGCCCGAACCATCCGAGCCGTCGCCGCGGTCCGAGGCGCTTCCGGCTCCTTCGGCGGCGAGCGTGAAATAGAACGTCGCGCCCTTCCCAGGCTCCGACTCGGCCCAAACGCGACCTCCGTGCCGTTCGACGATCCGCGCAACGAGCGCCAGACCCACGCCGGTCCCTTCGAAGTCGGCGCCGCCGTGCAAACGCTGGAATGCCTTGAACAGCCGCCCGGACTGACCCATGTCGAATCCGACCCCGTTGTCTCGAACAAACAGAAGCTGCCCCTTGCTTCGCCGGGAGGAACCTATCTCGACCCGAGCCCGCGGCTCCGCCCCGCGCGAGAACTTGATCGCATTCGAGATGAGGTTCACGAACACCCGCTTGAGCAAGCCACGATCGGCGGCGACAACGGGAAGCTCGCCGATCGTCAAATCGACGTCGGAGACCGTGAACTGCTGCTCCAGCTCGCCAATAGCCTCGCGCGCCAGCAGCTCGAGATCAACCGATTCGAGATCGAGCGGAAGGCGATTCGCCTGGGCCAGCGCGAGTAGATCGTTGACCAGCTCGCTCATCGCCCGCGCGCCCTTGATGATCATCTCGACGTGGTGCTGAGCCTCGGGCGGAAGATCATTTGAGTAGCGGGCGGTAAGCGTCTGCGCGAACCCCAACACGGCCTGCAGCGAGGTTCGCAGGTCGTGCGAAATCGAGTAGCTGAAGGTCTCGAGCTCGCCGTTGGCGGTCTCGAGCTCTCGGGTGCGCTCGATCAGCGTGTCGTTCATCTCGGCCAACTCCATACTCATCTGCTCGAGCCGGTGCCTAGCGTTCGAGAAGGGCCGCAGCGCCTCGATGAGAAACCGGGGGGCGCGATCGCCCACAAGCTCGCGGGGGACGTCCGCCGGCGATTCGCCGTCTCGTAGCGCCTCGAAGTGCGCGGCGGCGACGTCCGACGAGTCGAGACCGGCCTCCAGGCTGATCTTCCCGAATTCGCGAGCGCGTGCGAGCGCTTCCTCGCTCGCTTCGGCGATGTACGTCCACAAAGCGTCGCTGTACGCCGGTCGTAGATCAGGCTCGTTCATGGTCTCGTTCTTCTGTCTTATCGGCGAGCCGGATTACCAACACGAGACGCAACTCTTCGCGTCGATGGACACGCCCGCGTTGATTGCAGATCGCAGCCAAACCCGCCTCAATACTCATCCTCTATTACTCGAGATACCACTTCGCTCCCTCAACTCAATCCCCTCGCCGCTCTCCGGTGCAAGCGCACGGATGCCGGCGTCACGTTCCTTCAGCTTGCGCGCGAACTCGGCCGGATCGGCCTCCAGTCGCGTGTGCATCGGAATAGCCAGCTCTGGGCCGATAACCAATGCCGCCTCGACCGCCTCGTCGATGTCCATCGTGTACGTCCCTCCGATCGGAAGGAAGGCGACGTCTGGTTTCTCGAGCCTGCTCATCTCGGGAATCAGATCGGTGTCGCCGGCATGGTAAATGCGCCTGCCGCCGATATCGATCACGTAACCGACACTTTCGCCACGAACGTGATGTTTGCTGGTCGACCGCCCTTCGGGCGTGTTGTAGGCGGGAACGACCTCGACACCGACATCACCGAGGCTCAACTCGTCGCCTTCGTTGACCGGGCGCACAAAGGATCCGAGCGCGCGAGCGCAAGCGGGCGGAGCGAACACCTGCGTTCGCTCGTCGCGTAGGCGCTCGATCGTGAGTGGGTTCATGTGGTCGGCGTCCCCGTGTGTGATCAGGATCAGGTCCCCCTTCTCGAGCGGCTCGGGCAACCCGTCCACGCCGGCCGGGCCACGCGAGTACTCGATCCGGCGAGCGTCACCCGCGAAGAAACGCTCCAGGTAGGCGGGATCGACATAGACCCTCCGCTGTCCTCTCTCGATCAGCAGCCATGAATGGGGATAGAGCTTGAGAACCATGACGAGTCTTCGCCTCCGACTACCTCGGTCCAGCCCAGCAGTGGCCAAGTTGTTCCCGCTTCGGCTCAGGACCACACCACTGGGAGGATTCGCCCTCCTGACAACCTCGCCCTGGCCTGTCCCGGTGCGCGACTTATTCCCGGTGAGGGTTGCGTCCCTCGCTACGCGCCAATAGTGGAGAAGTCGCCGCGTTGAGCGGCACGAAAACGCAGCGTTCGAGCCGCGTAGACAAGATGTGAAACACTTTGAGCGCGGGCGGTTAGCTCAGCTGGGAGAGCGCCTGCCTTACAAGCAGGAGGTCGCTGGTTCGAGACCGGCACCGCCCATCGATCGAACCCGCTCTCTGAGTGGGATTTACAGCGCCGGCCGCAGCCGCAGCCTCAGCCGACAACGATTCGGCGACCCTTGCTGGGTTTGCGGGTGCTCGGTTGGGCTCGTCCTGACTAACCCACTTGCGCATGGCCTCCTTGGTGGATACGCAAGTCGGCCTAGGCGATTCCATAACGACGACCCGTTGCATCGGCGCGATCGGTGGATCCGTGGCAAGGACGCAAGGCGCGGTGGGATAGGCTGAGGCATGGACTCGGCCGAGGATGACGCATCGCGGCGTCGAGCACGGTCCGGTGACAGCATGAGTAATTTCGAAACGAGCTTCAAGGCCGCAAACGTCGCGCGAGGGGGGTACGAGAGCGAACGTCCGAGAGCGTCGCAGGACGTTATGAGCCGCCACCTGCGAACTCTTGTCGTAGCCCCGGCCGAAAGAACGTTCGTTCAGCTCTTTCGGTACACGTTCGTTGGCGGGACAGCCTTCCTCGTTGACATCGGGATACTCTTCGCCTTGACGAGCGTCTTTCACGTTTACTACCTCATCTCGGCTGCTGTGGCTTTCGTCGTCGGGGTAACGGTGAACTATGTGCTCAGCATCGCGTGGGTGTTCTCTTCGCGCTCCACAACGAGGCGATTCGTCGAGTTCACGGTGTTCGCAAGCGTCGGAGTTGTAGGCCTCGGTCTAAACGAGACGATCATGTGGTTCTTCACGGGCGCTCTCGGACTCTTCTACCTGTATTCCAAGATCATCTCTGCCGCCGTCGTGTACTTGTTCAACTTCGCCGCTCGCAAGGCGTTGCTCTTCCGATAGAAAGCGCGTGTGAGACCAGAGGCAAACAGCGACGGCCCGGTGGTGATCATCGGTGCGGGACCCGCGGGGCTCGCGGCCGCGTCAGCGCTGATCGAGCGCGGCGTAACTCCTCTTGTGCTCGAGGCCGAGGCGCAGGTCGGTGGCATCTCGAAGACGATCGTGCACGAGGGCAACCGCATGGACATCGGCCCTCACCGTTTCTATTCGAAGAGCGACGATGTCACGGCTTGGTGGCTCTCGATCCTGCCGCTCCAGGGCGCGCCATCGAGCGACGACATCGCGCTCGGTCGTACCGTCCCCTTGAACGATGCAGCCGATGCTCCCGACCCTTCACGCGAGCGGGACGTCATGTTGTCGCGCTCGAGGCTCTCCAGAATTCTGTTCCTGGGACGTTTCTTCGACTATCCCGTGTCGCTTTCGGCAGCGACGCTGAAGCGCCTCGGGTCCAGTCGCACTATACGCATCGGCTGGAGCTACCTTGCGGCCCGCCTCCACCCCACACGGCCCGAGCGATCGCTTGAGGACTTCATAGTGAACCGCTTCGGACGCGAGCTCTACGAGCTCTTCTTCAAGGACTACACGGAGAAGGTCTGGGGTGTGCCGTGCAATGAGATCGAACCGGAGTGGGGCGCGCAGCGCATCAAGGGCATCTCGCTCGCCGTGGCAATCAAGCACGCACTCACGAAGGCGTTCCGTGGCGACGACTCGATCTCGCAGAAAGAGACCGAGACAAGCCTCATCGGACGGTTTCTTTACCCGAAGCTCGGAGCGGGACAGATTTGGGAGGCCGCCGCGGCACGCATCGAGCAGTGTGGCGCGGCGCTGCGGCTCAACGCCGAAGTCGTCGCCATCGACCTCTCGAGTGGTCGTGTCAAGTCAGTTCGCATACGCGACACAAGGACAGACGCGGAAGAGACACTTCCATGCCAAGCCGTACTCTCGAGTATGCCGGTGAATGACTTCGTTCTTCGCTGCCGAGGCGGCGACGTTCCCGACGAGGTGCTGCGGGTGGCCAGGGGCCTAATACACCGCGATCTCGTAACGTGCGGAATGCTGGTCTCGAAGCTAGCAATCTCCAATCCGGACGGCTCGCCGATTCTCGACAACTGGATCTACATCCAGGAGCGAGAGGTCCGGCTCGGCAGGCTGGTGGTCTTCAACAACTGGAGTCCATATCTCGTCGCGGATCCCGACACTGTCTGGCTTGGCCTCGAGTATTTCTGCCAGGAGGGCGACGCGATGTGGACTATGCCCGACGACGAGTTCGCCAAGATGGCAACGGCCGAGCTCGCAAGCATCAATATCATCGACGAGGCCGACGTACTCGATCACGTCGTGCTCCATGTCCGCAAGGCGTACCCGGCCTACTTTGGTGCCTACACCGAGTTCGATTTGGTTCGGCAGTGGCTCGACACGCTCTCGAACGCCTACGTCATGGGCCGCAATGGGATGCACCGCTACAACAACATGGATCACTCGGTGCTAAGTGCGTGGGCGGCAGTCGCTGCGCTTATAGGCGAGGGCACGCGGGAAGACGTATGGCGCGTGAACGCCGAGGAGACGTATCACGAGGAGCGCTGACCGGCTCTCGGATGATGCACCGCGAGGTGGCGGAGCACGACTCGATCGAGCGCGTCGAGAAGAACAAGGAAGAGTCCAATTCGAAGTAAGGCGGCAGCTTCTACCGATATGCGAGGAAGCTCAACGGCCGCGAGATGCCATCCGGCCAGATACCAGAGCGCCGCGAATCCAACGCCACCTGCGCCAAGGGCGCCGAGGCTCAGCGGGACTTTGTCTCTCGGTCGTTCCGGACGACGGCCTCTCAATGACACGAGCCACATCACCAAGATCAGCGCAAACCAGAGCGGCACATCGCCGGACGTGCGCTCCCAGAGACTGTCCTGGACGGGCGAGGGAAGAGTCACGCGAGTCGAGCCCGTGTAGTCAGGGAATCCTGAGAGCAGGTTCGGTACGTCGACCAGCGGCGCGCGGATGTCAGCGACCGGGTGATGGAGAAGCCACTCGGCATACGTCTGCTTCCAATGACTGTCACTCCACGCCTGCCAGCGCGGATCCCGTACGACGGAAGAATGTTCAAAGAGCTGCCCCTTGGCCGCCGCCTTTACCAGCTCGGGCATATCGGGCATGCCGTGACTCGCGAAGAACTCCGCGCCTCCTGGAGTCGGCAGGATTCGCTGGGTAACGAGGTAGTACTCGTTATGCCTCATGATTCCGCGGGCCTGGTCGCTCGCGTATCCGCTCCACACGGCGAGGGCGGCCAGCGCACATGCGATCAGTACGTAGCTACGCACGTGACGGCGCGCGCGAAAAAGTATCCAGGCGATCAGGGGGAGACTGACGAGCACGTAGACGATCGCCTGTAATTGGCGCGTGAAGACCCAGAGAACCAGTACGACGAGCGTCGCGACCATCGCCGATGTGCTGCGGCGCAGGCGCAGCCAGAGCAACGAGGCGACAAGGAGAGCGGTGAACGAAAGCGCGAGGCTCTCGGAGAGGATGGCCTGATCCCACTCGGTCACTTGGATACACAACCCGAGCAGGAGAACAAGCAGCGCGCCGAGCCGTGCGACGAGCGAGTTCCTCAAGCTGCGCGCAACAGCGAAAGCGAGCGCGCTCCAGCACACAATCCCGAAGACAATCTGCGCTAGAACGCGAGCGCTGTCGCTCGGGAGGGCGTTGTAAAACACGGGAACCGTCCAGAGCCGTGTCGCATGACCGAGAAAATCGATCTGGAAGTAGGAAGGGCTGTCGTTAAAACGGACGGGGGGCCGCCCCAAGACGGCCCAGAATCTCAGCAGCGCAAACCCGACGCAAAACAGAACAACATCGCGACTCACGTCATCGAGCGCGCGAAGTCGCAAATGCACTGAACGTGCCTTTCCCACGCGGAGATAGTATTCGGTTGAAGCTGACGCGATTCGGGGACGCGCTGGGTTTCGCCCTTGACCAACCGGCGACGGTCGGGGTCTTCAGAACGTTCCTTCGAGCCGGGCGAGCTTGCCGATTGAGTTCGCAACTCCAAAAAACGAACCACGGCGCTCGTTGCGCGGTCTCCGAGAGCTAGTCGTGCTCGAAACGCATCGATACAACGAGTCGCCGGTCAGCTCACCTGCTTGCGGCGCGCAGTAAGTGCAGGTTTTACGCGTTTTTTACGTCTGGATGCCCTTCTGCGATGGCGACGCCTCTGGGGCCTCCGATACCCTGGACGACGATGCGCCAGCTTGTTCGAGGAAGTCTCATCCTCCTCGCCGCGACGGTCGTCTTGACGGCCAGTGCCTCAGGGGCACGGAAGCTGGCGACGATCAGGGCGGCTTCGGGCGCGCTAGAGACCGGCGTCGGTTTCGACGACAAGCTCCCCGCGGCCGGCTACACGGCGCAGTTCGAGCGCATCCGCGCGGCCGGCGCGAAGTACGTCCAGATCCGCATGTCCTGGTCCTCCGTCGCCCCATCGGGCTCCAAGCAACCCAGTGGGTTCCAACCCGCCGATCCCGCCGATCCAAAATACCGCTGGAGCGGTTACGACAATATGGTTCAAGAAGCTACGGCGGCCGGTCTCAGGCCGATCCTGGCTATCACGAAAGCTCCGCGCTGGGCGGAGGGCTCTTTCAGCGGGTCGGAGGACGACGGGGCCTTCAAACCCAGTCCAAGCGCGTTCGCCAAGTTCCTGACGGCGGCGGGGCAGCGCTACAGCGGGAGCTTCCAGGGCCTACCCAGGGTGCAGTACTGGGCGATCTGGAACGAGCCCAACTACAGCTTCCACTTGAGTCCCCAAAACGCAAGTAAGAAGTCATTCGCTCCGGTCTTGTATCGCTCGATGCTGAACGCCGCAGCCGACGCGTTGCATGCGGTCAATTCCGGCAACATCGTCATCGGTGGAGAGACGGGACCGTTCGGAGTTGCGAGCACGAGCGGCGCCAGCTCCAACACCATGCCGCTCGTCTTCATGGAGAAGGTGCTCTGCGTCGGCGAGAAGAGAGTTCGCAACAAGCTCGTCTACAAGTCAGCGTGCAATACGAAGACGAAGTTCGATGTTTGGTCGCACCATCCCTACACCCAGGGCGGCCCAGCAACCAAAGCCAAGGTTCACGGCAACGCGTCGCTCGGCAACATGAGCGAGATGCGAGCGGTGCTGAACGCCGCTCTCAAGGCGAACCACGTCGTCTCGCGGCAGAAGGTCCGACTCTGGGTCACAGAGATCAGCTGGGACTCGAAACCACCCGATCCGAGGGCCGTTCCGATCGCGCTCGAGACGCGCTGGGTCTCAGAGATGCTCTACAGGATGTGGGGCTCCGGGGTGTCGCTCGTCAACTGGTTCATCCTCCGCGACCAGCCGCTCGAGTCGTCTCTCTATCAGTCCGGTCTGTATTACGCCGGCTCGAGCATCTCCTCGGATCGCGCCAAGCCGGTGCTGCGCGCCTTCCGCTTCCCCTTCGTCGCTTTTCTGCAGGTCGTATCGAGAAAGACGATCGTGCAGCTCTGGGGCCGAACGCCCAAGAGCAGCTCCGGCAGCGTCGTGATCGAGCGCAAGTCCGGCAGTAAGTGGACGCGAGTCAAGACGCTCAAGGCCAACGGCTCCGGCATCTTCAAGGCTTCGATCCCCAAGCCGGCGAAGACCGTCTTGTTCAGAGCTCGCCTGGCCAACGGCAGCGATCAGTCCGCCGAGTTCTCGCTG
>JADGPD010000032.1 GCA_017882615.1 Thermoleophilia bacterium
AACGCCTCGGGCTGCCTCGACGCACTGACGGCGCCAAGGGTCGCGCGCAGTCTCGACATCTACGTGGCGAAAACGATCACGCCCGAGCCAAGGTCCGGCAACCCGCAACCGCGCCTGGCCGAGACGGACTTCGGCCTGCTCAACTCGATCGGCCTGCAGAACCCGGGCGTCGAGAGCTTCTGCGTCGAGGTTCTGCCGCGGCTCGAGGAGCTGGAGATGCCCTTCTGGATCTCGGTCGGCGGCGCGAACGCCGCGGACTACGCCCGGGTTTGCGAGCGCATCGGCGAGCGTGAGTCGGTGAGCGCGCTGGAGATCAATCTCTCCTGCCCGAATGTCGATCCAGCCGCCGCGGGAGCGGCCGAGATAGTGGCGGCCTGCCGCGCCGTCAGCGGCAAGCCGCTTTACGCCAAGCTCTCGCCGCACCTGCCCGATGTCGCCGAGGTCGCGACGGGCGTGATCGAAGCGGGAGCGAGTGGTCTCACGCTGGTCAACTCCCTGCGCGGACTGGTTCTCGACGAGTGGACGCTCGAGCCCAGGCTCGGCCGGGGCGTCGGCGGTTACTCCGGCGCCGCGATGCGACCGGTCGCCCTGGCGGCCGTCTACCTTTGCTACGAGGCGACCAAGGGAGCCGTTCCGATCGTCGGGGTGGGCGGCGTGCAAAACGGAAAACAGGCGCTCGATCTGATCGCCGCCGGCGCCTCTGCGGTCGCTCTCGGCTCGGTTCTATTCGGCGACCTGGAGGCGCCCGAACGGGTGCGAACCGAGCTCGAGCAAGAGGCTCGCGCCCGCGGTTTCGAGCGCCCGAGCGAGGCTCGCGGAGCCGCTCATCGGCCCTCCGCTGGCTAGCTCAGTATCGACCGATCTGCACCCGATCCGAAAACTCCTGTAAATCCGCGAGAATCTTCCCCCTTGACCGTGCCGCGTGAATTGTTAGTATGGCCGCCCATGGTGCTTTCGAAGGGGCAAGCACAAGCGCCTGCTCGCTCGCTCGATCAACGTATGGAAGCGTTGCAGCGAGCGAACGAGATCCGCGTCAGGCGAGCGAAACTCAAGCGTGACCTCAAAGAAGGGGGCGCGCGGATTGAGGACATCCTCGGCCAGCCACCTGAGTACGTCGAGACGGCGAAGGTCCTGGACATCCTCATGGCGGTGCCCAAGTTCGGTCGCGTCAAGGCCGCCCGCCTCCTAAACCAGTGCCGCATCAGCCAGTCGAAGACGGTCGGCGGCCTGTCCGATCGCCAGCGCGGCGAGCTGATCGCCCTTTTTAGCCGCAGCTGAGAGCCTTTACGCTCCGTGGACAGTACTCACATCGTCGCTAACGGCGACCCGGCCTCGCCCGCGACCGAGGCAGTAGGTTTCCGGCAATGAGCCCGGCTCCGGTCATCGTGGTCACCGGCCCCTCGGGCGCCGGCAAGGGAACGCTGATCGCCGAGCTGCTCCGCCGCCTTCCCCAGCTCGAGCACGCCGTCTCCGCGACGACGCGTGAGCAGCGGCCGGGCGAAGTTGACGGGCGTGAGTACTGGTTCCTTAGTCCCGAGGAGTTCGAGAGGCGGCTGCGGGCCGGCGATTTCCTCGAATACCGCATCTATGTCTCGGGGAAGCGCTATGGAACGCTTCACTCCGAGTTGGAGCGCATCAAGAAGGCGGGGCGGGTCTGCGTACTAGAGCTCGAGACCGTGGGCGCGATGACCGTGAAGAGGAGCGTCCCGGGCACCGTCACGATCTTCATCAGTGCGTCGGTGGCCGAGCTCGAGCGCCGCTTGAAGGAACGAGCGACCGAAACCCACACCGAGATCGGCGAGCGCCTGCGCCTCGCGCGCGAGCAGCTCGAGCAAGCCGGCGAGTTCGATCACGTGATCGTGAACGACGAACTGGAGCACGCCGCCGACGAGCTGGAGCGCGTGGTTCGGCGGGAACTTGCGCTCGCAGCTACGATTGAACCATGATCGACCCGCGCGTAGACAGACTGCTCGAATGCGTTGACTCACGCTATGCACTCGTCATCGTGGCCGCAAAACGAGCCAGGCAGATCAACAACTACCACCACATGCTCGGTGAAGGCTCCTTCGACGAGGCGCCGCCGCCGATGATCGAGTCGCGCTCCAAGAACTACCTGACGATGGCTTTGGAAGAAGTCGCGCAGAACAAGCTCTCCTACGAGTACAAGCAGTACTGACCCAGCCCGTTCGGTGGGTCGCGAGCTCCTTCCGCAGCACGAACGTCTGATAGCTCGCGCGTGTGAGCGCTATTCGCCCGATCCCGAGCTGCTCGGGTTGATAGTCGGCGGCTCGGTCGCGCACGGGCTGGCCTCGCCGGCTTCGGATCTCGACGTGATGCTCGTCTTCTCCGACTCGGTCGCCGCGGCGCGCATCGAGCAGGACCAGTTGACGGTCTTCGACGACACGCTGGCCGAGTACGAGGGCGGCTACCTCGACGGCAAGGTTGTCGCGCTCGGCTTCATCGACGAGGTGGCCGCTCGGGGCAGCGAGCCCGCGCGCTGGGCCTTCGAGGACGCTTTCGTCGCCTTCTCACGCGTCGAGGGCTTGGAGGAGCGGATCGCCGCGGCTGCCGCCTACCCCGAGCACGAGCGCGACGAGAAACTACGCGACTTCGTCAGCCATGTGATGCTGATGGAGTGGTTCATGCGCGAGGCCGACAAGCGCCAGGACCGCTATCTGGCCGTGTTCGCCGGCTCGCGGCTGGCGCTCTATGCGGGGCGCACGGTGCTGGCGCTGAACCGCATGCTCTACCCGTACCACAAGTGGTTCCTGCACCAGCTGGAGCGCGCTCCCGAAAAGCCCCAAGATCTTTTAGCGCAGATCGACGCGCTTCTTACGGCGCCGGGCATCGAGTCCGCCGCCGAGCTTGCCGCCTCGATCGCCGCCTTTGCAGATCTCGATCTGACGATGAAAGAAGCGGTCACGCGCTTCATGCGCCGCTCGGAGTGGAACTGGCGCTTCGGCCCGGCTCCGCTCGAAGACGCCTGATAGTCGGCTCAGCGAGCGGGCGTCCATCCGAGCGTCGGGCTCGCCGCATACGGGTGGTCACGGACTCGGACTAATCTTCTTGGCATGGCCAAGATCCTCGTTGGCGTCTCGGGTGGCATCTCCGCCTACAAAGCGTGCGAGCTGGTGCGCCTCTTCGTCAAAGCGGGGCACGAGGTCGTGCCGCTTCTGACCCCGGCAGGCGAGAAGTTCGTGAGCGCACAGACTCTGAATGCGCTCGCTCGCCGTTCGGGCTCGGATAATCCGTATCCGCACCTCGAGCGCGCCGATCTCTTCGTCATCGCCCCGGCCACGGCCAACACGCTGGCCAAGCTGGCCGGCGGCATCGCCGACAACCTCGTCACCGAGAGCGCGCTCGCTCATCGCGGCCCGCTCGTCCTGGCGCCGGCGATGAACTCGCGCATGTGGGCGAGCCCGGCGACTCAGGAGAACATGCGCGTTCTGCGCGAGCGCGGCGCGCACGTCGTCGGCCCCGAGCACGGCGAGCTGGGCGAGGGGGGAAGCGGCGTGGGGAGGATGAGTGAGCCCGAGGCGATCTTCGAGTGCTGCCGGCGGCTTCTCGCCGCGTCTGACTCGCTCGCCGGTACGCGAGTTTTGATCAGCGCCGGCGGGACGCGAGAGCCGCTCGATTCGGTGCGCTTCCTGGGAAATCGTTCCTCCGGCCGGATGGGTGCGGCGCTGGCGGCCGAGGCGGCGCGGCGCGGAGCCGAGGTAACGCTCGTAGCGGCCAACCTGGCCGTTCCGGCGCCCGTCGGCGTCGAACTGGTCGAGGTGGACAGCGCCGCCGCGCTGACCGACGCCGTGCTCGGCTGTGATGCCGACGTGATCCTTATGAGCGCCGCCGTCGCCGACTACCGTCCGGCTACGAAAAAAAGCGGGAAGCGCCACAAGAACGATCAGAACTGGACGGTCGAGCTGGAACCGACGACCGACGTGCTGCTCGAACTGGGACGCCGCAGGCGCGAGGGGCAACTGCTGATCGGGTTTGCGGCGGACGAAGGCGATCAGGGCCTGGAGCGCGCGCGGGCGAAGCTGCGAGCGAAGAAGGTCGACCTGATCGTATTCAACGACATATCCCAGCCGGGCATCGGCTTCGACGCCGAGGAGAACGAGGTCGTTTTAATTACCGAGTCCGGCGAGGCCGCGCTGAGCCGGGCGCCGAAAAGCGAGATCGCCGCGGGCATCCTCGACGAGGTCGAACGGTTGCGCGGACAGAGCGCCTGACGCGCTCAGTCGAGCTTGAAGCTGCTCTCGATCGTCCTACAGCCGCGCTCGATCTCGGCGCTCAGCGAGCTACGCGCCCGATGCTGGCAGTTGAAGAAGTACTCGGTGTGACCGTTCCAGATCAGGAGCAGTCGACTTTCGAGCATGCCTCCGCTCTGCCCGGGAAACGTGGTTTCGAAGCGATAGCCGGCCATGCCCCTCAGCGACGTTACGATCGGGCCGCGGAGGACTCTTCCACCCGCCGTCGCGAAAAGGTTTCTCATCGTAGCGGCGACTTGCGGCGCAACCTTTCCTGCGTTCTTTCGGGTGACGACAATCTTCGTCGCATAGGCCGTTACGCCGACGAGGTCGTAGCCCGGTTCCGCGGCGAAGCCCTCCGACCAGATCTCGCTTCCGGATTTCGTCTGGATTGTCAGATCGCTCAGCCGTCTCCAGCCCTTGGGGATCGTGAACGAGACGCCGTGGTTGCCGTAGGTGCCTCCCGCCTTGTCTCGGCCGACCGAGATCGATGCAGAGCAACCCGCACTGCAGCCCGTTGCGATCGTCACCAGCATGATCGCGGTCACACCCGGCGCCGCCCGTCGAGCCTTTCTGGCGAATGCCCCGAGCGTCATCTGGCAATCGTACGCCTCCGGCGTACGCCTTCGGTTCAGCCGAGCCCGAAGGAGCCGATGATCTTGTCGCAGGCGCGCTCGACGTCGGCCGCGTGTCGACTCGGGCTCTCGTGCCGGCAGTTGAGGTAGTACTCCTCCTTGCCGTTCCAGACGAGGAGGATCCGGCTCTCGCTGCTCAGGTTGTCGCGCGTTTTCGTGCGGACGCGAAAGCCGTAGCCGGGCAGGCCGCCCATCGAGACCATGGTCGGACCGGCCAGAAGCGAGCCACCGGCCCGCGTCGCAAGATTAGAAATCGAGGAGGAGATCTCCGCCGTATAGGTCGCGCGGTTCCGCTCGGTGATGGCCACGTGCGTCCGGTACTCGCTCATGAAGATGATGTCCGCTTTGGACGATGACGAGCGCGGCTTGAATGCCTCCGTCCAAAGACCCCTGGCGTTCTGCGCGCTTTCCCCCGTGAACACCGTCGGCTCCCAGTCTTTCGGGTAGTGGAAGGAGATACCGTGCCCCTTGTAGCTCCTGTCGGTCGCCGTGTCGCAGCCCGTGGCAACAACGGTCACGATGACCAGGGCAAGCGTCGTCGCCACGAGATAGGAGCCGCTTCGTTGCATTCTTGTCGTAAGTTACCCATCGCCGCCGACTCCGCGAACGCTGACGCCGAGCGTCCGCGGCGCAAGCGGTGGAACCGCCGTCGCCTCATACACACCGCAGGGCATTCGCTTCGTCCGGGCAGGCGAGGTGAAATGCGTCCGATCTCACCCCTGTCGTTTTCTCTACGCTGGATGTCGACGCGGAAATCCACCCGTTCAAGGCTCAGATGTCGGAGACCTTCGAGCTCTTTCAAAAAGGCAAGCAGCACCTCGCCGACGGCAGGCCCGCCCAGGCGACCGTGTCGCTCGAGCGGGCAAAGCGTTACGAGCCGCGCAAGGCCTCGATCCGCGAGGCACTCGGCATCGCCTACTTTCGGCTCAGCCGCTACGAGGAGGCCGAGGCCGAGTTCAGGGCGATGATCGAGATCACACCGACCGATGCCTACGGCTACTACGGTTTGGGCCGTTCGCTCAGCCGCCTGGGGCGTCGGGACGAGGCACGCGGGCAACTCAAGCTGGCTCGGATACTCTCACCGCTGGATTCGGTGCCCGGCGACTCTTAGCTCGAGCGGGTCGAGAGCCCTTACCGCCGGCGGTCAGTGACCGTCGCCGACTACTCGCCGAATCTCCTCGATCGAGGTTTCGCCGAGGAGAACGAGACGGTGACCATCCTGTCGTAGCGTGACCATGCCTTCCGTGACCGCGCGCGCATGGATTTTCGCCGTCGGCTGGCCGACCAACTCCCGCAACTGATCGGTCAGCGGCAAAACTTCGTAGATCGCCTTGCGGCCCAGATAACCCATGTCGTTGCAGTCTTTGCAGCCTTTCGCGCGATAGATCGTCGCGTCCTGGCCTCTGCCTATTCCGAGCTCGACGCGCTCGTCCGCGTTCGGCGTCGACTCGCGCCGGCAACTCAAGCAGAGCTTGCGCACCAGGCGCTGCGAGACGACGCAGTTGATGGCATTGGCGAGCATGAACGGCGCGACGCCCATGTCCTGGAGCCGCGCGAAGGTGCTCGCCGCGGTCTGGGTGTGCAGGGTCGTCAAGACCAAATGCCCGGTAAGAGCCGCCTGCACCGCGATCTCGGCCGTCTCGGCGTCGCGGATCTCGCCGACCAGGAGCACGTCGGGATCCGAGCGCAGGATCGTGCGCAGGCCGCGCGCAAAGGTCAGCCCGCGCCTCACATTCGTCTGCACCTGCGATACGCCGGCGATCTCGTACTCGACGGGATCCTCGATCGTCGTAATGATGCGCTCTTCGCCGTTCAGGTGCTCGAGCGCCGCGTAGAGCGTCGTCGTCTTTCCGGCGCCGGTCGGTCCGCAGGCGATCACGCAGCCGAAGGGCTGCTCGATCGCTCGCTTGAAGACCTGGAAGGCCTGCTCGCTCATGCCCAGGTCGCTCAGCGAGACGCTCTTCGAGGAGCGCTGGAGAATGCGAATGGTCACCTTCTCGCCGTGGCTGATCGGGATGACGGCGATACGCAGATCGATCGATTCGCCGGCCAGGCGAACCGCGCAGCGGCCGTCCTGCGGCAACTGGCGCTCGGCGATGTCTAGCTGGCCCATCACCTTGAGACGGCTGATGATCGCCTGTTGCATCGTCTTGGGGATGGAAGCCAGCTCGCGCGCGACCCCGTCGACGCGGGTGCGCACGATCATTTGCCGCTCCTGCGGCTCGAAATGGATATCCGAGGCGCGGTCTTGAATCGCTCGGATGAGAATCTGGTTCACCAGCGTCACGGCCGGCGCGGCGTCCTCTGCGATCGCTCGCAGATCGGGCAAGCGATCGATCTCGTCGTCCAGCTCGATCGGCTCGTCGACGACGCGCAGGGCCGGGCGCTGCGAGTAGACCTGGTCGATCGCGCTGTCGAGATCGCCGGAGTCGGCCAGGCAGAACCTGAGATTGATCCCGAGCGCGAGCTTGACGTCGTCCAGCGCGACGATGTCGGTTGGATCGGCGATCGCCACCAAAACCGAGTTCTTGCCCAGGTACTTGACGGGTAGGGCGTGGAAGCGGCGCACGAAGCGTTCGGACAGGAGCTTCGTCATCTCGGGCTCGATCGGCGTCTCGAGGATCTCGACGAACTCCAGGTTGTACTGCTCAGCGAGCGCGTGAGCAAGATCGCGCGAGGTCGCCCAGCCGTGCGCGACGAAGATGTCGCCGATGCGACGCCCGTTTCGCTCCTTCTCGCTGAGCGCCTGCTCTAGCTGCTCCTTGCTGATCGTGCCCTTGCGGATCAGCAGCACTCCGAGCGCATGCTCACGGCTTGGATTGGTTTCTTCCTTGTTCGCCACTTAGGGACCCACGTTTCGGTTCGAGCCGAGCGTAGAGCCCAGAGTATCGCGCCGCCCGAGAAAGACGAATGCGGAGGCGGATACCGCTAGAGGCTGTTTCCGGCCACGCGCCGGACTTCTTCGAGCGAGGTGACCCCGGTCAGGGCGATTCGGTGACCGTCCTGCTCGAGCGTGACCATGCCGGACTCGACCGCCGCGTCGTGGATCTCCTCGGTGGTGCGGCCGATCAACTTGCGAATCTCGCTGCTGACGGGCAGAACCTCGTAGATCGCCGTACGTCCGTGGTAGCCGGTATTGCTGCAAGCGCGGCAACCAACGGGGCGGTAGAGCTGAGCGGGAGTGCCCGGATCGAGCCCGAGCTCGGCGCGCTCGGCCTCGGTTGCCTCGGTCGCGCTGCGACAGGAGGGGCAGAGAACCCGAACCAGCCGCTGCGAGACGATGCAGTTGAGTGCGTTGGCGAGCATGTAGGGAGCGATACCCATGTCTTGCAGGCGGGCGAAGGCGGCGGCGGCCGTCTGAGCATGAACGGTCGTGAGCACGAGGTGGCCGGTCATCGCGGCTTGAACGGCGATCTCCGCCGTCTCGGTGTCTCGAATCTCGCCGACGAGCAAGGCATCCGGATCGGCGCGCAGGATCGTGCGCAGGCCTCGTGCGAAGGTGAGTCCGCGCTTGGCGTTGACCTGAATCTGCGAGACGCCCGCGAGCTCGTATTCCACGGGGTCCTCGATCGTGGTGATCGAGCGCTCGGGCGAGTTGAGCCGATCGAGCGCCGCATACAACGTGGTCGTCTTGCCGGCGCCGGTCGGCCCGGCGGCGACGACACAGCCGAATGGCTGCTCGATGGCATGGACGAAGCTCTTCAGCGCCTGCTCGCTCATCCCCAGCTCGCCCAGCGAGGCGTGGGTCGACGAGCGTTGAAGGATTCGCACGACGACCTTCTCGCCGTACGTCGTCGGAAGCACCGCCACGCGCAGGTCGATCGGCTCTCCGTTCAGTTTCACGACCGAGCGGCCGTCCTGCGGAAGAGAGCGCTCGGCGATGTCGAGCTGCGCCATCACCTTGAGCCGGCTGAGAGCCGCCTGCTGCATCGTCTTCGGCACGGTCGCCAGCTCGCGCATAACGCCGTCAACGCGTGCGCGCACGACCATCTGCCGCTCTTGCGGCTCGAAATGGACGTCGGAGGCGCGGTCCTGAACCGCTTGTGCAAGTACCTGGTTGACGAGACTGATGGCGGGAGAGGCTTCGTCGCTGACGAGCGCCAGGTCGTAGCGCTCCTCGCCCTCTTCTACCGGCGCGAGCGCCTCGTCGACCACATGCAGAGTCGGGCGCTGGTTGAAGATCTGGTCGATCGAGCGCTCCAGGTCGTTGTGATCGGCGAGGCAGAACTTGAGGTTGACGTCGAGCGAGAGCTTGATGTTGTCGAGACCGAGAATGTCCGTGGGATCGCTGATCGCGACCAGCACCAGGTCCTTCGACAGGAAGCGGATCGGTAGCGCCCGGTAGCGGCGCACGGTCGGCTCGGAAAGGAGCTTGACCGCCTCCGGCTCGATTTCGGTCGTGAGGATGTCGACGAACTCGAGGTTCCACTGCTCGGCGAGCGCGCGTGCGAGATCGGCCGTCGTAGCCCAGCCGCGCTCGGCGAGAATGTCGCCCACGCGGTGACCGGTGCGGTCTTTCTCGGCCAGCGCCTCGTCAAGTTGCTCGTCAGTGATTACGCTGTCTCGTATGAGCAGCGAGCCGATCTGCATCCAGGGGAGTCGTGAGGCTTCCATAGTCTGGTTTTCGTCTATCTCGGAGGCCTGATGAGAGCTGTTGTGCAACGGGTAGCCCGGGCGCGCGTTTCGGAGGATGGGCGGGTGTTGGGAGAGGTGACGGGCGGGCTTTGCGTGTTGCTTGGCGTGGCGCGCGGCGACACGGAGAGCATGGCCACGACTCTTGCTCGCAAGCTTGCGCGGCTGCGCATCTTCCCCGACGACGAGGGCCGTTTTTCGCACAGCGTGCGGGACGTCGGCGGCTCGGCGCTCGTGATCAGCCAGTTCACCCTGATCGCCGACACCAGCAAGGGCAATCGTCCCAGTTTCTCGGGCGCCGCCCCGGCCGATCTGGCCGAGCCCCTCTACGAGCTTTTCTGCGACGCCCTGCGCGCCGAGGGAGTGCCGGTCGCGACAGGGCGCTTCGGCGCGCTGATGCAGGTAGAGCTGGTCAACGACGGGCCCGTCACCATCATCCTCGACGTGTAGAGCGCAGTCGGTTCCACGAACCCGCGCGGAACGGCTCGAAACGCCCGCCCACGACCGCATCGGTCGACCCCGGCGCGACACTTCGTGCGTCCGGACCGGCGCTCGGCCTTCAAGCCATAGGCTGCTATCCTGGTACTAACCACATTTCACCAGCTGGCGAAATGGGCGCTTCGGGCGCCTGTTTTCATGAGAGGGCAAAATTGGCGAGCACCTACGACAAGGAGAGAGAGCTGACCGGCGAGGTCTCACTCGTGATCGAGCGCGCTCTGCCCGAGGTCGAAGTGCTCGCGGTCGAGCTGACCTCGCCGACGCGCTTCTGCGTCTTCGTCGACCACCCGGGCGGGGTCGACCATGCTCTTTGCCAGAGCGTCACCGATCTGCTGCGAAACTATCTCGACCGCTACACGATCGAGGTCTCTTCGCCCGGCACGGAGCGGCCTGTGCGCAAGCCCGACCACTTTCAGCACGCGCTGGGGCGCAGCGTCGCCTTGCGTACGGCGGACCCCATCCACGGGCGCAAGCGCTTCCGCGGCCGCGTCGTCGCCGCCCGCGACAGAACCTTTCGTCTGGCAACCGAAACGGATGAATTCGACATTCCCTACGAGAATCTCGTACGGGGCAACCTGATCGACGAGGAGTAGGAGCCAATGACCCAGGACATCATCGACGCCGTCCGCGAGATCGAGCGGGAGAAGGGCATCGAGAGCGGCGCGCTCGTAGCCGCGCTCGAGGACGCACTTCTCGCCGCGTACAAGAAGACCCCCGGCTCGGCGCGTCACGCCGCGGTCGAGCTCGACGACCTGGGCGATTTTCGCGTCTTCGCGATCGAGATTCCTCCCAAGCTGGAGGAGAAGTTGCTCGACGACGCCAGAGAGAAGAAGTTGCAGGAGCTGGAGGAGCTCGAGGCCGAGAGTGGCGAGCGCTCGCACCTGCTCATCTCCGACGACGATCTGGAGCTCGACTGGTCGCAGGTTCCCGAGGGAAAGATCAAGCGCACCGACGTCACGCCCGAGAACTTCGGCCGCATCGCCGCCCAAACGGCCAAGCAGGTCTTCTTGCAGCGCGCCCGCGAGGCCGAGCGCGAGATCATGTACGAGGAGTACGTCGACCGTGTCAACGAGGTCGTTACCGGGATAATCCAGCAGGCCGGCGATCGCAACAACGTGCTCGTCGATCTGGGCAAGGTGGAGGCGCTACTTCCGCGCTCCGAGCAGGTTGACGGCGAGCGCTACGAGCAGGGAAGCCGCATCAAGGCGGTCATCACCGAGGTCCGCTCGGGCACCAAGGGACCGCAGGTCATCCTCTCGCGCCGCGACCCCGAGCTGATCAAGACGCTGTTCGAGCTGGAAGTCCCCGAGATCGCCGACGGCCTGGTCGAGATTCGCGCCGTTGCGCGCGAGCCTGGGTACCGCTCGAAGATCGCCGTCGTCTCGCACACCCAGGGTGTCGACCCCGTCGGCGCCTGCGTCGGCCCGCGCGGCTCGCGCGTGCGCATGGTCGTCTCGGAGCTGCGCGGCGAGAAGATCGACATCATCCCCTGGAATCCGGAGCCCGCTCGCTTCATCGCCAAGGCACTGGCGCCGGCGCGCGTGCGCGAAGTCCTCGTGGACGACGAGACACGCGAGTCGACCGTGGTCGTGCCCGATGACCAGCTGGCACTGGCTATCGGCAAGGAGGGCCTGAACGCGCGCCTCGCTGCGCGACTCAGCGGCTGGAAGGTGGACATCGTCTCCGACAGCGAGTTCGCCCGTCAGGAAGCTGACGCGGCCTACGCCAGCGGAGAAGAAGAGTTCGTCGGCCGCTGCGCCGCGAACCTGGCCAACGGCAAGCGCTGCCCCAATGCCGCGCTTCCCGGATCGCACTACTGCGGCGTGCCCGCGCATCAGGCGCTGGAAGGCCTGGCGCCCGAGGAGCTGGCCGCCGCGACGGCTGTCGCTGACGTCGAAGTCGAGGCAGAGACCGAAGTCGCCGAGGCCGAGGCGCCCGAGGCAGAAGAAGCACAGCCGCCCGCCGGCGAGGCCGAGCCAGAGCCGGAGCCCGAGTCCGGAACCGTCGAGGGGGACGGTGCTGAGGCCAGTTGATGGCCGTTCCGATCCGCACCTGTGCCGGCTGCGGGCGGAAGGCGCCACGAATCGAGCTGCTGCGCTTCGCCGCTGTGAACGGTGTTCTGAAGGCCGTGCCCGAGTCGCGCGGCCGGGGCGCCTACACCTGCGCTCAGGCGCCGTGCTTCGAGCGTGCGCTCGCCGCCAACTCCTTCAGCCGAGCCCTGCGAACGGCAGTCCGGGTCGATCCCGCGCTGCGCGACCTCTACACTGACGCCGATGGCTAGTTCAGGCTCAAGCCG
This sequence comes from Thermoleophilia bacterium, assembly GCA_017882615.1. Classification (GTDB taxonomy): domain Bacteria; phylum Actinomycetota; class Thermoleophilia; order Gaiellales; family Gaiellaceae; genus Fen-549. The sequence continues at coordinate 12,309 of JADGPD010000032.1, forward strand.
ACCCAATCGACCGATTCGCCCGCGCCAGGGCGCCGTTGGCCCGCGCCGCAAGCGCCGCGTGGTCATCGACAACCAGCCTTCGCGCGGAGGCGGAGCCCGGCCAGGCGCTCCCGGAACCCGCGATCCGCGCCCCGAGGGGCGCACTCCCGGCAAGCTGGCGCCCGCGCCGACCGGTCCGGTCACCGTTCCCTCGGGCGTAAGCGTCAGAGATCTCTCGCAGGCGCTCGGCATTCCCGTGGCGCAGATCATCAAGATCATGATGGGGATGGGCGAGATGGTGACGATCACCCAGTCGCTGACCGACGAAGCGGTTGTGCTGATCGGCGCCGAGCTGTCTCCACCGCGCGAGATCAAGCTCAAGCACGCCGCCGACGAGGAAGGCGAGCTGGAGGCGCAGGAGACGCCCGACGCACCCGAGGATCTCGAGCCGCGGCCGCCCGTCGTCACCATCATGGGCCACGTCGATCACGGCAAGACGACTCTGCTGGATGCAGTTCGCAAGACCGCGGTAGCCGCGAGCGAAGTGGGGGGTATCACTCAGCATGTCGGCGCCTACCAGGTCGAGCACGGCTCACGCCGTATCACCTTCGTCGACACGCCCGGCCATGAGGCTTTCACGGCAATGCGCGCGCGCGGCGCCAACGTCACCGACATCGCGGTGCTGGTGGTCGCGGCCGACGACGGCGTGATGCCGCAGACCAAGGAATCCATCGCCCACGCCCGCGCGGCGGACGTTCCGATCGTCGTGGCCGTGAACAAGATCGATCTCCCCGACGCCAACATCGACCGCGTCAAGAGCGATCTCGCCTCGGAAGGCCTGCAGCCCGAGGAGTGGGGGGGAACGACTCAGTTCTCCGAGGTCTCGGCCAAGAAGAACATCGGCCTGGACGACCTGCTCGAGAAGGTGCTCCTGGTGGCCGACCTCGAGCTCGATCTGAAATCCAATCCCAACGTCGAGGCTTCGGGCTCGATCATCGAGTCGCGCCTCGACATCGGTCGCGGCCCGGTGGCGACCATGCTCGTCCGGCGCGGCACGCTGCGAGTCGGCGACGCCATGGTGGCCGGCGGCTCCTGGGGCAAGGTGCGTGCGCTCTACGACTACCGCGGCCTTCGCGTCGAGGAGGCTCGCCCCGGCGATCCAGTGGAGATTCTCGGTCTCGACAAGCCGCCCGCCGCCGGTGAGCGCTGCCACGTCGTCGCCAACGAGCGCCAGGCGCGCTCGCTTGCCCAGCAGCGCGGATTACGCCTTCGCTCTGAAGAGGTGGCAACCCGTTCGCGCCGCCGCGTCTCGCTCGAGACGCTGTTCAGCGAGCTGAAAGAGGGAGAGGTCAAGGATCTCAATCTGATCCTCAAGGGCGATGTCGTCGGCTCGGTCGAGGCGGCCGCCAGCGAGCTGCAGAAGATTCAGCACTCCGAAGTGCGCGTCAACGTGATCCAGTCGGGCGTGGGCGGCATCACCGAGAACGACGTCATGCTCGCCTCCGCTTCGAACGCGCTCATCGTCGGCTTCAACGTGCGCCCGAACTCCGAGGCCCGCACGGCCGCCGACCGGCAGGGCGTCGACATCCGCACCTACCGCGTCATCTACCAGCTCACCGAGGACATCGAGAAGGCGCTCGTGGGCATGCTCTCCGCCGTCACCAGCGAGCACATTCTCGGCGAGGTGGAAGTGCGCGCGACCTTCCGCGCCTCTCGCATCGGAACGATCGCGGGTTGTTACGTTCGTAGCGGCGTCGTTCGCCGCGGCGCGCTCGTGCGCCTGCTGCGCGACGGATCGATCGTGCACGAGACGACCATCGGCCAGCTCAAGCGCTTCAAGGACGATGCCCGCGAGGTGGCCGAAGGATTCGAGTGCGGCATCCTGCTCGATGGCTACAACGACGTCAAGGAAGGCGACGTCTTCGAGGTTTACGAGGTGCGCGAGACCGAGCGCACCAGCCTCGACGAGACCGTTCCGCCGTCGGCCGCCCAGTCGAGCTAGCCGCCGCGGCGCCTGAAGCGCTTCAATACGCGTTGTGGGCGGAGGCTACGTCGGCATTCTCGTAACCGAGCTGCGCTTTCCTGAGGCGGGCTCACTCAAGGACAAGCGCCAGCACCTGCGCTCGACCAAGGCCCAGCTGCAGAAACGGTTCGGCGCCTCGGTGGCCGAGACCGATTTCCACGACGTCTGGCAGCGGGCTCAGCTGGTGGTCGCACTCGCGGCCGCGGAAGCCGGTGCACTCGAGCAGCTGATGGACGGCGTCGAGCGCTTTCTCTTCGGCCAGGCCTACGAGTCGAGGATCGTGGGGAGAAGCATCGTCGTGCCCGGCGACGAGTAATGCCCGATCAGAGCGAAGAGCTCTCCAGCAACTCGCGCACCTGTTCCAGCGTGGGCGGATTCACGCAGCCCGGCGTCGTGGTGCAAACGAGCGAAGCCAGAGCGCTGGCAAAGCGCACCAGCTCGTCGTCGCTCCAGTCCTGAAGCAAGCCGTAGATCAGGCCGGCCCGGAAGCTGTCGCCGGCGCCTGCGCTGTCGACGATCTCGACCTGGGTTGGGGAGAGCTCTCGTCGCTCGCCGGGCAGAGCGCGGCCGCTCGCCGGTCGGCCCGCACGTCCGCGCGCGTACCAAAGCGGCCGCGAACCGGCGGTGAAGACGACCAGCCCTGCGCAGCGCTCGAGATACTGCTCGAACAGCTCTTCCCGCGCCGCCTCCGACTCAAGCGCCTCGGGGTAGTCGCGCGCCATCAGCTCGCCCGAGATGGCCACCACGTCGGCCAGCGCGGCTAGCTCGGACTCGTAGGGAGCATCCGAGCTGACGAGGGGAATGCCGGCTTCCCTGGCGGCGCGGGCGGTCGCGAGCGTCGCCTCGCCGAACGAAGGGTCGACGCAGACGACCCGCGCCTGCTCGATGCGGGCGAGGTTCGGCATCTCCCATTGCCGCGTCGTGCCGAGCAGATCGCCGTAGCGCCCGAAGACGGTGCGCGATTCGCCGTCGGAGATCGTGATCTCGTTGACGCCCTGGTAGCCGGGCTTGACGATCAGGCCCGTGCAGTCGATCCCGCGCGACTCTAGAAACGCGAGCGTGCGGCGACAGGCCGGCGTGTCGCCAATCCAGTTGCCCTCGAGCACGACCGAGGCGCCCAGGCGGGCCAGCACGATGGCGCTGCCGGTGGCCTCGCCGCAGTGGTTCTCGAGCGTCTCGACGATCTCGCCGTAGCCGTCCGGTTGCGGAAACTTCCCCTGGATCCGGACGATGACGCCAGTCGACACGTGACCGTAGAGATAGACGTCCGTCGCCGGGCGCGCTGCTGGTTCTGCGGGCATGGCGGAAACGTAGTCGAACCGCCGCTATAGGACGGCGGGCAGCGCTCGAGTAGCGCGATTTCGGCCTTCTACGCGTCTTTTTGGACGATTCCGCCCGTTCGAGTAACGGCCACGAGCGGTGTCGTGGCGCGCGGCGTCGCTCGAAACCGCTTGAATGGAGAGTGATGTCCGGAAGAATGCGCCGAGTCAACGAGTCGCTACGGCAGTCTTTGAGCGAAGCCCTGCCCTCGCTCAAGGATCCGCGCATCGGCTTTGTGACCATCACCGCGGTGAGAACGACCGCCGATTTGAGCACTGCGCGCGTCTACGTCAGCGTGCTCGGCTCCGAGGCCAAGATCGCCAAGGCGGTCGACGCGCTGAATGCCGCCCGCGGCGTGCTCCAGGCGAGGCTGAACCGCGAGCTTCGCATCAAGCGAATCCCACAACTCACCTTCGAGTACGATCCGACCGCCGAATATGCGGTTCGCATGACGAAACTGATCGAAGAGCTGGCTCCGCCCGATGACGATAACGAAGGCTGATCTCAAGGCGGTCGCGCAAGGGATTCGCGACCACGACGATTTCGTCATCTCCGTTCACGAGAACCCGGACGGCGACGCGCTCGGCTCGATGCTCGCGCTCAAGCTGGCGCTCGACCAGCTCGGCAAGCGCTCGACGATGTTCCTCGTCGGCTCGGCGCCGATTCCCTTCGAATATCGCTTCATGCCGCTGGACGATCTCGTCCGCGGCGACCCCGACGAGCTTCTCGGCCGTCCCCTGCTCTCGCTCGACGCGGCCAACGAGGCGCGCCTCGGCAGCGACCAGCGCCTGCTCACACAGGCGCCCTTCGTCGCGGTCATCGACCACCACCACGACAACAGCCGCTATGGCAACGTCAACCTTGTCGTCGCCGAAGCCTCGTCTACGAGCGAGGTCCTGCGCGATGTCTTCAGCGAGCTGAAGGTGCGCCTGACGCCCGCGATCGCCGAGGCGCTGTATATCGCGCTGGTCACCGACACCGGCCGCTTCCAGTACGCGAACACCTCGCCCAAGACGCTGCGCCTAGCCGCCGAGCTGATCGAGGACGGCGCCGACGCACACCGGATCTTCCAGCACGTTTACGAGACGATCGAGCTGTCGAAGCTGAAGTTGCTGGCGCGTGCGCTCGAGCACGTCGAGGTGTACGAGGGCGGGCGGCTGGTCATCTCCTTCCTCGAGCGCAAGGATTACGAGGAGACCGGCGCTTCGAGTGGCGCCTCAGAAGGCGTGATCGACTCGCTGCGAGCGGTCGCCGGTGTCGAGATGTCAGCTCTGATTTCGGAGCCGCCCGAGCGGGACAAGCGCCGCGTCAGCCTCCGCTCCTCGCGCGACCGGCTCGATGTCTCGGAGCTGGCGCGCGTCGCCGGAGGCGGCGGCCACAGGCAGGCGGCCGGGTTCTCGAGCGACCTCAGCGTCAAGGAACTGATCGCCTTCTTGTGCAAGGAGTTCGTCGCCAAGACGTCGGGCCAGGCGGGATAGGCCGTGGCGATTCCGCGGGCGCTCGAGCCATCCGGACTCGTGCTCGTGGACAAGCCGAGCGGGCCCTCCTCGTTTGCGGTCGTGCGCGACCTGCGCGCCAAGACCGGCGCCCGGGCCGGTCACGCCGGCACGCTCGACCCGTTCGCCAGCGGGCTGTTGCTGGTGCTGCTGGGCTCTGCGACACGGATCGCGCGCTATCTCGTCGGCCTCGACAAGCGCTACGAGACCGAGATCGACCTCGGCGCGCGCAGCTCGAGCGGTGACCTCACGGGCGAGATCATCGAGCAGATGGAGGCGCCCGAGCTCGAGCAACTCGAGCAGAGCCTCGAAGAGCTACGCGGAGAGGTCGAGCTGCGCGTGCCCGCGCTCTCGGCGATCAAGATCGGCGGCGAGCGAGCCTATCGCCTTGCTCGACGCGGCGAGGCTCCGGAGATGCCGCTCAGGCGCTCGCGCATCGACGAGCTGCGCCTGCTCGACTATTCCGCCGGCGTCGCCAGGCTCGATCTACGTGTCAGCTCGGGAACCTACGTGCGGGCGATCGCCGACCGGCTGGGCGGCCACTGCCGCAGCTTGCGCCGGCTCGAGATCGGACCGTTCTCGCTGGGAAACTCCGACAGCGACCGGATCCATCCGGCGGCCGAGGCGCTTCCCTTCCTCCCGGCTCTGGAGCTGAACGAGGAGGAGGTCGCAGCGATCCGCGCCGGGCGACCGCTGGAGCGAAACGAGCGGGGCCTGCTGCGCCTGTGCCGGGAAGGCAGATTGATCGCAGTGGCAGCGGGCAAGAACGGTACGGTGAGATCCGAGACGGTGATGCCGGGATGAAAGTCGTTCGCGATCCGATAGACCTGCCCCGCACCGCGCGGGCGGTCGCGATCGGCTCCTTCGACGGCGTCCATCTGGGCCATCGGCGCGTCCTGGACACCGCCTTCGAGACCGGCCTTCCCGTGGCCGTGCTGACCTTCGATCCGCATCCGCGCGTGCTGCTCGGACAGCCGGTCGAGCTTCTTACCACGCTCGAGCGCAAGGTCGAGCTGCTGGCCGAGTACGGCGTGGAGGAGATCGTCGTGCTGCGCTTCGACAGCGAACTGGCCGCGATGACGCCGAGAGAGTTCACCCTGCGCCACCTGAGTCCGCTCGGCGCTCAGATCGTCATCGCCGGCCCTGATTTCCGTTTCGGACATGGTCGCGCGGGCGATCTCGACATGTTGCGCGAGGAGGGTCTGCTCACGCGGCTGGTCGAGCCCGTTCCCGGCGTCTCCTCGACCGCGATCCGAAATGCGCTGCACGAAGGCGACGCGATCGGAGCGGCCGCGCTGCTCGGCCACCCCTACGAGCTCGACGGACGCGTCGTTCCGGGCCTGGCGCGCGGCGCCCGGCTCGGTTTCCCGACCGCCAACCTGGCCTTCGCCCCGCACCAACTCGTCCCGCTCGACGGCATCTATGCCGGCCTGACCGAGGCACACCGGGCCGCCGTCTCGATCGGCGTCAACATCCATTTCGGCGGCGGAGAGCGCCGCGTCGAAGTTCATCTAGTCGATTTCTCGGGCGACCTCTACGGCCAGCGGCTGGTCGTCGAGCTCTGGCAGCGGCTGCGCGGCGAGCAGGTGTTCGAGAGCGACGCGGCGCTCAGCGAGCAGATCGCCCGCGATGTCCAGTCAGCGCGAGAAGCCGAAAGGCCGTGAACCACCGGTGACCGCCCTGCTTGTTCTCGCAGCTTCTTTCTCGATCATTCTCGTCATGATGGTCGCGGCTCTCGCCTGGGCAATCCGGCACTCTCGGCGTTAGGGATATTTCAGTAGCTAGCCGAGTAGCAGGCCCGCGCCGCTGCGCCTGGGATCTCCCGCCGCGCCGGCCCGGCCGATCGCGCTGACACCGCCGAAGTAGTGGTGAAGCGACGACCAGCGCCGAACTTCCCATCCTTCCGCCTCCAGCTCGTCGAGCGCCTCCTCGTCCACGCCCGGCTCGGCGTTCAAGACCGAACCCGCGGGATGGAAACGGGGGCGCTCGATCGCCTCGCCGGGCGACAGGCCCTCGTCGAGAATTCCCGAGGCAACCTGCACCAGCGCCGAGCGCAGACGAGTGCCGCCGGCGGACCCGATTGCCAGCGTCAGACCGCGCTCGTCCACGGCGATGCTCGGCGCCGTCATGCTCAACACACGCTCACCCGGCTCGAGCTCATCGCTGAGAAGCTCCTTCTCGCCCAGCATCGAGTTCAGATGCAGGTCGAAGCCCGGCAGATAGTCGCCCGAGCCGAGGCCCAGGCTGGTCGTGAGTACGCAGGCGTTTCCCTCCCCATCCACAGCGACCAGGTTGGTGGTGTGTGAGCCGGCGCCTTCTCCGCGGAGCGCTTCTAGTAGCGCCAGTGCCCGCTCGCGCCCGGAAATGCCCACCAGAGGACGGAGTCGCGCCAGCGTCTCGGGCACTCCAGACAGTCCGCCCCGGGTGAAGAAACGCGTTCCGGCGTAAGACGTCTCGATTGGCTCGCGCCAGAGCGGGGTGTAGGAGGAGAGGTCTTCCTCGGTTATCAAGCCGCCTCGTTCGCGCACCAGCTCGAGCAGGCTGCGCGAGAGTGCCCCCGCGTAGAGCGAGCGCGGGTCCTCGGCGATCAGCTCCAGCGCGGCGGCGATCCCGGGTTGAACAAGAAGCTCGCCTTCGTCGAGCAGGTGCCCGGCCGGGGCAAACAGGCGCTCGCCCTGATCGAGCGTCAGCACGGGAGCGAGCATTCGCAGGCAGGAGGCGTGCGCGGCCGGCATCGGAACGCCCTCTCGAGCGAGGC
>JADGPD010000033.1 GCA_017882615.1 Thermoleophilia bacterium
CTCGACGGTTGTACGAACGACGCCGCCCGTTCAGGGGGCGCCCTCATGGCAAAGAAGTATCAAAGACGACCCTGGCCCGGGGGAGAGAACCGTAGCCCGAGGCCCGAAAACGAGCCCAAAGCCGCTCTTCTGTTTGCGTGGACGGCGCACGCTAGCTACGCTCTTAGCGCAGTGTTGACGCGAACGAAGAGCCAGACCCTCCTGCTTAGCTTGGCGACCGCCGGGTAAATAAACCCCGGTCCGGTCGCCTTCCGCCTCCACCGCCTTCTGGCTTGGGGGCTTTTTTATGGCCGAAAACAGTGACCCACGAGGAAATGAGATGAGTCGAATGCGAACCGAGAAGTACCGGCCTTATCCGCCGGTCGAGCTGCCAGACAGAACCTGGCCGGCGAAGACGATCACGAAAGCCCCGATCTGGTGCTCGGTCGACCTTCGCGACGGCAACCAGGCGCTGATCGACCCGATGGACCCGGCACGCAAGCAGCGGCTCTTCGACCTCCTCGTCGAGATCGGCTTCAAAGAGATCGAGGTCGGCTTTCCGGCGGCCTCGCAGACCGATTACGACTTCCTCCGCCAGCTGATCGAGAAGGATTCGATTCCCGACGACGTCACGATCATGGTGCTGACTCAGGCCCGGGAAGAATTGATCGAGCGCACCTTCGAGAGCATCCGCGGAGCGCGGGCGGCGATCGTCCATCTCTACAACTCGACCTCGGAGCTGCAGCGCCGCATCGTCTTCCGCGCCGATCAGGCGGGCGTGAAGAAGATCGCGGTCGACGGCGCCACGTGGTGCCTGCGCGGCGTCGAGAAGGTTCCCGAGACGGATGTTCGCTTCGAGTACTCGCCGGAGAGCTTCACCGGTACTGAGCTGGACTACGCGGTCGAAGTCTGCGAGGCGGTGCTCGACGTTTGGCAGCCGACGACGGCGCGCAAGGCGATCCTCAACCTCCCGGCGACGGTCGAGATGTCCACGCCCAACGTCCACGCCGACCAGATCGAGCGGTTCTGCCGCGACCTGAGCGAGCGCGAGCGCGCGATCATCTCGATCCATCCGCACAACGATCGCGGCACAGCCGTCGCCGCCGCCGAGCTGGCGCTGATGGCCGGCGCCGAGCGCATCGAAGGCACGCTCTTCGGCAACGGCGAGCGCACGGGCAACGTCGATCTGGTCACCCTGGCGATGAACCTGTTCAGCCAGGGTGTCGACCCGGAGCTAGACTTTTCCGACATCGACGAGCTGCGCCGCGTCGTCGAGTACTGCAATCAGCTCCCGATCAATCCGCGCCACCCCTACACGGGCGATCTCGTCTACACGTCCTTCTCGGGCTCCCACCAGGACGCGATCAACAAGGGCATGCAGGCGCGGGCGAAGAAGCCCGAAGACGGCATCTGGGAAGTCCCCTATCTGCCGATCGATCCCAAGGACGTCGGCCGCTCCTACGAGGCCATCATTCGCGTCAACAGCCAATCGGGCAAGGGCGGCGTGGCCTACGTGCTCAAGACCGAGCACCACCTGGAGCTGCCGCGGCGCCTGCAGATCGAATTCTCCAAGGCGATACAGAAGATTGCCGACAGCGAAGGCGGCGAGGTGACCCCGGAGGAGATCTGGCGAGCTTTCGAGGGCGAGTACCTGAAGCCGGTGCGCCCGCTCGAGCTGATCTCGCTCAGGCACCTGGAGGGCGAGCCCGGTCACGATCGCATCGAGGCGGTTCTGCGCGTGGACGGAGTCGAGCGAACCGTCGTTGGCGCGGGGCACGGGCCCGTCGACGCCCTGGTCGCGGCCCTGGGCGAGGAGCTCGGGATCAGCGTTCGCATCCTCGACTATGCAGAGCATGCGATGCGCTCGGGAGCCGATGCGACAGCTGCCGCCTACATCGAGGCGGACATCGACGGAAACGTGTTCTGGGGCGTTGGCATCGACGAGAGCATCGTCGTCGCCTCGATGCGGGCGCTCATCAGTGCGATCAACCGCGGCGCCGGGTCGAGCTAACGCTTGACCGCGAAGTCGGCGGTCACGAGCATCACCGTCTGGCCCGCGAATACGCCGGCGCCGTGAGCCGAGCTGACCACGCCAACCCCGAGAACCCGCCAATGCGACGAGAGCAGCACGCGCCTGTGCTCCGGGCTGGCCAGCCAGCGCAGGACAACTCCTCGCGGCATCACCCGTGGTTGCGCCCAGAGGATGTTCTCTCCGGCGGAGAAGTAACTCGGGTTGCCGCCGCCGTAGTAGCTCTTGACGCGAGCCATGAAGCTGGCGCCGTTCGGCGACGAATGCGCGAAATATCCGTTACAGGCCATCTGCAGCGAGTGCTTGTCGGCTGAGCGCATCAGTCCGGGCACGAGCTTGAGGGCGCGCAGCCCATGCTGCCTGCGGACGGCGTTCATCGCCGCTGCCAGCTGCCTCTCGTAGCCGGTCATGACCGTGATGGACGACTTCTTCGCGGACTTCGCGGACTTTGTCTGCGAGCCGGCGACGTTGCTCTGCAGCAGCGCTAGGACGGCGATGAGCAGCGTTGCCAGCAGCGTGACCGCCAGCCTGCGCCGACCGCGTGAATGCCGGGCACCTCGTTCCCTCAACGCTCTTGCCTCAGTCACTTAGCCTCTCCCCCCGTTTGCCGCGCTTCGAGTGGCTAGTTCGTTGCGCCGCATCCTAGAGAATCCAAGCACCTTTTGGGTAGCAGAGCAGATGATTCGGATAGCCATGCCGGATTCCTGCCCGTGGGTGGTCGCGCGGGCGGCTAAAACCGAATCGATTGCGGAGTGAAGTTACGCAGGCAGGGTACGATCGCTAGATGTCCAGCGAAGACTCAGAGCGAACTGCCTTCGAGAACAGCGCGGACGAGCCGGTGACTCGCAGGCCCGGCTCGCGCAGGCGGCACGTCATCAGCCGGATGGGGCTCGTGATCGCAGCTCTGGGCGCCCTCCTCGTTGTCTGGGCGATAGTCATCCTCTTTTTCGGCGATCCCGTCACGGCCCTCTATCAGGACTGGAAACAGCATCAGCTGTCGGGGCAACTGAATAAGGAGTTCAAACAATTCAAGCCGTCGACTCCTTTCGCGAAAAAGAACGCGGATCCGTCAACCGCCGCGATTCGCGCCGCCGCCCTCCGTTTTTCCCACGCGATTCACGCGGGCCAGGCCGTCGGCCGCATCGAGATCCCGCGTATCGGCATCAGCAAGGTGGTTGTCAACGGCACCGACTGGGCTTCCGATCTGAGCCGTGGGCCCGGGCGCTACCCGCAAAGCTCCTGGCCGGGCATGGGGAAGGTCACGGCGATAGCCGGGCACCGCACCACCTTCGGCGCTCCGTTCCGCCACATCGACGAGCTTGCACGCGGCAATCGCATCCGCCTCCTGATGCCCTACGGCACCTTCAACTATCGCGTCTTCGCGCACGAGGTCGTTCGCTCGAACGACTGGAGCATCCTGCGCAAGCGCGGCTTCGACACGCTCGTTCTCTCGGCCTGTCACCCGCTTTACAGCGCGTCTCATCGCTGGATCGTCTTCGCGCGTCTGGTCTCCGTCACGGCTCCGGCGAGCTGAGCGATCGGCAAAACCGCTGCCGAGGAAGTCTTTTTGTGCCGCCTCGCGCGACTCGTGCGTGTATCTTCCCGAGACGCGGAGCCGATCGAAGGGATAGAAAAGGATGCGCTACGGACACTTCGACGATGAGCGGCGCGAGTATGTGATCACGCGCCCGGACACGCCCCTTCCCTGGATCAATTACCTAGGGAGCGAGGCCTACTTCGGGATCATCTCGAACACCGCCGGCGGCTACTCGTTCTACCGCGACGCCCGTCTGCGCCGGCTCACACGCTATCGCTACAACAACGTCCCGTTCGATCTGGGTGGGCGATATCTCTATCTGCGAGACACAGTCTCGGGTGACTTCTGGTCGCCGTCCTGGCAGCCGACCCGGTCCGAGCTCGAAGACTACGAGTGCCGCCACGGCATGGGCTATTCGGCCATCTCTTCGCGCCACGAGGGCATCGAGGCCGAGACGCTGTACTTCGTTCCGGTCGATGAGAACCTCGAGATCTGGCGCACGCGCGTCACGAACAAGCGCGACGTGGAGGCGAAGCTCTCGCTCTTCTCGGCGGTCGAGTTCTGCCTCTGGGACGCTCAGGACGATCAGACCAATTTCCAGCGCAACTTCTCCACCGGCCAGGTGGAGGTCGAAGGCAGCGTCATCTACCACAAGACCGAGTACCGCGAGCGCCGCGATCACTTCGCCTACTTCGCCTGCTCCGAGCCGCTGGCGGGCTTCGACACGCAGCGCGACACCTTCCTCGGGGCCTACAACGGCTGGGACACGCCGGCTGCCGTCGAGCGCGGCCAGTCCTTCGACTCGGTGGCCAACGGCTGGGCGCCGTGCGGCTCGCATCACGTCGAGCTGACCCTCGCTCCCGGCGAGACGAAGGAGATCGTGTTCGTGCTCGGCTACTGGGAGAACCCGGTCGACGCCAAGTTCGATCCGCCCGACTCGCAAACGATCAACAAGAAGCTGGTCAAGCCCGTGATTGAGCGCTACCTGCGCTCAGACGAGGCCGAAGGCGCCTTCCAGCGACTGCGCGACTACTGGTCGGAGCTGCTCGGGATCCTGCAGGTCTCGACGCCCGACGAGCACACGAATCGGATGGTCAACATCTGGAACGCCTACCAGTGCATGGTCACCTTCAACATGTCGCGCTCGGCCTCGTTCTACGAGTCGGGGATCGGACGCGGGATGGGCTTCCGCGACTCCAACCAGGACCTGCTCGGGTTCGTGCACATGGTTCCCGAGCGCGCGCGCGAGCGGATTCTCGACATCGCCGCGACGCAGCTTCCTTCGGGCGGCGCCTACCACCAGTATCAGCCGCTGACCAAGCGCGGAAACGACGATGTCGGCTCGGGCTTCAACGACGACCCGGCCTGGCTGATCCTTGGAGTGGCGGCCTACTTGAAGGAGACCGGCGACCTCTCGATTCTCGACGAGCAGGTCACTTACGACAACGAGCCCGGTTCCGAGTCGCCGCTTTACGAGCACCTCCAGCGCTCGCTGCGCTACACGCTGCAGCGGCTGGGCCCGCACGAGCTACCGCTGATCGGCCGCGCCGACTGGAACGACTGCCTCAACCTGAACTGCTTCTCGACCACGCCCGGCGAGTCGTTCCAGACGACCGAGAACAAGGAGGGCGGCGTCGCCGAGTCGGTCTTCATCGGCGGGCTGTTCGTGCTGGCGGCCGAGGAGCTGGCGCAGATCGCCGAGCTCCGCGGTCACACAGACGAGGCGGAGAGCTATCGCGCCGACGGAGCCCAGATGGACGCGGTCGTTCGCAAGCACGGCTGGGACGGCGAGTGGTTCCGGCGCGCCTACGACTACTTCGGCGACGTCGTCGGCTCGGCCGAGAACGAGGAGGGCCAGATCTTCATCGAGCCGCAGGGCATCTGCATCGTCGCCGGCATCGGCGTCGACGACGGCAAGGCCGAGACGGCGCTCGACTCGGTCGCCTCCAGGCTGGCCTGCGAGCACGGGATCGTCCTGCAGCAGCCCGCCTTCACGCACTACTACGTCAATCTCGGCGAGATCAGCTCCTATCCGCCCGGCTACAAGGAAAACGCCGGCATCTTCTGCCACACGAATCCCTGGATCATGATCGCCGAGAGCATCATCGGGCGCGGCGACGCCGCCTTCGATTACTACCAGCGCATCAACCCCTCCGCTCGCGAGGACATCTCCGAGCTGCATCGCTGCGAGCCCTACGTCTATCCGCAGATGATCGCCGGCAAGGATGCGCCGAGCTTCGGCGAGGCCAAGAACTCGTGGCTCTCGGGCACGGCGGCCTGGAACTTCGTCGCCGCCAGCCAGTGGATCCTGGGCATCCGCGCCGAGTACAACGGTCTGCGTATCGATCCCTGTCTGCCCAGGGAGTGGGAGCGGTTCGAGGCTACGCGCATTTTCCGCGGGGCGACCTACCGGATCAGCGTGAGCAAGCCCAAGGGCGTCTGCAAAGGCGTCACGCAGGTCGTCGTCAACGGCAAGAAAGCCGAGGGTAACCTGGTCACGCCGCAACCGGCGGGCAGCGAGGTCGTAGTTGAAGTGACCATGGGGTAGCGGCCGGCGACCATTTCCGATCAGACGCGGGGTAGTGAGGGTTGGCGGTTGACCCGGTCCTACTTTTCCAATAAGGTCTCGCAAACGTTTTCAGGCGGCTTAGAGCGCTTTTTGGTCGGGCGCTCTCGACTTTCAACCTAAGGCAGGTCGGCTCGCAGTGAATCCATACGGCTTTTTCGACGAAGCGGCGCGCGAATACGTCATCACCCGCCCCGATACGCCCACGCCCTGGATCAACTACCTGGGCGCCGGCCGCTACGGCGGCATCATCTCCAACACGGCGGGCGGATACTCGTTCGATCGCGATCCCCGTAACCGGCGCGTCAGCCGCTACCGCTACAACGCCATTCCCGACGACCAGCCCGGGCGCTACCTCTACCTGCGCGATCAAGACAGCGGCGAGTTCTGGAGCCCGACCTGGCAGCCAGTCCGTCGAGATCTCGATTCCTACGAGTGCCGGCACGGCACGGCCTATACGAAGATTTCGAGCAAGTACGACGGCATCTCGAGCGAGATTCTCTACTTCGTACCGCCCGTGCCCGAAGAGGAGAACTGCCCCTGTGAGCTCTGGGTCCTGACGCTCCGCAATACGGGTGACAGGCGCCGGCATCTACGCAGCTTCAGCTACGTGGAGCTCAGCTTCCCGGACGCTTTCAACGACCTGCACAACCTCGACTGGTCGCAGCACATCGTGCGCAGCTCCTACGAGGACGGGACGATCCGCGCCGGCACCGTCTTCGCCCCGGCGACGACTTACTTCTCTTCCAGCGTGCAGCCCTACGGCTACGACTGCGACCGCGAGACCTTCGTGGGCCGCTGCCGCGATCTCGGCAGCCCGATCGCAGTCAAGCTCGGCGAGCCGTCGAACCAGGATTCGCCGCGCGGAAACAGCATCGGCTCGCTCTGCCACGACCTGCTGCTGGAGCCGGGCGAGGAGCGCCAGATCGTCTTCGTGCTCGGGATCACCGACCACCCCGAGGAGATCGATCGAGTGCTGGCGACCTACCGCGACGCCAAGCAAGTGGAGAGCTCGTTCGCCGCGCTCAAGGCCGACTGGGACGAGTACCTGTCGCGCTTCACCGTCGAGACACCCGACGCCGAGACGAACGCGATGCTCAATTTCTGGAACCAGGTTCAGTGCCGCACGACGCTCTACTGGTCGCGCTTCATCTCCGCCTACGAGACCGGTCTCGGACGCGGGATGGGCACGCGCGATTCCGGTCAGGACACTCTCGGGACGATGCACAACGCCCCTGATCACGCGCGCCGCATGCTCACCAAGATCTGGGAGCTCCAGTTCGAGGACGGTCACACCTGGCACCAGTTCTATCCGCTCACCGGTAAGGGCGGGCCGGGCCACTCGACCGAGCTGCCGGACTGGCCGCAGTGGTACTCGGACGATCATCTGTGGCTCGTCATCTCGGTTTGCGCCTACCTGCGCGAGACCGGCGACTTCGCCTATCTCGACCAGAAGGTGCCGTATGTCGAAGGCAGCTCGGACACGATCTGGGGCCACATGATGCGGGCGCTTCAGTTCACGCTCGAAAACCGCGGCCCGCACGGTCTGCCTCGCATCGGCTTCTCCGACTGGGACGACACGCACAACGTCGACCGCGGCTCGGGCAAGGCCGAGAGCGTCTTCGTGGCGATGCAGTTCTGCCGCGCGCTCGTCGATCTGGCCGAGCTGAGCGATCATCTGGGCCGCCCAGAGGCCGAGCGCTTCCGTGCCCTGCACGACGAGATGGCGGAGATCGTCAACAGCTGCGCCTGGGACGGCGACTGGTACCTGCGCTCCTTCGACGACGAGGGCAAGCCGATCGGTATCGCCGGCGAGGAGAATCAGGCGATCAGCCTCAACCCGCAGAGCTGGAGCGTGCTCGGTGGAGTCGCCACGAGCGAGCGGGCCGAGACGGCGATGGAGTCGATGCACGCGAAGCTGAACAGCGAGTTCGGCATCGCTCTGCTCTGGCCGCCGTACGAGCACGGCACCGATCGGGTTCGCGGAACGAGCACCTTCCCGCCGGGCGCCAAGGAGAACGGCGGCATCTTCTGCCACGCCAATACCTGGGCGATCATCGCCGCCGCCATGCTCGGCTGGGGCGACCGCGCCTATCAGTACTACCGCCAGGTTCTGCCGCTGGCGCGCGAGGACGCCGACCGGTTCAAGGTCGAGCCCTATGTCTACTGCCAGAACATCTGCGGTCCCGCTCATCCGCAATTTGGCATGGGGCGCAACGCCTGGCTCACCGGCACGGCTTCCTGGACCTACGTCGCCGGCACCCAGTGGATCCTGGGCATCCGCCCGAGCTACGAAGGGCTTCGCATCGCCCCGGTCATCCCGCGCGACTGGCCCGGCTTCAGCGCCAGGCGAGTCTTCCGCGGCGTCAGCTTCGATATAACCGTCAAGCGAGCGGGCGAGGGTAACAACGTCTCGCTCGTCGTTGACGGCTTGCCAGTTGAGGGCGATGTTGCGCCGCTTCCGAGCGGAAAGAGCGAGGTCTCGGTCGAGGTCACGCTCTCCTAGGAGTCGCGGCGCCCAACTCGAAGGAGCAGCGGATGAAGCGAGGCGATTTCCACGGCGAGGAGACGCTCGTGCTCGAGAGCGAGCACCTGAGCGTCGAAGTGCTCGCGAGCGCCGGGCCGCGTATCGTTCGCCTGACGCCGTCCGGCTCGAGCGAGAACGCGCTCGGAGACGTCGCCGACATTGGCTGGGACACTCCCTGGGGGCGCTACCGTCTGCGCGGGGGGCACCGGCTCTGGTGGGCGCCCGAGAATCCTCCGCTCACCTCGGCGCCGGACGAGGGCGATCTGCTCGTAAGCGAAGGCAAGCACGGACTTAGCCTCGAACGGCTCGAGCCTCAGTCCGGCCTGCGCAAGCTGATGGAGATCGAGCTCGCCGCCGATCGGGCGGCTTTGACGGTCAGACACCGCATCCGCAACGAGCACGAGAAGGCGGTGGAGCTGGCTCTCTGGGCGATAACGATTCTGCCGCTGGGTGGTATCGCGCTGCTACCTCAGCAGCGCGGGCCGATCGGGGAGAACGAGTCTCTGCCCAATCGAGCGCTCGTGCTCTGGCCCTATAGCTCCGTTTCGGATCCTCGGCTGGAGCTGGGCGACGAGCTGGTGCTCGTGCGCGCTGCCGCCGCGGCGCCGTTCAAGATCGGATATCTCAACCGGGCCGGCTGGGCGGCTTATCTCAGCGGCGGCGTGCTTTATTGCAAGCGCTTCGATCCGCAGCCGGAACACGCTCACCCGGATCTCGACTCGAACGTCGAGGTCTACTGCAACGACCGTTTTCTCGAGCTCGAGACGCTGGCGCCGCTGTCCCTACTGGAGCCCGGCGCCGAGGCGGCGCACGAAGAGCGCTGGGAGCTGCACCAAGTCGGCGACGTCGATTCGAGCTCCGCAGGGCTGTCGGCGCTGGCGACCGAGCTTGGTCTGCTCTAAGCGGTGCCCCTCAAGCCAACTTGGAGACGAACGTCAGGACCACTCCGCCGGCAACCAGAAAGACGCCCAGCGCGAGGCCGAGATGCCCGTAGGAAGACGGAGAGACGATCGAGAGATTGTGATCGGCCAAGAAGAGTCCGGTGCGAGACAGCACCGTCGCGATTGCGGCAAGCGAGACCAGCGACGCCATCTGGTGTAGCGGCGGGTCTTTCGCGTAGCCGCGAACAATGCGAGCGACGCCGAGTGCGGCGATCAGCGCGGCGAAGACAAGCATCGCTGTGCCGAAGCGGGTGCCGGCGATGTTGAGCGTCGCGCTCTCGTTTCCCGCGAGATGGGCGGTCAGTAGATCCTGCCGGGAGCCCAGCGCGATGATGCCGCCGCTAAGAACGAGTACAAACCCAGCTAGCACTCGCAGGAGTATGCCGAACACGACGGTCGGCCGCTCGCGCTGAAGGCGCGTCGATCGCGCTAGCCGGCTGCTCGACCGCTCAGGTGAAGCGAGAACCAATCGCGCGCCAGCGCGGCGACTTCCTCCAGCGCTCCCGGCTCTTCGAACAGGTGCGTCGCCCTGGGGACTATCGCCAGCTTGCACTTGGTTGCGAGCTCTGCGGCGGCGCGCTCGTTGAGATCTAGCACCACGGAGTCCCTCTCACCGACGATCAGCAGCGTAGGAGCGCTTACGTGCCGAAGCGCTTTGCCCGCGAGATCGGGTCGGCCGCCGCGCGAGACTACGGCCTTGATCAGCTCCGGCCGTCCTGCGGCGGCCAGGAGAGCTGCGCCGGCGCCGGTGCTCGCTCCGAACAGGCCGAGCGGGAGAGACGTCGTACCTTCGTTGGCATGCAACCAGACCGTCGCAGCGAGGAGTCGATCGGCCAGCATCGGGATATCGAAGCGAAGGGCGCCGGTGCGGGAATCCTCTTTTTCCTCGCGCTCGCTCAAGAGGTCGATCAGCATCGTGGCCAGCCCGGCGTGCTCCAACACCGCGGCGACGTGACGGTTACGCGGGCTGAAGCGGCTGGAGCCCGAGCCGTGAGCAAAGAGGACGATTCCACCGGCTCGCTCCGGGATGCGCAGCGTCCCGGCAAGTTGCACCTCGCCGACCGGAATGGCCACCGCTCTCTCGCGCGCCGTCATTCTCCGAGCTCCCCCTTCGCTTTCTCGAGCAGTCTACGGACCACGTCGTCGGAGACCTGCTCGAAGCTGTCGTACCAGAGGCTGACCGCGTAGAAGTTCGCGGGCCTGAGCGGGCTCACCAGCTCGTCCACCTCGGCGCTCAAGGCGGCGCAGGTGTCGAGCGCGGCGGTGGGAACCGCGACCACGATTCGCGCCGGGCTCTGCGCTCGCACCGCCGCGATGGCCGCGCGCATGCTGGCTCCGGTGGCAAGTCCGTCGTCTACGACGATCACCGTCTTGCCCGCGAGCCGCCGGTCGGGTCGGTCACCGCGATAGAGGCGCTCTCGGCGCGCCAACTCGGCGCGCTCGCGCTCACTGACCGCGTCGATGACGTCGCTACTCAAGCCGATGTGGCGAATCACGTCGCGGTTGAGTATTCGAGCACCGCCCGAGGCGACCGCACCGAACGCGAGCTCCTCGTGACCCGGGACTCCGAGCTTGCGGACGACGAACACGTCGAGCGGAGCTTCGAGTGCTCGCGCGACCTCGAATCCGACCGGCACTCCGCCGCGCGGAAGCGCAAGCACCACGACGTCGTCCCGCCTTGCGTATTCGGACAACGCTTCGCCGAGATAGCGGCCGGCGTCTGCACGATCGCGGAAGCGACTCGGTATCGGATTCTGCCCCGCCTGCAAGACTCGCTGTCTCCTCACTCGAGATCTCTGCCCAGAACAAAGGATGCAACACCAGAGCCCCGCGCGGGGACCGGATTCAGGGGAAGTTAAGAAAGCTTCGCTATCTTGGTCGAGCGCTGCGGGAGCGCTTTCTTGAAGCACACGTTCTACTGGGACGCGCGCTTGACAGCGAACGTGCGTTCGTCTAGAAAAGGAAGCTCCGAGTTACCCCGTGTTTGACCCGCAACGTAACCCTCTATATCGTTTCGCCAGTTACGGTGCTTCGCATTTGACTTCGAGCGCAGACGAAGACCTAGGATGACCGACTTGGATACCACCCAGACAGCCCAGACCGCGAAGCCGTCCCTCTTCGCCCAGTTCGCCGCGTTCATGCGCATGTCGGTCAGCTCGCGCTGGGAGATCGCGCGCGAGCTGCCGAAAAGCGGCATCGGCCTTACCGTCGCGTCCATCATCCTGAACATCGCGCTCGGCATCCTGCCGGTGCTGTTCATTCTCGGAACCAGTGTCATGCTCGGCCGCGTGCCGGCGGCGACCGCGGCGGGAGTCGGCTCGGGCGCCTGGGACTCGCTCGTCTACGCCTTCCTTCTCGCGGCCGCGGCCTTCGTGCTGATGCAGTTGTTGACGCCGCTTCAAGCCTCGTTCGGCGAGCTGATCACGAGGAGGGTGGACGGTCAAGCGGCCGATCGGCTGATCAGCGACTCGCTTCGAACCCCGGGGATCGGACCGCTCGAAGACCAGGAGCTGCTCGACGACCTGAGCGACTCGGCCACGCAGCTGGAGTTCGGCTTTCGCACTCCCGGCCGCGCCTGCGCGGGGCTGGTGGCGCTGATCGCCCGCTACCTCCAGCTGGTCAGCCTGGTCGTCATCATCGGCATCGTCTTCTCCTGGCTCGCGGCGGCAGCGCTCTTTGTCGCGACGATGCTCTTCCGCTACGGCCAGCGCGGCGGTCTGCGCAAGTACTCGGCCGTCTTTCGCGCCAATGCCAGCATCCGTCGCCGCAACTTCTACTTCCGCCGCGTCGGGCTCGATCCGCCGGCAGCGAAGGAGCTGCGCGTCTTCGGTCTGGCGCCCTGGGTGCGCGAGCGCTACCGCGAGTCCTTCCTCGAGTTCATGGGGCCGGTCTGGAAGGAGCGGCGCCGTATCTATCTCAAGCCCTTCCTCGTGATCACCGCTTTTGCGCTGATCGTCTCAGCAGCCGCGCTCGCTGCGCTAGGACACAGCGCCGCCGGCGGCGGAATCACGCTCCGAGATCTTGCTCTCACCTTCCAGGCTGCGATCGCCGCGATCAATCTCGGTAGCCACTACCCCGAGTCCGATACCCAGACCCAGTTCGGGATGATGTCGTACGCCGGAATGCTCGGCTTCGAGCGCGGCGTCGAGAAGTACGAGGGCAGCACGGTGCAGCTCGAACCGGTGCGCGATCCGAAGGGCTTCCCCAAGCAAGAGCTCAACTTCAATCATTTGTCGTTCAGCTATCCGCACAGCGAGCGCCAGGTATTGAGCGACTTCCAGCTTTCGATCCCGGCCGGCAAGTCCACCGCCATCGTCGGCCTGAACGGCGCCGGCAAGACGACGCTGGTCAAGCTGCTCGGTCGCCTCTACGAGCCGGACTCCGGTTGCATATGCACCGACGAGGTCGACATTCGCCATTTCCCCGTCGACGACTGGCACCGCCAGATCGGGATCATCTTCCAGGACTTCAACTGCTACGAGCTGTCGGCAGCCGACAACATCGGCTTCGGCTCGGTGCCGCATCTCGGCGATCGTGAGGCGATTCGAAAGGCCGCGCGCGACGCCGGCATCTTCGAGGCGATCGAGCGGCTACCAAAGGGTTTCGATACCCCGCTCTCGCGCCAGTATGAAGGCGGGGCCGATCTCTCCGGCGGTCAGTGGCAGCGGATTGCGATCGCCCGCGCGCTGTTCGCGCTGGAAGGCGGCGCCTCGATCCTCGTGCTCGATGAGCCGACTGCGGCGCTGGACGTTCGCGCCGAGGCCGAGTTCTTCGACCATTTCGTCGAGCTGACGCGCGGCGTCACAACGATTCTGATCTCGCACCGCTTCTCGAGCGTGCGTCGCGCCGACGGCATCGTCGTGCTTCAAGGCGGCCGCGTCGTCGAAAAGGGAACGCATGAGGAGTTGCTCGCCGCCGGCGGTCGCTACGCGAAGCTGTTCCAGCTTCAGGCCGAGCGCTTCGCCCGCGGCGAAGACGAAGGCGAAGACGAGGAGGACGACGAGCCGTGAGAGAGGTAATTCTCGGCGCACGCACACTGCTCGGGCTCGCCTGGCGGAACAACAAGCCCAAGACCGTGCTCGCGGTCGGCCTGATGCTGGGCGCTTACGCCTCCGCGCCGCTCGTCGGTCTTTCGCTCAAGCAGTTGACCGACTACGCGCTTAAAGGCAATGCCACCGGCGCCGCGATCGCGGGAGCAGTCACCGCACTGCTCGTCATCTTCGGCCTGACGCTCGGGCACTTCGCGCACATCTCCTACTTCGAGTTGGCCGACACGAACATGCTCGAGATCGATTCCGATCTGATCATGCTGGCGAACGGCTCGCCGGGAATCGAGCATCAGGAGCGTGCGGACTACACCGACCGGCTCACCATTCTGCGCGAGGAGTTGTTCCAGCTTCAAGCGTCACTGGAGGCGCTGCTCACCGCGTTTGGTCTCACGGTCGCAATGATCGAAACCGGAATCCTGCTGGCGTTCGTCAACCCGCTTCTCCTGTTCTTGCCGCTGCTCTCGCTACCGCCGCTGCTCACGGGGCGCTGGGCGCAGAACCGTCTCGACCGGGCGCGCGACGCGAGCGCCGGCGAGATCCGTCTCAGCCGTCATCTCTTCCGCCAGGCGACGAGTGCCGGGCCGGCCAAGGAGCTACGCCTGTTCGGGCTCCAAACCGAGCTCCGCCGCCGCCATCTGGAACTGTGGGAAAACGCCACCAAGCGGCTCTGGCGCATCCATCGCTCGAACACCGTTGTCCGCGCTCTCGGTCAGCTCGTGTTCTCTGTCGGTTATGTGGCCTCGGTGCTGCTTGTCGTTCAGGGTGTGATCAGGCACCGCGGCCAGCCGGGCGACGTCGTGCTGGCGATCACGCTCGCGGCGCAGGTGAATACCCAAGTGTCGATCGGGCTCGGTCTCGTCTACAACCTGCAGGGAATGGCGAAGATCATCGGTCGCTACCACTGGCTCAAGCAGCTCGTGGCCGGCGACCAGCGCATACAGCCCGACCGGCCGACGCCGTCGCGCTCAACGGAGGGCCTCGTCTTCGACAATGTCACCTTCCGCTATCCGGGCACCGACAGCGTCGTGCTCGGCGGTGCGAACCTGGAGTTTCCGGCCGGCTCGACCGTTGCCATCGTGGGCGAGAACGGCGCCGGCAAGACGACGCTGGTCAAGCTGCTCTGCCGTTTCTACGAGCCGCAGGAGGGTCGGATACTGCTCGACGGCGTCGACATCCGCCGCTTCGACATCGGCGAGTGGCGCGAGCGAATTGCCAGCGGTTTCCAGGATTTCGCCCGGTTCGAGCTGATTGCCCAGCAGACCGTGGGCGTCGGCGATCTGCCTAACCTCGACTCCGCGCCGGCGGTCGAAGGGGCGCTCGAGCGCGCACACGCGGAGGACATGATCGGTCGTCTCGACCAGGGCCTCTCGACCCAGCTCGGCAAGAGCTACGCCGAGGGCACCGAGCTCTCCGGAGGGCAGTGGCAGAAGCTGGCGCTGGGAAGAGCGATGATGCGCGAGCAGCCGCTCCTGCTCGTGCTCGACGAGCCCACCAGCGCGCTTGACGCCCAAGCCGAGCACGAGCTGTTCGAGCGCTACGCCGAGAACGCCAAGCGCGTAGGCGCCGCCACGGGTGCGATCACCCTGTTCGTCTCGCACCGCTTCTCGACCGTGCGCATGGCCGATCTGATCCTCGTCGTCGCCGACGGGAAGGTGAAAGAGTCGGGCAGCCACGCCGAGCTGATGAGGCTGGGCGGTCTCTACGCGGAGCTCTACGAGCTGCAGGCGAGCGCCTACCGCTAGGCGCGACCGACGCGGCCGTTTCGCGGCGCCAGCGGCCGCCTCGGCAGCGCCTTACTGACGGAATAGCTCGTACACTCTTCGGGGAGTGAGAGAGATGTTCGCGACCGTTCAGGGGGGGGCCGAAGAGCCGCAGCAGAAGAACGCCCTTGCGGTTGATGTCTCTCCACTCGGGCCTTACTCGCTCGCCGTCTCGGCGCGAGGCGCGGGCGACGCGAGCAGGCGTTTTCGAGCCGGCGAGCTGACCACTCCGGTCGAGAACGAAAGCGGTCTCGAGCTCGTCCGGGCGCGACAAAGACCGGACGGCTCAGTCAGCCTGAGCGCAAGCACCGAGCGAGGCCTGAAAAGGCTCCGCTTCCAGCTGGCGCTCGACGACGACCATTCCACCTTTCTCCAGCGCTTCGCCGACGATCCTCTTCTCGCCGCGTCGCTGCGAAACCTCCGAGGATTGAGACCGATCAGGCTTGCCACGGTCGCCCACGCTCTACTGCGCGCGCTCTGCGGACAGCTGATCACCGCCCGCGAGGCACGCAGCATCGAAGCTCGCGTCATCCACAGAGTCTCGCCGCGCGATTCCGTGAGCGGGTTGTACGCCTCACCAACGCAGGAGCGGTTGGCCGCGCTTTCGCCGGCCGAGCTCTGCCGGCTCGGCTTGGCGCCGAAACGCGCCGCAACGCTCGTTCGGCTCTGTCGCACACTCGATCTGGAGCGACTGCGGGAACTACCGTCAAGCGCCGTCTTTGCGCGGCTGGCTCGTGAGCGGACGGTCGGGCCCTGGTCGATCGGCGTCCTCTTCTTAGAGGGCCTTGGTCGCTACGACCACGGTCTCGTCGCCGATCTCGGACTGGTGAAGCTCTGCTCGGTACTTGTCGGCCGCTGGGTCGGCGAGGCCGAGACGGGCGAGCTGCTCGCCCGTTACGGAGAGTGGGAAGGCCTCGCCTCCGTCTACCTGTTGCAAGGCTCGCGCCGGGGACTGGTTCCGCTCGGCCGAGGTGCTCTGGACGCGAGGACAGCCGCTCGAGCCGTGCGCCGGCCACTCGCCGGCGAGCGAGGTATAGACTCCGCGCGATGAGCGTGGACAAGAGACGTATCGTCGTCATCGGCACCGGCAAGATCGGAGAGGCTCTGATCAAGGGCCTCTGCGCATCGGGCTGGCGCAAGCCGAGCGAGATCGTCGCAACCGATATCCACAGCGAGCGCCTGCAGGCGATCAAAGAGCGTTGCGGCGTCGAGACGAGCCAGTCGAATCGTGATGCGGTCAAAGACGCCGGCCTGATCGTCGTCGCGGTCAAGCCTCAAGATCTGGCCGCGCTCCTGGACGAGATCGGAGACGTGCTCACGGCTGAGCAGACCGTGCTGTCGGTCGCGGCGGCGGTGCGAACGCCGAATATCGAGAAGCACCTTTCCGCGAACGTTCCGGTCGTGCGCGCGATGCCCAACACTCCGGCCACGGTGCAGGAAGGCATGGCCGGAATCTGCGCCGGAGCGCACGCGGGCGAAGAGCATCTGGCGCTGGCCGAGGAAGTGCTCGCCCACCTCGGCGCGGTCGTGCGAGTGCAAGAAGACGAGATGGACGCCGTCACGGCGGTCTCGGGCTCGGGCCCGGCCTACTTCGCGCTGCTAGCCGAAGCGATGATCGAGGCCGGTATCTTGCTCGGGCTCTCGCGCGAGATCTCCACGCAACTCGTCGTTCAGACGATGTTCGGGACGGCGAAGCTGCTGCGAGACGAGCACATTCATCCGGTCGAGCTGCGCGAGAATGTGACTTCACCGGGCGGCACTACGATCAGAGCCATTCGCGAGCTCGAGCGCGCTGGGATCCGGGCTGCCTTCCTGAATGCGATCCAGGCGGCTATGGAGCGCTCGCGCGAGCTCGGCGCCGACGATCAATAGAGGCCTCCGGCCGACCACCAGTTCGGCGTACGCCGATATCGATCACGTCATATAGTGCAGTTCGCATGCCCGCTTCGCCGGACTCAAAGGGGACGCTCGACGTCCTGACGATCAACAGGCCCGATCAGCTCAAGGCGCTGGGACATCCCTTGCGGTTGCGGGTGCTGGAGATGCTGGGCGAGGAAGCCGGGCAGGCATTCACGAACCGCGAGCTGGCGGGCCGAATCGGCATCGACCCCGGCCATCTGCACTTTCACGTACGCATGCTGCTGAAGGCCGGACTGATCCAGCTGGCCGATGAAAACGGCGGGCGGCGCGAGAAGCCCTACCGGGCGGTCGCCAAGCACATCACCGTCGCGCCCGAGCTGCTGTCGGCGAACACGACTATCAGCGACGTCCATTCCGTCATGCTCGAGGAGGTTCAGCGGGGCCTCGCCAAGTACTCGCAAACCGGGCGCTTCCGCGTTCTCACCGATGCCGTGCGCGTCGATCCCGAGCGCCTCTCCGATCTGATCGATCAAGCTCTGAAGCAGGCCCAATCGGAGTACGACCCCGAGCTCGAGCCGATCGTGCTGACTGTCTTCATGCACCCGCCGGCGACGAGGGAGTAGTCGAGGCGGGCGTCGGAACGCCGGTTGATCGTATATAGCAAGCTGATCGCGGGATCGTTTTAGCAAGTTGCGAACGCGATAAGCTGGCGGCGCCAGCTAGCTGAATCGAGATCGCTCACTAACCGACGCGCTCGCCCGACGTCTACTTCTCGCTCTACGCCTGATCTTTAGCTATTCTTTCTGCGAGCCGCGCTCTCCATCAGTTTTTCCTTGAGCGTCGGCACGTCTATTCCTGGTGGTCACGGCGCGGCAACCTATGCCGCCCTCCCATGTCAGAGACGACAGACCAACTTCCGACAACGCTCGACCAAGCCGGCGAAGAAATCGTCGCCAAGGCTCGCCGCGCCGAAACATGGGCGGGCGAGTCGTTCCTGCGCGAGGGCGAGGATCCGGCAAAGGCCATGGCCTCGGGCACGGCTCGTCGCCGTGCGCTCGATGACGCGATCAGCGAGATCGAGAAGGGAAACAAGGAGCCGTCGCCCGAGTGGAAAGTCCGCTACTCGCTGATGCTCGGACTCGAGCGGGTTTTGACCGAGAAGCCGCCCCATCTGGCTTCAGGGCTGGAATTGCGGCGCCATCAGGTCGACGCACTCGCCGGCATGCTCACCGAGCTGATCGCCGCCAATCAGCGCCAGGTCGAAGCGGCCTTCGCCAACGGACATCTCTCCGATGAGACCGAGCTGGAGGAGGAAGAGGAGGAAGAGAACGGCTTCGGCGAGCCGGACCCGGGCGAGGAAGAGGAGTTACCGGAGCTGACGCCCAAGGAGGATCCGGGCGCGATCCGCCGCTTCCGCTTCCGCCATCCAACCGCTTCGGGCAAGACGATCGCGGCGGCAGGCTTTGTCGAGGCGGCGCGAACCGTCGGTGTGCTGATCCTCACCCACCGGCGCCTGCTCGTAAGCCAGTTTCGCCACGATCTCACCGATACGGGCTATGCCAAGCGCTTCTCCGACATAATTCTGCGCGGGCACCGCGTCCGCAAGCCGAATCCGATCACGATTCAGACCTATGCCTGGTTCGCGCGTCACCACGCCGAGGTCGAGCCGACCGCCTACCAGCTGGTGATCTGCGACGAGGCGCATACGGCGCTGGGCGAGAAGACGAGCGCCGCCATCCGCGCCTTCCCCGATCCGGTCTTCATCGGAATGACGGCCACCGAGCAGCTGATCGCGAAGCAGGTCTCGGACGTGTTTCCCGCCTCGGTCGACGATCTGCCGCTGCAGGACGCAGCCCGCCGCGGCCTGATCGCGCCGCTTCGCTGCCTGCGCGTTCCGCCCGTGGCGGCGATTCACTCCGTTCCTATCGTCGGCGGCGATTTCGACGAGCGGGCCCTGGCTCAGGTTCTCGACCACACGGCGCTCAATCAGGCGGCTGCGAGTCTCTACCGAGATCGTTTCGACGACACGCCGGGCATCGTCTACGCCGCGGGCGTCGATCACGCTTACAACCTGGCGCAGGAGTTCCGCGCCGCCGGTCTCAAGGCCGAGGCCGTCAGCGGTCGCACGCCGCCGGTGAAGCTGGCCGAGACGCTGGCCGCCTACGAGCGAGGCGAGATCAACGTCCTGATCAACGCGCAGCTTCTGGCCTAGGGCTGGAACTCGCCTCGCGCCACGATCTGCATGCACCTGGCGCCGACCGCCTCGCGGCGCGTCTACCAGCAGCGGATCGGCCGCATCATGCGCACCCATCCGCGTAAGGAAGCCGGCATCGTCATCGACTTCGTTCCCAAGTCGGCCACGCACAGCGAGAAGGTGATCTCGCTTCACTCCCTGCTCGCCGCGGACTTCTATCGCGAGGGCGCCCGCGTCACTCCGGCGCCCAGGCGGCGAATGCAGCGCCGAGCGCGCAGACGGCTTGCCCCGGCGCCCTGGCTGGTTCCCGTGACGCCCGACGTGAAA
>JADGPD010000105.1 GCA_017882615.1 Thermoleophilia bacterium
CGCAAGCTGGCCGGCTCGCTCAACCGCACCGACACGATCTGCCTGTTCACCAACCAGCTCAGGGAGAAGATCGGGGTTATGTTCGGATCGCCCGAGGTCACGCCGGGTGGCCGCGCGCTCAAGTTCTACGCCTCGGTCAGGCTCGACATCCGTCGCATCGAGACGCTCAAGGACGGCGCCGAGGCGATCGGCAACCGGGTCCGGGTCAAGGTGGTCAAGAACAAGGTCGCGCCGCCGTTCAAGCAGGCCGAGTTCGACATCATTTACGGTCAGGGCATCCCCTGGGACGCGACGGTGCTCGACGCCGCCGTGGAGCGGAAGATCGTGCAGAAGTCGGGCTCGTACTTCTCCTTCGGCGACGAGCGCCTCGGCCAGGGCCGCCAGAACGCGGCCGCCTTCCTGAGCGAGCACCAGGACGTCTGCCAGCAGATCCTGGGTGCCATCCAGGAACTGGTGGGTGACGAGCAGATCGTCTCCGCCCGGCTCGGAGAGGCGCCACGGGAAGTTCCAAACGGCGCGGTCTCCGAGGAAGAGGCGAGGGAAGCCGTAACGGCGGCGTAGGTCGGAGCTAGACAGGTGCCCGAGATCACCGGGCTACGCGAGATCTCGACGAGAGCCGTGCTCGTCGAGCTGGACGGCACGCCGTGGCGCAAGATCCCACTGACAGCCGCAGCCCGCGCCGGCCTGAGCATCGGAAAGCGACTCGAGCGAGAGGATCTACGCTTGCTCGGGCGCGAGCTGCGCCGCGCCGAGGCGCTGGCCAAGGCGACGCGCATGCTCGCCCGGCGCCCGCTTCCGCGAGCACTGCTCGAGGAGCGGCTGGAGAAGAAGGGCGTCGCCCCGGTCGCGCTCGAAGAGGCGGTCGAGGCGCTCGAGCAGGCAAATTACCTGAACGATCGCTCCTACGCGCTCGAGCGCGCCAGATCGCTCGCGGAGCGCAGCTACGGCGACGCCGCCGTTCACTACATCCTCGAGCAGGAACGGGTTGGCTCGGAGCTGATCGAGGACGCGATCGCCTCGCTCGAGCCGGAAGTCGAGCGGGCACGGGCACTGCTAGCGGCCGCGGCTGATCGGCGACGAACGCATCGCCGCCTAGTAACGCGCGGTTTCTCCGCGGAGACGCTAGAAGACGTCGGAGAGAGCGAAGACTTCGGTTAGCGGGTTGATCGCACGTAGCTACGCTTGACGTGTGCGTCGCTACCACGTCACAACCTTCGGCTGCCAGATGAACGCTCACGACTCCGAACGGATCAAGGGCATGCTCGAGGAGCTGGGCATGGGGGAGGCGCCCGCTCTCGAGGACGCCGATGTGATGGTCATCAACACCTGCACCATCCGCGAGAAGGCCGAGTCGCGCTTGTCGGCGCATCTCGGGTTGGCAAAGGCGCTCAAGGATGCCGATCCCGGGCGCCTGCTCGCGGTCGGCGGCTGCTTCGCCGAGGTGCAGCGAGATCGCCTGTTCGAGCAGTTTCCGCAGATCGACTTCGCCTTTGGGCCGGGCTCGATCGCGGCGTTTGGAAAGTGGCTGACGGCCGAGCGGAACGGTGGAGCAAGCGGCAGCTTCGGCACCGGCGACGAGCGCCGTTTCGCCGCCGAGTTGCCGAACAGGCGCGAGCGACCTTTCCAGGGCTGGGTGCAGATCTCGATGGGCTGCAACTCGGTCTGCTCCTACTGCATAGTCCCGACCGTGCGCGGTAGGCAGATGAGCCGCCCGGCGGCCGAGATCGTTGCCGAGATCGAGCGCCTGGCCGTAGACGGCGTGCGTGAGATCACACTGCTCGGTCAGAACGTCAACTCTTACGGACGCGACCTGCCGGCTGCCGACCGCCTCGATTTCGCCTCGCTATTACGCGCCTGCGACCGGACCCCGGGGATCGAGCGCATCCGCTTCACGAGCCCGCATCCGAAGGACTTCCGCAGCGACGTGATCGCCGCCATGGTCGAGTGTGGATCGGTCTGCGAGCACGCGCACCTTCCCGCTCAGTCCGGCTCCAGCCGGATTCTCAAGGCGATGCGCCGCACCTACGACCGAGGTCGTTTCCTCGCCCTTTTGGCGGAGATGCGCGGCGCGATTCCCGATCTGGCGATCACGACCGACCTGATCGTCGGCTTCCCCGGCGAGACCGACCAGGATTTCGAGCACACGCTGAGTCTCGTCGAAGAGGCCGGTTTCGACGGCGCCTTCACCTTCGTCTACTCACCGCGTTACGACACCGAGGCGGCGTCGCTACCCGATCAGGTGCCGGAAGAGATCAAGCGGGAGCGAATCGAGCGGTTGATCGAACTGGTGCAAAAGACCGCACGCGATCGGAACGAGCGGCGGGTCGGAGGGGTCGAGCAGGTGCTGGTAGAGGGGCAGAGTCGCACCGACTCGACGCTCCTGCGCGGACGCACGCGCCGGAACACGACCGTCAACTTCGCCGGCACGGCCCAAGCAGGCGACCTCGTAGACGTCCGCGTAGACGCATCAAGCTCGACTACGTTGCGTGGTACGCAGATCGTGCTCTAGCGGGTTTGGCGCTTTCGTCACGCTTTCGCGGCTTCCGGTGCGCATTTCGTCTCCGTCTCGCGTGAAGTTCCTCGATAGGCTGAAACCGGTTAGGGGAGGGG
>JADGPD010000034.1 GCA_017882615.1 Thermoleophilia bacterium
CAGCTCGTCGCGGAATCCACCGGAAAACAGGGCAAGGGTCTGGTGCCGGCGCCCGGCGAGCTCCCCGGTGACACCGATCGCCAGGCGGTCGAGCTGAGAATCGAGAACTCCTACGAGCTCGGGCAGGAGATGTTCCGCTGGGAGTTCGCGGTTGCCGTCGCCGGCGCCTACCTGGAGATCAACCCGTTCGACCAGCCCAACGTTCAAGAAGCGAAGGACAGGACGAGCGCAATTCTCTCCTCCGGCGCCGAGCCCGATCTCGCGCCACGCGGAAGCCTCGACGAGCTTCTCGCGGCAGCGGGACCCGGCGACTACATCGCCATCCTCGGCTTCGTCGATCCGACGCCCGAGAACGACGCGAAGCTCGCCGCTATGGCCAAGCGGGCGGGCGAAACAACCGGCTGCGTCGTCACGCGTGGCTTCGGCCCGCGTTACCTGCACTCGACCGGCCAGTTGCACAAGGGCGGGAAGGCCAACGGTCTTTTCATTCAGGTCGTGGACGACCTGGGACAGGAGCTGGCGATTCCCGGACGAGATTTCGGGTTCAAGCGCCTGATCGGAGCCCAGGCCGCCGGCGACTTCGCAGCCCTCGAGGAGCATGGAAGGCCTGTCGTCCGCATCGGATTAGAGGAGGAGCTATGAAGCTAGGCATGGTCGGAATGGGTCGAATGGGCGGCAACATGGCCGAGCGCCTGCGCCGCGCCGGTCACGAGGTCGAGACCTACGCGCGCACCAACCCGAAGCGCACCGCAACCTCGCTTATCGACCTGGCGGAGAAGCTGGAGCCACCGCGCGTCGTCTGGTTGATGATCCCTGCCGGTGACGTGACCGAGCACGCCTTCACGGAGCTGCTCGAGCTGCTCGAGGACGACGACACGATCGTGGACGGCGGCAACTCCCACTTCACCGACTCCAAGCGGCGCGCAGAGCTGGCCGAGAAGAAAGGCATTCACTTCGTCGACGCGGGCGTCTCGGGCGGGGTCTGGGGACTCGACGCCGGCTACTGCGTGATGGTCGGCGGCAAGCCCGACGCCGTCTCGCGCGTCGAACCGCTCTTCCTCGACCTGGCGCCGGAGGGCGGCTACGCGCACATCGGCGCCGCCGGTAGCGGCCACTTCACGAAGATGATCCACAACGGCATCGAGTACGGGATGATGCAGTCGATCGCCGAGGGCTTCGAGATCATGCAGTCCTCGGAGTTCGAGATCGACCTGCACTCCGTGGCCAGCATCTGGCGCTATGGATCGGTCGTGCGCAGCTGGCTGATCGAGTTGCTCGAGCTCGCGCTCGCCGAGGATCCGGGGCTGGCGAAGATCGCAGGCTACGTCGAAGACTCCGGCGAGGGCCGCTGGTCGCTCCTGGCGGCGCTCGACGAGAACGTGCCCGCGCCGATCATCGCAAACTCGCTCTTTGCTCGCTTTGCCTCGCGCCAGGACGAGTCCTTCGCGGCGAAGGTGAGCGCCGCGCTGAGAAACCAGTTCGGCGGCCACGCGGTCAAGTCGGCAAACGAGAAGTAACCCGGAGAGGAAGCTCGCCCAAGTGAGCACGAAAGAGAAGATCGAAGTCGAGGCGCCGGTAGCCGCGGGATCGGGCAGTGAGCGCCCGCCCGACCCCTGCTCGCTCGTGATCTTCGGCGCCTCCGGTGACCTCACTCATCGCAAGCTGATCCCGGCTCTCTACTCGCTCGAGTATCGCGGTCTCCTGCCCGAGAACTTCGCTGTGGTCGGAGTCGCGCGAACCGAAAGCTCGACCGAGGCCTGGCGCGAGAAGATGCGCGAGGCCGTCACGGAGTTCGGCCGCGACCCGATGGACAAGGATGTCTGGGAGCGACTGGCCTCCGGGATGCACTACGTCACCACCGACTTCTCGTCGGAAGGCGGCGAGAGCGATGTGATGAAGCTGCTAACGCGGCTCGACAAGGAGCGCGGTACGAAGGGAAACCGTGTCTACTACCTGGCCGTACCGCCGACGGCTATTCGCACAGTCGTGGACAAGCTCGGAGAGAGGCCCCGGCCCAAGGGTTGGGTGCGCCTGATCGTCGAGAAGCCGTTCGGGCACGACTGTGCAAGCGCCAAGGCGATGAACGAAGACATCGTCACGCACTTCGCCGAGAACGAGATCTTCCGCATCGACCACTACCTCGGCAAGGAGACGGTCCAGAACGTGCTCGCGTTCCGCTTCGCCAACGGCATCTTCGAGCCGATCTGGAACCGGCGCTACATCGACAACGTGCAGATCACGGTCGCCGAGTCGATCGGGATCGAGGACCGGGCCAGTTTCTACGAGAGCGCCGGCGCGGTCCGCGACGTCGTCCAGAACCACCTGCTGCAGCTGCTCGCGATCACCGCGATGGAGCCCCCGGCCGATTTCGAGGCCGACGCCGTGCGCAACGAGAAGGTGAAGGTCGTGCGCGCCATCGCGCCGCCCGACCCCGCCTACGTCGTTCGGGGCCAGTACGGGCCGGGCGAGATCGACGGCAAGAAGGTTCCCGGCTACCGCGAGGAGCCCGGAGTGGCCGCGCAGTCCAGCACCGATACCTACGTCGCGCTCAAGGTTTTCGTCGACAACTGGCGCTGGGCCGGCACGCCCTTCTATCTGCGCACCGGCAAGCATCTCTCCAGCCGCTCGACGACCATCGTGGCGCTCTTCCGGCCCGCTCCGCACCCGCCCTTCCTCGAGATCGCCGGCGAAGGGTTGCGGCCGAACGTGCTCGTCATTCACATCCAGCCCAACGAGGGCATCTCGATCCGGATCGGCGCCAAGGTGCCGGGTCAGGGCATGACGATCCAGCCCGTTCACCTCAATTTCGAGTACGACCGCGCGTTCCACGTTCAACTACCCGAGGCCTACGAGAAACTAATTCTCGATGCGATGCTCGGCGACGCGACACTGTTCACCCGTATCGACGAGGTCGAGGCGCAGTGGTCGTTCGTGGACTCCATCGTCGCCCAGTGGGAGAGCGCGAAGCCCGATTTCCCGAACTACGCCGCCGGCAGCAAGGGACCCAAGAGCGCCGACGCGCTGATGGCGCGCGACGGCCGCGTCTGGTGCCAATAGCGTCGCGGCCTAGAGGTGGAGGAAGGGGTAGAGGCTCTCCTCGCTGGCCCATTGGCCACCGCCGGGCGATCGGCCGCGCAGCCAGTTGAAGGTGACCAGGAACGGAACACCTTTGGAGTCGCGCGCTTCGAACAGGAAGCCTTCGTAAGCCCAACCCGTGCGATCGTCGTTCGTTTGCGTTTTGGGGTCGATCAGCTTCAGGATCGAGCTCGTCGCCGACGCGAGCGCTTGCCTATCGCTCGCCTCGACCACAACCCACGGCGCAGCCTGGCGCGGGTGGAGAACCCGAACCTTCACGACCCTGAAGTGATAGCGGTCGGCTGCGAGCCCGAGCCTCGCCTCGAGCGCGCTCGGCGCCGGGTTCGCGAAATGCCGGCGCGGGTCGGCGTTGGCTCCGGTGCGTAGATTGGCGCGCCACATCCTCTCTACACGGACCGCGCTGGTCTGAGGGGACGGAGTCGTCTTGGAGCTCCCGCAGGATGCGGCGAAGGCGGCCACGGAAACCAGGATCAGGAGAGCGAGCAACGAGCGTCTTGGTGAGATTCGTCTCAACTTTCTCCGGCGCACTCTATAAGGCGCCGGCCGGATAGGCGGCCGTGCGCCTCCTGTGACGCCGCCGGCCTCGGCGGCGTATAAACGACGTGACCGTGGCAGCACTCGAGAGGAGACCGGACTTCGCGCAGGCCGCGCGCGATCACCTTGACGACGTGCACGCCTACGTCGCCTACCTGGTCGGGAACCGTTCGGTCGCCGAAGATCTGACCGCAGCCGCCTTCGAGAAGGCGCTGCGCAACTGGGCCCGCTTCGACCCGCGCCGGGCGAGCGCGAGAACCTGGCTTTGCGCGATCGCACGCAGCGTCGCCCTCGATCACTTCCGGGCCGAGGATCGCCGCCGCCGCCGCGAGGACGCCTACGCGCTCAGGCAAGAGTTCGAGATCGCCGAGCCGGGCTTCGGCGACGGGCTCTCGCCCGAGCTGGAGTCGGCGCTGGCCTCGCTCTCGGCGGGCGAGCGCGAGGTGATCGCCCTGCGCGTCCTGCTGGAGTGGGACGCCGAGACGGTCGCGCGTTTCCTAGGTATCAGTCGCAGCGCCTGCTCGATGAGGTTGAGCCGGGCGCTGGAGAAGCTTTCAGAAAGGGTGGCCAGCGATGTCGAGGCCTGAGAACGAAAACCCGAAGGATCGGCTCGAGAAGACCGCGCGCGAGCTACGCAAGCACCGGCCGCGCCCGTCCGACTCGCTCGTCTCCCGCGTCGAGCGCCTGGCGGAACGTGGCGCCGCCCGGCGATCGCACCCGGCTCGAATCCAGTTCGGCAGGCGCAAGCTGGTGTTCGCGCTGGCCGCAGCGCTGGCTCTCGCCGTTGCCGGGGCGATCGTTCACGGTGAGCTGCAATCGTCAAACACGGTCGCTTCGAAGAATGCCGTTCGTTTGACCACACCGGGCACGCATGGAGAGCTCACTGGCGTCGATCCGTACGGCTCAGCACTTTCGAAGACCACCAAAGGATACGAGTTCGG
This sequence comes from Thermoleophilia bacterium, assembly GCA_017882615.1. GTDB lineage: Bacteria > Actinomycetota > Thermoleophilia > Gaiellales > Gaiellaceae > Fen-549. Next base: position 4,572 of record JADGPD010000034.1, read on the forward strand.
AGCGCCCACCGGCCAAACCAACGCAGCTAAGGGCGTCGACCAATACAAGGAGTTTGTTCCGGCGAAGCATGCGGCCGCAAGCGATTCTGTACCCTCTCCCTCCACCGCGACGAGTACGAAACAACGCGCCAACCTCGCCCCGATCACGACCGGCAACCGCCTGGCCGAGCTGCGCGCCGTCCTGACTCTCAAGGTCAGAAACAGCGACGACCTCTCCAGCAAGACGGCCGAGGCGATGAAGATCGCTCGCAGGCTGAGCGGCTACGTCGTCTCGACGCAGACGAACGTGCCCAGCCGCGGCGTCGCCACCTCCTACCTCGTGCTCAAGGTTCCCGCCACGCGCTCGCAGGACGCGTTGATCGCGATCTCCGGGCTGGGCAAGATCCTGAGTCAGAACGTCTCGATCGAGGACGTCAAGGCCACGGTCACCGCCCAGGGCAAGAGCATCCAGGCGCTCAAGCGCGAGATCGCCTCGCTCGAGCAGACACTCAGCCAGCAGACGCTCACGCCCCAGGCGCGCTCGCAGCTGCAGATCGAGCTCGCTCGCGACCGCGCCCGGCTGAGCTCGCTCAGAACCCAGCGCACGAAGAACATCCTGCGCGGCCGGCTGGCGACGATCACTCTGACGCTCACGACGGGCGACCTGCCCAAGTTGCCCGCCACGCCCAGCCGCATTCACAAGGCGATCGACAAGGCCTGGAACGGACTCTCCTCGGAGATCTCCTGGGCCGCCACCGGGCTCATCGTCGCCTCGCCCTTCCTGCTGCTGGCGGTAGTCGCGGCGCTATTTATCCGGGCTCGCAGGCGCCGCGAAGAGCGCCGGCTGCTGGAGAAGTAGCCGCTAAGGAGCGGGCGCCGTCTACTTCGAGATGCGGAAGGTGGGCTTCGTGATCCTGAGCTTGCGTACGCTCGACCAGGCCATCGCCTTCGTGGACTCTCCGTCGAGGTTGATACCGCGCACGCGGTAGTACCACACGCCGGGAGTAAGCGGGAGAGTGGCCGAAGTAGCAGGCGTAACGAAGCTATTGGTGCTCGTAAAGGAACCGCCCTTTCGCGCCCACTGAAGCTCGAACTCTTCCGCGTTCAGCGCGGGCGTCCAGGTCACGAGAGGAGTGTTTCCATAAATGCTCGGTGAGCTGTTCGCTGCCGCGCTCCTCATCTTTCCGGCCAGCGAGAGGCTGGTGACATATGCCTGCTTGCCCTGGGTCGGTACCGGTTCGCTGACCTTTCCGAAGCGGGCGACTCGGCCGGCGGCGCAGGCATCCTGCGGCGACTCGACGTCCTGGTATTCGAAGCTCGATCCCCCTCCGAAGGTATTGGTTCCCCACACGACCGGGACGACCGTCCAGTAGTAAACGCTGCTGGGCCAGCTTCGATCCCAGAGGTCGAGATTGGCACCATTGGGGCTGGTTAGCGCCGACGTTGTCTCGGTCGTCTCCACAGGATGGCGCGAGTAATCGAACGCGGAGCCCTGAGTACCGTCGCCGAGGATGCTGTTACGCGCCTTCGCGATGTCGGGATCGGATCCCGGTAGGGCCAGGGGCCCGTCGAGTCGAGGCACCCAGGCGGGACTACCGACTATCGATCCCGTCATCACCGGTTGGAGACAGTCGCTGTCGGAGAAGACGTACACGCGGTACAGCTCGTAGGCGGCGCTACCGGAGATCATCCCGCCCCAGGCGAAGCCAGGCATTAGCTCGTGCGCGGTGGGCGCCGACACCGTGCCGCGAACATCCGAAGCGGTCTCGCCCAGAGCGAGCGTGGAGGCGGTCGGCGGAGTCGCGTACGTTTGAAACGCCGATGACCAGGGACCGTATGTCGTCTCCGGTAGCGCGTCCTGCGTCACTCCGTACGTCACGCGCACGGCTCGGACGCGCCAGCTGCCCGTTCCAACCCACATCTGCCCCTGGTGAAACGTAAACCAGTCGCGCATGTCGGCAACGTTCGTCGCCACATTCTGGGACTTCACCCAAGGTGTACCGGTAGGCGTCCGTCCCTGTTCTCGAATCTCGTACCGAGTGGCGCCCTCTATCGGCGTCCAGCGCAGCATGCCGTTCGGCGCGGAGAGCTGGGCCGGAACTTGCGCCCAGCGGACGTTGAAGCCGAAATCGTTCGTCCAGCGAGTCATACCCCGCGGGGTGTTGGCCCGGACACGAGCGAAAAGCGAGTACGGGTGCCCCGTGATCCACGGTAGTGATACTGGAACCGGGGTATAGGGGGCGCTGAGAGAGGTCGAGCTCCAAACGATGCTGTTGTTTCGGAACGAGCTCGACGTCGCGAGCTGGAACTCGTAGTTTCTTGCTGCGTAAACCGGGTTCCATCCGAACGACGGCGTGCGCGAGAAGGTGCGCTGAGTCGACTCGTTGTAGCGCAGTAGGAAGGCCTTTAGGCCACTCGGAGGAGCTTTCGAGGACGGCGCCTGCCGCGCCGGCGCCGCCGCCGGAAGTGCCAGAGCAACAAAGAGCGCGATTAGGACTGTCGTGCGACCGAACATGACGAGAAGGTTTTCGGCAGTTCGGGGGGGCCGGCTCTCCCTCAAATGGGGGATACGCCGTTGCCCCGCGCCATCAAACCGCGTCGGTCGGATCGAGTGTATCCCGGATACGATCCAGGAGCTTGAATGGATCGAGTGGCTTGGTGACGTAGTCAACGGCGCCGGCCGCGAAACCTCGCAACACGTCGATTCGCTCCGGGTGCGAGTCGAGCAGGATCACCGGTGTGTTCGCCGTCGCCGAATTGCGCCGGATCTGCGTGGTGACGCGATATCCGTCCAGTTTCGGCATGTGCACGTCGAGCACGACCAGATCGGGCCGCTCGATCAACGCCAGGCGCAGCGCCTGCTCGCCGTCGCTTGCCCGAAGCAATTCGAATTCCTCGCCGAGCACGAGACTGAGGATCGACAGCACTTCCTCGTCGGCGTCGCCGATCAAGATCGTCGCCATGCCCTTCTCGGGGACGAGCTTCAGCGATGACCTATCGCCCGAAAACTCGCGCCTGGCAAGCATCACGCCTCCACGAGCGCCACCCTCGATCAGCCGCAAGGCCGCTCGCTCCGAGCCGGATGCGCTTACGCGAGGGCGTGTCGAAGCATGCGCCACAGGAGTTACTTTCCGCATGCCTTGAGAATCGGCGGAATCGGTATTGAATCCGCTCCCTAAGCGGCGCGACCGAATTACGTAGAAACGGTATCGGTCATACCCTCTTCGAAAACGGGGCCTGTCCCCGCAAGGGTTTGCGCCCGCGACGGTCAGGTAGATAAACCGGCGGCTCCGGAGCGACAAATCGCACGGGTAGTGCGGCGAGCGCCCCAAAGGTCGCTGGCACGTCGGATCAGACGCCGTAGGGCGTACGACCCGGCGAGAAGACTCTTAGGCCGCGGAGAGTAGCTCTAGATCCCGAGGCTCGCGCTCGATTGCGATCTCGAGCCAGCGCCCGCCGGGCGGGTGCAGGCGGTAGAAATCGAGCAACACGCCTCGAGCCTCTGTGAGACTCGTAAAGCGCCCTAGAACTTCACCGCAAGTTTTGTCTGTTAGTACGTACATCTCGTATCCTCCTGGGCTCAGTATCGGGGGCGCGGCTGAGATTGGTCTGAGTGCCTACTAAAAGGTTCGTAAGGATTGATCACGAGGAACGGGCCGTTTTCGCCGCCCGCTAAGGTCTCGTAGATAGCCGCAACGCACCAGATCCGCGCTGGAGGAAACCAATGAGCATCCGCGCTCGCATAGCCGAGCTTGCCGCATCCCGAATCCTCGTCCTAGACGGGTCATACGGCGTGCTTATTCAGCGCAGCGTCCGAGGCGAGGATGCCTACCGCGGCGAGCGCTTCAGCGATCATCCCCAGCCGCTGGCCGGCGATCCCGACCTGCTCAACCTGACTCGGCCGGAGGTGGTTCGAGACATTCACGGCGCCTACCTCGAGGCGGGCGCGGATTTCGTCACCACGAACACCTTCACGTCGACCTCGCTCAACCAGGCCGATTACGGGCTGGAGAACTTCGCCGCCGAGATGAGTCTCGTTGGTGCGCGGCTCGCCCGAGGCGTCTGCGACGAGTGGACGGCGCGAACACCCGAGCAGCCTCGTTTCGTGGTTGGCTCGATCGGGCCCGCCAAAGCCACCCTCTCGCTCTCGCCGCGGGTGGACGACCCCGCCTATCGCGCAGTCACCTTCGAGCAGGTCAGAGCCAGTTATTACGAACAGGTGCAGGCTCTGATCGAAGGCGGCGTCGATCTGCTCATGGTCGAGACGATCTTCGACACGCTCAACGCCAAAGCTGCGCTCGTCGCCGCAGGCGACGTCTTTCGCGCGCAAGGAATCGAGCTGCCGCTTTGGCTTTCGTTCACCGCCGTAGACAGAAGCGGACGCAACCTCTCAGGGCAGACCATCGAGGCCTTCAGCGCGTCCGTCGAGCACGCGAACCCGCTCTTCGTCGGCGTCAATTGCTCGCTCGGAGCGGCGCAGATGCGACCAGTGATCGAGGCCCTTTCGAACGTCGCTTCGACGCTCACCTCGTGCCATCCCAACGCCGGACTTCCGAACGAGCTCGGCGCCTTCGACGAGCAGCCCGCCGACACGAGCCGCTTCCTCACAGCGTTCGCTGAGGAAGGGTTCGTCAACGCGGTCGGAGGCTGCTGCGGAACCACTCCCGAGCACGTACGGGCCATCGCCGCGGCCGTTCATGGCTTGCCGCCGCGCCGAGTCCCGCCCCGGCGCAAAGTGACGTCGCTCAGCGGTCTGGAGCCGTTCACAATCGACGAGAGCACGGGTTTCGTCGTCATCGGTGAGCGCACGAACGTGACGGGATCGGCCCGGTTCCGCCGCCTGATCGAGGCCGACGACTTCCAGGGCGCGCTGGCGGTGGCGCTCGAGCAGGTGCGCGGCGGCGCGAACATCCTCGACGTCAACATGGACGCCGACCTGCTCGACTCCGAGCAGGCGATGAGGACCTTCCTCAACCTCGTCGCCACCGAGCCGGAGGTGGCGCGCCTGCCGATCATGATCGACAGCTCGCGCTGGTCGGTGATCGAGGCGGGGCTCGAGTGCCTGCAGGGCAAGGGTGTCGTCAACTCGATCAGCCTCAAGGAGGGTGAAGAGGAGTTCCTCGCCCGGGCCCGCTTGGTACGAAAATTCGGCGCGGCGGTCATCGTCATGGCGTTCGATGAGCAAGGTCAGGCCGCGACGGCCGAGCGAAAGGTCGCGATTTGCGAGCGCGCCTACCGCCTGTTGATCGACGAGGCCGGCTTCCAGCCCGAGGACATCATCTTCGACCCCAACGTGCTCGCGGTCGCCACCGGCATGGAGGAGCACAACGGCTTTGCCAAGGCCTTCCTCGAGGCTCTCCCATTGATCAAGGAGCGCTGCCCGGGCGCCAAGATCTCGGGCGGCATCTCCAACCTCTCGTTTTCCTTCCGCGGCAACGACGTCGTGCGCGAGGCGATGCACGCCATCTTTCTTTTCTACGCCATCCGAGCCGGGCTCGACATGGGAATCGTCAACGCCGGTCAGCTCGCGGTGAACGAAGACGTCGAGCCGGAACTGCGCGAGCACATCGAGGACGTCCTGTTCGACCGTCGCCCGGACGCGACCGATCGCCTCGTCGAGTTGGCCGGACGGGTGAAGGGAGAGGGCACGAAACGCGAGCTCGACCTGAGCTGGCGCGAGGCGTCGATCGAAGAGCGCTTCGAGTACGCGCTCGTACACGGGGTGGACGACTTCGTAGAGGAGGACGCCGAGGAGGCGCGACTCGAGCTCGGTGGGCCGCTGGCCGTGATCGAGGGCCCTCTGATGGGCGCTATGAAGATCGTGGGCGACCTCTTCGGCGAGGGAAAGATGTTCCTGCCTCAGGTCGTGAAGAGCGCTCGCGCCATGCGCCGGGCAGTCGCCTATCTCGAGCCGTTCTTCGAGGACGAAAAGGCGGGTACGGTGCGACGCCGAGCCGGCAAGATCGTCATTGCGACGGTCGCCGGCGACGTCCACGACATCGGCAAGAACATCGTCGCGGTCGTGCTCGGCTGCAACAACTACGAGACGATCGATCTCGGGGTCATGGTGCCGGCAGGCCGGATTATCGAGGCGGCGATCGAGGAGAAGGCGGATTTTGTCGGCCTGTCCGGCCTGATCACTCCATCGCTAGACGAGATGGTCAAGGTCGCAGCCGATCTGGAGCGTCAGGGGTTACGTCTACCGCTCCTGATCGGAGGCGCCACGACCTCGCGACAGCACACGGCGATCAAGATCGCCCCCGCCTACAGCGGACCGACGGTGCACGTCGTAGACGCTTCGAGGGCTGTCGGCGTCGTCAGCAACTTGCTCGACTCGTCGCGCCGAGAGGAGTACGTGCGCGCGAACGCCGAGGAACAAGCACGGCTGCGCGAGCTCTATGAGGAGAAGAGAAAGCCCCTGCTGCCGCTCGACCAGGCGCGCGAGCGTAAGCCGAGCTTCGTGCTCGGCCAGGCCGACCTGCCCACTCCGAGCCTATTCGGCCTGCAGCGCATCGACGACCAGCCTCTGGCCGAGCTCGTCGACTACATCGACTGGACGTTTTTCTTCCATGCCTGGGAGTTGAAGGGACGCTTTCCGGCGATCCTCGACCATCCCGAGAAAGGCGCCGCGGCGCGCGAGCTGTTCGAGAACGCGCAGGCGCTCCTAGCGCGAATAGTCGACGAGAAACTGCTGCGTGCAAGCGCCAGCTTCGGACTCTGGCCGGCCGCGTCGGAGGGCGACGACATCGTTTTCTTCGCCTCTGAGGAGAGAGATGAGCGGGTCGCCCGCTTCTGCATGCTCAGGCAGCAGGGTGACCACGAGGATGGGCGACCCGATCTATCGCTGGCCGACTTCGTCGCACCGCGAGCGAGCGGCCTGCGCGACTACGCGGGCGCCTTCGCGGTCACGGCCGGGATCGGCGCCGAGGAGCTGTCAGCCCGCTTCGCGGCCGAGAACGACGACTACAACTCGATCATGATCAAGGCGCTCGCCGACAGGCTCGCGGAGGCTTTCGCCACCTTCCTGCACGCGCGCGTTCGCCGGCTCTGGGGCTACCAGGAGCAACTCCCGCTCGAGGACGTGATCGCCGAGCGCCACAAGGGAATTCGGCCCGCTTTCGGCTACCCGGCCTGCCCCGATCACTCCGACAAGCGCAGGCTGTTCGATCTTCTGCAGGCGGAAGAGGCGGGCATCGTGTTGACCGAGAACTTCGCCATGCTGCCCGCGGCTAGCGTGAGCGGCCTCTACCTCGGGCACCCGCAGGCGAAGTACTTCTCGGTCGGCCGCGTGGGGCGCGACCAGGTCGCCGACTACGCGGCGCGCAAAGAAGCGAGCATCGAGCAGATCGAGCACTGGCTGGCGCCCAACCTCGGCTACGAGCCGTCCGCCGGTTAGTTCAGGGCTTCTCGAGAAACGGCGCCAGCTCGGCCAGCACCTGGCCGAAGACGCGCTCGGTTGAGTCTTCGTCGACGAGAACGTGCTTGGCCTTGGCTATTCCGCGCTCGGCCAGGATCACTGAGCGTGAGACGTCGATTCCGTGCCGCTCGAGCATTGCAGCGCAGCAGGCGCTCGTGCAGCCCGAGATGGCTAGCACGGGCCCGTTCGAGCCTTGCTCGCTCCCATCTTCCGCGCCGACCTCGGTTGCGCAGGCGAGATCGGCCAGACCGAGCCGATCGAGGCGCAGAGCGATCTGATTGGCGAGTTGGCCCAGGTTCGACGCCCCCGAACAGGCGAAGACGGTCACCTTGGCTGCGGGCTCGGGCTGCGTGTTCTCCATCTCTTCCTCCGGGGCGTCGCTGTCGAAGCGAGTTATACCGGCAGCGGCCGCGTTGATGATCTAGCCAGCGTCGATCAGAACCTGGCGCACGGCGCGCGCGACTATCAGCGCCTCACGCGCCTTGATCACGAGCACTCGGACGGCCGAACTCTCGGTCGCGATGTCCGTATCGAGCTTCGCCTCGGCGTTGTGGACCGAATCGATCTCGACACCGAGGAATGAAAGGCGCTCGCAAACACGCGCGCGAACGCGGGCGGAGTTCTCCCCCACGCCGGCCGTGAAGACGATCGCGTCGAGCCCGCCGAGCGATGTCGCCATCGAGCCGACGGCGGCCGCGATCTTGTGGACGTACACGGCGAGCGCAAGCGCGGCTTGCTCATCGCCGGAATCTTCCGCCACTTCGATATCTCGCACATCGCCGCTGAAGCCCGAAAGGCCCTTGAGGCCGGATTCGTTCTCGAGGCCGTTCTCGATCTCCTTACGACTGAGCCGCCAGGGGTACATGAGGTAGAAGATCGAGCGCGGGTCGACCGACCCGGAGCGGGTGGCCATCGGGACGCCTTCGAGCGGGCTGAAGCCCATCGTCGTGTCGACGGAGCGCCCCTCGAGCACCGCGGTGATCGAGCAGCCGCCGCCGAGATGGCATATGACCAGGCGCTCGATCGGCCGGCTGAGCAAAGCCGGCGCCCGCTCGGCGGACCAGGCGACGGAGAGCCCGTGGAAACCGAAGCGGCGGATCCCGTACTGCTCTCGCCAGCGGCGCGGGATCGCGTAGGTGAAAGCTTCCGGAGGGATCGTGGCATGAAAGGCCGTGTCGAAGACGGCAACCTGGTGCTCGACTCCGAACAGCTTGCGAGCTTCGCTGATCGCTTCCAGCGCCGGCCGGTTCTGGAGTGGTGCCACCTCGCTCATAGCCTCGATCGCGCCGATCACGTCGGAATTGAGCACGATCGGATCGCGGAAACGCCCGCCGCCGTGGACGATGCGGTGCCCGATCGCCGCCGCCCGGCCCTGAGCCTCGCTGAGAGAGAAGAGAACTTCGCTCTTGTCGGCGCCGGTGACGAGCTCCAGCTTGAGGCTGGTCGAGCCGGCGTTGACTACGAGGACGGGCAGCATGGGCCTACTTTCTACCTACTCCGGGTTGAGCTTGCTCTCTGCCTCGAGCGGCGGAACCGGTTAATCGGGTCGAAGATCCTTTGCCCAGGCGCCGGCTCGCTCCAGCTCGCCGCCGCCCAGAGGCCCTTTCTTGCCCTCGACGATGAAGCCTTCCGGCTCGGTTACGAGGGTCGCGCCGAGCGATTCCATCCTCTCGGTGATCTTGCCGGCGGCGTAGCCGAAGACCTTGACCCACTTGGCGCGCAGCCGCGTGTCGAACACGGCGACCTTGACGCCTTCGAGAGCGGGGACGCGGGCGAGAAAGGCTCGCATGGCCTCGGTTGGGCGGCCTCCCTGTGTCGGCGCGCCCACGATGACGAGCTCGAACGAGCCGAGCTCGGAGGGCTTCGCCTCGCCGATGCGAAGCACCTGGGACTCGCCGGCGACAGCGGCGCCGATGGCCTCCGCCACCTGCGCCGTGTTGCCGTAGAGAGAGTCGTAGACGACGAGAGTCTTCACGGCATCCTCCTGGGTCGAGAGGCGAGGACCTCGACTTTACTGAACCTCAACCACCGCGGAAAAGCGCGATCGGCGGCGATCGCCTAGCTGGATGGACTTTCGCAACTACGTATTTCTCCGAACGACATTCGCGGATGCCGCACGATTCGCCCGTAAAGCCGATGGTGAAGAGTGCTTACCGTGATAGCCAAGGTATCCGTCCGCTCCGGCGACGCGGTCTTAGCCTTCGACCGCGACCTCACTGTGCGCTCCTGGAATCACCAAGCCGAGCTGCTCACCGGCCTGTCGGCCGACGCGGTGGTCGGACGCCCCTGCTGGGAAGCGATGGCCGCGCTCGACGAGGACGGCGCTCTCGTCTGCCATTCGGGTTGTTCGTGCGCGCGCCTGGCGCGAGAGGGCTGGCCGGTGCCGCGCAAGACCCTGATGGTGAAATCGAAGAGCGGTATTCGGCGCCCCCTTTCTGTCTCAACCGTCTGCCTCAAACAGGACGAGAACGAGTTGTTCCTGCACGTGCTGGAGCCTTCGACTCCGATCTCGCTGCTCCAGCAGCCCGCCCGGGTCGGATTGACTCCGCGCCAGCTCGAGGTGTTGAGCCTCGTCGCCGACGGTTACTCGGCGCGGCAGATCGCGCGCCGCCTCGGGCTCGCCGAGCCGACGGTGCGCAATCACATCCGCGCCATTCTGGTCGAGCTCCGGGTTCATTCACAGCTCGCTGCCGTTGCTCGCGCCCGCAAGCTCGGCCTCGTCGCCTAAGCCTGAACGCGCCTGCCCGCCGCTGGGCTCACCGCCCTTGTTAGGGTTGTGCCCGCAACCAATCCTGCCCTTCTCTCGTCAGTGAAAGCGACTGCGGTACAACATGACTGAAAGCTCAGACTCGACTACAACGTTGCGACGCTTCGCGGTCACCGGAACGCCCGGCGGGCCCGCGAGCAAGGAGTTCTCCGAAGCGGTCGCCCAAACACTCGAGAAGCGCGGCATGGCGCGCGTCGAGGATCCCGCACAAGCCGACTTCGTCCTATTGCTCTTCCCGACCGACAGTCCGTCGCCGTTTCGCCGTCGTTCGCGCGGCACGTACGTAGCGGCCCTGCATGAGCGCGAGGAGATGCCTTCCGATCCCCTCGCCGCCGAGTATCCGCTGCTCGTGCGCGCGCTCGCGAACTCGGTTCTCTGTTACGTCCCCGGCAAGGCCGTGCTGGTTACGACACCCGAGCGCGGGACATTCCGCGCCGAGGCGCCGGCCGACGAGCTGGCCGAGCGCCTGGTCGACCGAATCGAGCCGCTGGTCACTTCCCGGCTGGTGATCGACAACGAGTACGTGACCGACCTCGAGCCGGAGCTGTGGCAGGGAGACGAGCTGACCAAGGAGCTCGCCTGGGCCGGTGAGCAGCTCGACGGATTCGGTCTTCTGCCGGCGCCGTTCCCGGTGCACGAGCTACTGAGCGAGCGCGAGTTCCGCCACGTCAAGCGCCTCTGGGGCATCGGCGGTCTCTCCTACGGCAACCTCTCGATCCGCAAGGACGCGCAGCGCTACTGGATGAGCGCAAGCGGCGTGGACAAGAGCAATCTCGTCGAGATCGGGCGCGACATCCTGATGGTCTCGAACTACGACGCCAAGCTAGCGAAGATCATCCTGAGCGTGCCACCGGAAGTGGAACCGCGCCGCGTATCGGTCGATGCGATCGAGCACTGGATGATCTACCAACGGCATCCCGAGGTGGGCGCGATCTTGCACGTGCACGCCTGGCTCGAGGGCGCCGCCGCGACCGAGATCAACTTCCCGTGCGGTACCGAGGAGCTCGCGATCGCCGTCTCGAGCCTGCTCGACGCCGAGGACGATCCCGGCCACGCGGTCATCGGGCTGCGCAATCACGGCATCACGGCCACCGGCGAGAACTTGCGCGAGATCATCGAGCGAATTACGCCGCGCCTGCAGCCGCAAGTCCCGATGACCTGATTGGCTGTGCTCAGCGGCTCGCTGCGTCGTCCTCGGTCTCATCCGTAGCGCCGCTACGAATGAGACGCCGCGTCCTAGCATCGCATCCGCCGATCGCACCCAATCGACGGGTCTTCATTTCGAAAAGAGCTCTCAATGTGAGTCGAGCACGTAGCGAATCGCGTCAGCGAGTGTCTCGTCAACGGCGCGCGGCGTGAAGCCGAGCTCGCGTTCGGCCTTGGCCGGGTCGGCGTACCACCAGCGAGCGGCAACGCGCGCGTAGCCCGCGGAGACGGGCCAGGGAAACACGGTGGTGAGGGCAACAGCGAGCTTCGCCGGGACTTTCAGCTGGCGCCGCTTGCGCCCGGCGATCTCGCCGATGCGGGCGAAGAACTCCGCGTGGCTCAGGTTTCCCTCGCGATTGGCAAGAACGTAGCGCTCGCCGGCCTTCCCGCGCTCAGCGGCCGCGATCAGGCCCAGCGCGGTGTCGCGCACATCCACCAGACACAGGCCCCCATCGACGATGAAGCGAAGGCGCCCACGCAGGTATGCGCGAATCGGCCAGGTCGTGCCGCCGCGACTGTCGCCCGGCCCGATGATGTAGCTGGGGTTGGCGATGACGACATCGCGCCCGGCCCGCGCCGCTTCGAGCGCGTAGCGCTCTCCTGCGATCTTGCTCGCGGAGTAGGGCATCGAGTCGGCGTCGGAGGGCGGCGTGTGCCTCTCGCTGATCAGGTCATCCGGGCCCGAGCCGGGCCCGAGCGTCGCGACGCTGGCCACATGTACGAAGCGGGCAGCGGGATCGACCAGCTCGAGCAGCTTGCGCGTGCCCTCGGCGTTGGTCGCCATCAGGCGCTTGCGATCGCGCGACTCGTGTGCGACCAGCCCCGCCACGTGGTAGACGAGCTCGCAACCGCCGGCCCCCTTACGCAGGCCCTCGCTGTCGTCCATCGAGACGCACACCGTCTCGGCTCCGAGCGCCGCCAGCTTGCCGAGCGCTCGCTCGTTGCGCCCCAGCGCCCGCACCTGCTCGCCTCGCTCGCTGAGAATCCGCACCAGCTCCGAGCCGAGAAAACCGGTCGCGCCGGTGACGCAGATCACGTGGTCACGCGCTGGTCGGAATCGCCCGAGGAAAGTAGCCAGGCAACTGCAACCGGGGCGAGCACCAGCGAGACGATCTCGTTCGAGACGCACCAGGTGCAGTAGCGGCCGATCTCGTGCTCCTGGATGTAGAACAGATAGGCATTGAAACCGAGCGCGACCAGCGCGAGCATCGCTCCGGCCTGTTTCGCCAGGGGATGGCGGATCAGCGTGCTCGCGATGATGCTCAGGTAGGTGAGCAGCCCAAGCAGAGCGACAGGTACCCCGAACAGCTTCGACCAGCGCGAGTTCTGAACCACCTCGCAACCACCCGTCAGGCAGACCGGCGGCGTCCCCTTGAAGTGCGTGTAGGTGAGATAGCCGGCGATGCCCGCCCCGATCAGAGCGAGCGCGGCGACCGCCCAGCGCAGGAGGCGCTCGGTCATTTCTTCAGCAGGGCGTCGATGGCCGTGGTGAAGGTCGAGAGAGGTTGGGCACCGACGATCGTCTTCTCGACCTTCGATGAGCCAGTGCGCTCGATGAGGAAGGTGGGAGTCGAGATACTCTTTCCGACCTTCGTCTCGGCGAGCTTCTGCGCCGTATTGATCATCGGCACCACCGCATTCGTTTTGGCGGCAGCCAAAGCCTTGTTTGCATCGAAGCTTTTCGTCCCGACCGCCTGGGCGATTCCTCTGATGAACGCGTCAGTGGCAAAACCGCTGCCCTCGGCCCCCTGATTCTCGAACTCGAGCTCGACCACGTTCCAAAGCCGGTTCTGGAATCCCGCCGCCAGTGCCAGCTTGAGCATGCGCTCGGAATCCGTCGTGCCGAAGTTCTGGTCGAGGAAGTCGAGACCCCGGTACTCGATTCGAAGCTTGCCGGTGCGAACGTAGGCCTGCACAAGAGGGGGAAGCGTGTTTCGAGCCCACTCGCCGCAGAACGGGCACTGCGGATCGGAGAACTCCACCAGAGTCAGCTTGGCCTTGGGGTTGCCGAGCTCGATTCCCTTCTGAGGGACGCCGCTCAGCATCTCCGCGATCGAGTCGGTTGCGATGTTGCCAGAGCTGGATTTCTTCGAGCCGTTGTTGAGCTGGCTCGCCACGACAAGCGCGATCACCAAGACGATCGCTCCGCCGACAATTGCCAAAACTGGTGCCAGTCTGCTGTCGCGCCTCACCGTACTCCTCCTCGATTCGCCAACGTACACCCCTATCCGTTCGCAAAGAGTATTCGACGCGAGCGGCGGTTGGGGCGCGAGGTGGTGCGCGACCGGTCGGAACTCGGAAACGCTGACCCCCCAGCGGGGCGAAGCCTCGCTGGGGCGATAATGGAGCGCGTGATACCGGATTTCGAGCACCTGAGTCAGGATCGCCTGCGAGCGCTGGTCGCCACGGGCATAGCGCTCAACTCCGAGTTGTCGCTGGAGCGAGTGCTCGAGCGCGTGGTCGAGTCGGCGGCCGCATTGACCGGCGCGCGCCAGGCGTTGCTCGAGCTCGCCGCCGGCGCAGGCGGCGAGAGTGGTCGCCTGGTCGGCTTCGGAATCGACCCGAGCTCGCGGGAGGCGGCTGACGAGATCCTTCATGGCCCCGGAACGCTGAGCGAGCCGATTCTGATTCGAGGAAAGCCGTTCGCACATCTCTATCTCGCCGCCAAGCGAAACGACCAGTTCTTCACGGCCGAAGACGAGGAGCTTCTGCGCGCCTTGACGACCCAGGCTGCGGTCGCGATCGAGATGTCCGAGCGGGTCGCTCGCGACGCGCTCAGACGTGTGGTCGCCGCACAAGAGCTGGAGCGACGCCGTCTCTCGCGCGAGCTCCACGACGAGACCGCCCAGACGTTGACCTCGGTGCTGCTCGGATTGCAGTCGATCGTCGAGGCGGCTGACGCCGAGCGCGCGGTCGCCGAAGCCGAGCGCCTGCGCGAGCTCGTCACGCAAGCGCTTCAGGATGTTCGCCGTCTCGCCGTGGAGTTACGTCCCAAGGCGCTCGACGATTTCGGGCTCCTGCCCGCGCTGAAGAGATTGGCGACCGGCTTCAGCGAGCAGACCGGAATCCGGGTGGAGGTCGAGTCCTTCCTCGACGACAAGCGGCTCCCGAGCGAGATCGAGACGGCGCTCTACCGCATCGTCCAGGAGTCGCTTACCAACGTGGTCAAGCACGCGCGTGCCAGCTCGGTCAGCGTCCTCGTAACGCGCAAGAGCGGTAGTGTGATCGCTGTCATCGAAGACGACGGACGTGGCTTCGACGCCGGAGCCGGTCGCGATGAGGGTCTTGGTTTGATGGGAATGGAGGAACGCGTGGCGCTGCTGGATGGACGACTGCAGATCGAGTCGAGCGAAGGTGCGGGAACGACCATCGTGGCGGAGGTTCCGCTCAGATGATCCGCGTCCTGATCGTCGACGACCATGCGGTCGTGCGAGCCGGGTTGCGCCATGTGCTCGACTCGGCGACCGACATCGAGACCGTCGGCGAGGCGGGCGACGGGCGCGAGGCCGTCTTCGAGGCTCGCTCGCGCAAGCCGGACGTGATTCTCGTCGACGTCGTGATGCCCGGAAAGAGCGGCATCGAGGTGACGCCGGAGCTGCTCAAGGAGTCGCCCTCGTCGAAGGTACTGGTGCTATCGATGCAGGACGATCCGAGCTACGTGCGCGAGGCCTTCGCGGCCGGAGCGAGCGGGTATGTGCTCAAGGAGGCGGCGGGCGCGGAGTTGATCAA
>JADGPD010000072.1 GCA_017882615.1 Thermoleophilia bacterium
GACGCTAACCCGCTTGCCTTCACCGGACAGCGCGCTTAACTGGACTCAGTCGACGCGGCCGAGTAGAACACAGCCGTTGTGCCCGCCGAGCCCCATCCCGTTCGAGATCGCGTAGGAAAGGTCGGCCTTGCGCGCAACATTTGGGACGTAGTCGAGGTCGCAGTCGGGGTCGGGGTGCTCGTAGTTGATCGTCGGCGGAATGATTCCGTGCTCGATCGCGAGCACGCAGGCGATCGCCTCGAGCGCGCCCGCGGCGCCGAGGCAGTGCCCGAGCATCGACTTGGTCGAGGAGACCGCGAGCTTGTAGGCGTGGTCGCCGAAGGCGGCCTTGATCGCCTTGGTCTCGGCGGCGTCGCCGAGCGGCGTCGAGGTGCCGTGCGCGTTGATGTAACCGACCTGCTCGGGCTGGATGCCTCCGGCCGCGACGGCCTCGCGCATCATGCGCGTCACTCCGCTCGCCTCGGGGTCGGGCTGGGCGATGTGGAAGGCGTCGTTCGAGGCGCCGTAGGAGACGACCTCGGCGTGGATCGTGGCGCCGCGGGCCCGCGCCGCCTCCAGCTCCTCGAGCACCAGAATTCCGGCTCCCTCGCCGATCACGAAGCCGTCCCGGGTGGCGTCGAAGGGGCGTGAGGCGCGCGGCGGATACTCCTGTTCGGTGGCCAGCCCGCGCATGTTGCTGAAGCCGGCCAGGATCAGCGGCGTCAGAGCGGCCTCGGCGCCGCCGGCGAGAATCGCGTCGGCCGTACCGCGGCGAACGATCTCGGCGCCCTCACCGAGCGTGTAGGAACCGGTCGCGCAGGCGGCGACCATGGCGAAGTTGATTCCGCTGAAACCGAAGGCGATCGCCAGCTGGCCGCTGGCCGCGTCGGTGAGGATGCTGGGGATGAACCAGGGCGCCACGCGACTGGGGCCGCGCTCGAGCAGTATTTGCTCCTGCTGGGCGATGGTGCCGATGTCGCCGACGGCCGAGCCGAGCACGACTCCGATCCGCTCGGACGGGTAGGCGCCGATCAGGCCGGCGCTCTCCACCGCCTCCTTGGCGGCGGCCAGCGAGAACTGCGTGTAGCGCGCCAGCTTGCGCAGCTCCTTTGGCGAAGCTAGCCCGGTCGGGTCGAAATCCTTGACCTCCGCGCCGACCTTCGCCGGGTAGTCGCTCGCGTCGAAGCCCTTGATGAAGTCGATTCCGCTCTTCCCGGCGACGAGCCCGTCCCAGGTCGTGGCCAGGTCGTTCCCAAGCGGGCTGACCGCACCCATTCCGGTGATGACGACGCGGCGCATGGCCAAACTCTAGTTGAGGCGCCCGGCCGAACGGCGGGTGAGCGTGGCCGCCGCGGCACGTTCGAGACCGTCTAGCGCCGGCGACCAGAGCGTATGCTGAGAAGAGGATGATCGACGAGCATTCTCCGGGTCTCAACCTCTCGCTCGATCCGCTCGACGACTACGTGGTCATTCAGCCCTCCGACGAGGAGACCGAGACTCGGGCCGGGCTGATCATCCCCGCCAGCGCCGAGAACAGCTGCCGCTCGGGGGTCGTCACGGCGGTCGGCAACGACGCCGACAGCATCGAGCCGGGCGACAAGGTTCTCTTCCCCAAGGACGCCGGCTACGAGGTGCGTCTCGCCGGCACGGCGATCCGGGTCATTCGCCGCCGCGAGCTGATCGCTCGCATCCACGACTGACTCCGCGAAAAGTCGGCCGGCAAAGCCGGCTACGACTTTTCGCGGTGTGACCGCGGTGTACGAGCCACCGCGCCTGTGGCGCGGGTGCCTCGTCTGCTCCTAGGAGCGGGGCGGGCTGGCCGTGGGTGTGGTCAGTGTTCGGGTTGGGAGTGCCAAGGGATGGCGTTTTGTGAGCCGCGCCCGCGCAGGTCGGTCGCGGCGGTCGCACTTCGTTTGGGAGGGCACGGGTGTATTGGGGCGAAGGCTCTACCTCGATGCGAGTCGAAGAAACCGGAGCCGGCGCCACGCCGAAGATCGGGACGCTCAGAGAGGGCGCACTGCACGCGCAGCTCAAGGAGTGGTACCGGCGCCCGGGCGACGAGCTCGAGAAGAGGCTCTCGGGCTACGTCGTCGACATCGTGCGCGGCGGACTCTTGATCGAGATCCAGACGGGCGGCTTCGCGCCGCTCAGGCGCAAGCTCGATGCCCTCACGCGCGAGCACCGGGTCAGGGTCGTGACGCCCGTGGCGCGCGAGCGCCGGATCATCCGTCTTTCGAGCGAGGGCGAGATCCTCTCCTCCCGCCGCTCCCCCAGGCACGGCCGGGTCGAGGATGTCTTCTCTCGCCTGGTCAGCTTCCCCGCTCTGCTCTGTCGGCCGCGGCTCGAGATCGAGATCCTGCTGACCGAGGAGAACGAGTTGCGCGTCTATCAGCAGGGAAGGGCCTTCAGGCGCCACGGCTGGATCGTCACTGGACGGTCGCTCTCGGGCGTCACGGAGCGCGTCCGCCTCGCCTGTCCCGCAGACGCCGCGGCGCTACTTCCTTCGCGACTGCCGGAGTCGTTCGACACCGCGGAGCTGGCCGAGGCGGCCGCGATCACCCGCCGGCTCGCGCAGCAGATGACCTACTGCCTGAGCGCGATGGGGATGCTCGAAGTCGTCGGCAACCGCCGCCGCGCACGCGTCTACCGGCGCAGCGACGCCCCGGCTCGCGGGCCGAGCATCCGGCGTAAGGAAAAAGTCCCCAGAAAGAGCGAAGCCCGCCTCGCATAAGCCGCAGACGGGCGACGCCAGTGCCGGGATGAGGGGGGAGCCGGCTTCTTAAGTTTCGTCTCTGGGTCGGCTGTAGGCAGCACCCCATCGGGGGATTTGCGAGTCACCAGATAGCGCTCGAGCCGCTCCCCGTCAGGGTTAGCAGCGAGGCGCCTGCGGCGGGAGGTTGGGAGGCGAAAGCCGGCCTCGGTTTTTCTACGTCGAGGACGGCCGCGAGGCCGGCGTTTCCACGGAGAAGGAGGGATTCGAACCCTCGAAGGAGGATTAGACCCCCTTAACGCCTTAGCAGGGCGCCGCCTTCAGCCACTCGGCCACTTCTCCAAGAGCGATCAGAATAGCGAACCCGCAACCGACGCAAGTCCGGCGACTCGGCGCCGTGACGACTTGTGCCGGATTATTCGAGGTCTGGGCTGCCTCGACGCTCGGTGAGCGCGGGCTGGGAGAAGGTAAAGTCTCTCCTCGATCGGCTCGGAGGGGTGGCAGAGCGTTCGTGTCCACCGGAAATCTGGCGATTCCCGGTGGCGTGAGGTCGAATCGAGCTTCTGCGCCTTCGGCGCCTCAACTCGACTGCTCCTAGACGCGTTGTTGACTGACCGACACTCGCAAGCGGAGTTCAAGCGGCGTTGACAGATCGAGCAACCCGTAGAAGGTAAAGTCTCTCCTCGATCAGCTCGGAGGGGTGGCAGAGCGGTCGAATGCGGCGGTCTCGAAAACCGTTACCCGTCACTCGGCGGGTCGGGAGTTCGAATCTCCCCCCCTCCGCTTAATCCGCCGGGAGTCTCACGACTTCCGGCGGACAGAGGCGCGCCCGCGCCCCAATCGGAGCCCGGCACCGGCCAGTGACGCGAGCTATCGTTTCCGGGCCAAAGGAGAGGTGTCCGAGTTGGCCTAAGGAGCGCGACTGGAAATCGCGTACTCGCTGAAAGGCGGGTCGCGGGTTCGAATCCCGCCCTCTCCGCTTTCTCCACCGGAAATCTGCGATTTCCGGTGGCGTGCGTTTTTACGAGGCACCGCGCCTTCGGCGCGAGTGCCTCGTCTGCTCCTAGGAGCGGGGCGGGCTGGCCGTAGGCGTGGGCAGTGTTCGTGGTGGATGGGCCGGGGGACGGCGGTTCGTGAGCCGCAGCCGCCATGTCGGTCGCGACGGCCGGGGCAACACCGCTTTCCAGCAGCGAAGGTCTCCGACCTTTTGTCGGTTACTCGCGGTAGAGCACGTGGAGATCGGGCGGAAGTCCCGGCGACTCGAGCCGCTCGAACTCGGCGTTGAGATGCGACCAGACGAGCGCGTGAGTACGCGAGAAGCGAAGATCCTCGCGGCCGTCCACGGGATCGTCTCGCACCAGCGCAAGCCGAACCTGTTCCGTGTCGATCGAGCGAAGCATGCGCTTTTGCTCGCGCTCGCTCGCCGGGTAGATGCAATAGGTGTCGTAGACCGCCGATCGCCGCCCGAGGATCGGAAGGAGCTCTGCCAGCGTCGGCACGGCAAGCAGCGGCTCACGCGGCTCGAGCCGGCTCTGGACGATCGAGCTCAGAGCATCGAGGAGCTCCGCGCTCGTTTGCTTGATCCGAAGGGACGACCCGCCCACGTCACGGCGAACGTACGCTTCGCGGTGCCGGTATCGCTCGATGCGAGGGTGAACCGCGAGAATCATCACCAACGTGCCCGCGCCGAGCACCAGGGCGACGCCGAGCCAGCCGAGCCCGTGACCGGCGAGCGCGATCAGTCCGATCACGACCGGAGGCATCGACTGCGCGAGATGAAGAAGGTCGGCGCGGCTGAACGCGTGGTGAAGGCTGAATGAGCCCACCGCGGCGGCCGCGACGAGCGCAGCGTGCGCCTCGATCCGAGACCAGGGCTCGATCGCAGCCCAGATGGCGACCGACCAGGCAAAAGCCGGCAGCAAGATGAAATAGAAGCCCATGCAGCGGGCGAGGAGTCGCCAGCCGACCCAGCTCAGCCTGTCGATCCCCGCCGGCGCCGGACGCCACGGCCACGGCAGCGGTAGTCCGAGGTTCGACGTGCCGCGTGCAACCAAAGCGCGCACCCGGCGCTCGAAAAAGGAGCTGAACATCCCCCGCACGCAGACGAACATGACGAGCAGCGGTAACGCTCCGACGAGCACGCCCGCGAGGTAGGCGCCCAGACCCGGAAAAGTCGCAACCGACCCCGACTTCAGCCCTTCGAGCAGTGTGAGAAAGAGCAGGGCGGCGCCGGCGTACAGCCCGTAGTTGACGCCGAAGAACGCGATCGCGCCTACGACAGCGCCCGCCACGACCAGGGCCGGATACCCGGGGTGCGTGATCAGCACGACACCGGCGAGCAGGGCGAACATGGCCAGAGCCGGTTCGAACAGCTTGTACGGCTTGTGCGCCCAGCTTGCGAGGACGACTCCCGCCACCACGATCGCCGGCCAGCCCGCACCGGAGAGCCTCAGAGCAAGCAGCCCGCAGGTCAGCCCGAGGAAGTAGAAGGCATGCACGGCGATGCGGAGCGTTACGAGGCCACGACCCAAAACGAGCAGCCAAAGCGCGCACCAGTAGTAGCGCCCCGGCTCGTAGGAGCGGAAATCGCGCAGCGGTACCTCGCCGTCGATCGTTCTCAGCGTTCCGTACCAGAGATATCCCTCGTCGGGTGACGGAAAGCCCTCTCTAGCCCACGAGAGAAGCAGCGCGATCGAGCACAGTGCCGCGATTGCGGCCGCCCACGGAAGACTGGCCAGGATCAAGGCGCTAGGTGCCTCGCCGCCGAATTGAACCGCCCCGCGATCATCTCAACGCTTGGGCTTCGGGCCGCACAGATCCGGGCCAGGCTGCGACCGCCTCCCCCAGCTCGCGCCGGTCCCGCTCGATCTCGAGCGGGGTTCGCGCACAGGCTGTCGTCAAAGCCGAGCGCAGGCGGGTCACCAGCTCGGCCTGCCCCACGTCGGCAACGTCGCGCTTGTAGGACCGCCGCAGGAAGCTGAAGCAGCTGCCGAGCCGAGCCATCTCGCCGATCAGCAGTCGGCAGGGAATCGGGTGGCCGCGCTCGGGCGCCGTCAATCCTCCGAAGCCGAAGGAGCCGTGCACCGCCGAGCTCACCCGCTCGACCGTGCCGTCGACCAGCGCGGTGAAGATGCTCGGGGCGCGGCGATCGATCGCCAGATCGTTGAGGCCGACATAGAGCCGTGAAAGCGGGAGACTCGCGAACTCCTGCACTTTCTGAACGGCGTCGACGGTCTCGATCAGGGCACCGATACCGCAGCGCCCGCGCGCCGCGTCGATGACCCGCTCGAGCTCGTGCGGGGAGCGTGCCATCGGCACCAGCACCTCGTCGGCGCCGGCGTCGATCGCCCGTTCCAACTCCCGCCCCGTCATCGGCCCCGGCGAATTGATGCGGCACAGCACGGGGAGGTCGACCCAGGAGCGAACTCGCTCGAGATCCCGGACGGTGTCGTGGTTGATCTCGGTATCGGCCCCCGCCTGGCGCCGCTCTTTACCCGCAACCTCCCAGTCGACGATGATCCCGTCGATGCCGGCCTCCGACGCCTCCAGCACGAACTCTCGCTCGGTGGAGAAAAGCAGCAGCTCGAAGCGATCCGGTGAGGCCACTCTCAGCCGGTCCCGTCCGGATTCTGGAACACGGCAAGCAGAGACAGCCCGACTCCGAACCTCTTGCCGCGGCGAATCGCCGCCGCCTCGGCCTTCAAGGGCAACTCGAGCATCGGGTCCAGCCAGTGCGGCGTCCGCAGCAGATCCGAGCGGGGCCGCGCATGCCGGATCCGCGCCAGCCTGCGCGTGCAGGCCGCAAGCGGAAGCAGGAACACGTTGAAGCCCGTTTCGCTGACAGCTCGCCAGCCCTCGCTCTCGGCCCGGGTGTGGAGCTCGCCCGCCGCATAGCGGCGCAGATGACCGGCGGCCTCGTCGTGCGAAGACCAGAGTGCGGGGTAGGCGGGAACGGTCGCAATCAGGAAGCCTCCCGGTGCGGAAACGCGGCGCAGCTCCGCAAGCGCCCGCCCGTCGTCGGAGACGTGTTCCAGAACGTCCAGGCAGACCAGGAGATCAAACTCGTCGTCGGCAAACGGCAGCCGCTCGACACTGGCGGTCTGGACCGGCCCCGCTCCGCGCTCGAGCGCGTACTCGATCGCGCTCGGATTCACGTCGACCCCCGTCACCGCGCCGAAGCGCCGCAGCTGGGCGAGCATCGCGCCGGAACCGCAGCCGGCATCGAGAACTCGAGCGTCGGCGCGCAACCTCAGGCGCTCGATCGCATCGAACACAATCCGCCGCCGCCCTCGATACCACCAATGCCGCTCCTCGAGCGCCGCCTTGGTCTCGATCTCTTCCTGGTCGAGCAGGGGAATGCCGGATTCCCGGCCAGCGGTCGCGTTGCCCATCGAGTGATTTATACTCGCCCGTCTTGTCCATAGAAACGGCACCTGCAGACCAGGCCGGCGGCTCGACCCCCGGAGCCATCCTGGTCGCCGGTGCGGGGGGCTTCATCGGCTCCCATCTCGTCCGTGCGCTGGCCGCACGAGGCGACTCCGTACATGCGCTCGTCCGCCCGGGCACGAGCCTCGCCCGCCTCGAGGATCTCGTCGATCGAATCGCCGTGCACCGCGTCGACGCCTGCGACCAGGAGGCGCTGCACGATTGCTTACGCGCAGTTCGCCCGGCCGCCGTCGTCAATGCCGTGAAGTCGCGGCCGAGTCGCGACCGGCCGCTGAGCGCCGTGTACGACAACGTGACGGCGGCCGCGAATCTATTAGTCTCCGCCGCCGATTCGGGATCTGCCCGTTTCGTGCAGCTCGGCAGCTCGACCGAATACGAGGCGCGGCCGGGGCGGCTCGACGAGTCCACGCCCTTACGACCGACCTCCGTGCACGGTGCGACCAAGGCGGCGGCCAGTCAGATCTGCCACGCGCTCGCCGCCGAGCTGGGCGTTCGTCTCGTCGTACTGCGGCCGTTTCAGGTCTACGGCCCCTGGGATGCGCCCTCTCACCTCGTGCCGGCGGCGATCGCCGCCGCCCTTGACGATCGTGAGCTGGTGCTGGCTCCGCGCGGGCGGCGCGACTGGATTTTCATCTCAGACGTGATCGAGGCCTGCCTGCTCACCCTCGATGCCGAGCTCGGCGGCGAGGACCTGAACCTGGGCAGCGGACGCCAGTGGCGCAACGAGGAGGTTGTCGAGACGATCGGGCGGCTCAGCGGCCGGCGGATCCGCGTGCGCCTCGACGAGCACGCGGGCCGACCCTGGGACCGTGACGATTGGCGGGCAGACTCCTCGAAGGCCGGCGCACTCCTCGGCTGGAAGCCGCGCCACGACCTCGCGAGCGGGCTCGAAGCGACGATCGCCTGGGAGC
>JADGPD010000106.1 GCA_017882615.1 Thermoleophilia bacterium
CTCGCGCGCGTTCTCCGGCTCGGCGATCGCCTCCGGCTCGTCGATGATCTCGAAGATGCGCTCGCCGGAGGCGGTTGCCCGCTGCGCCTGGCCGATCCACATCCCGAGCATCCGCAGCGGGAAGATCAGCATCAGGAGCAGCAAGGTGAAGGCGACGAACCATCCGAGCGTGAGCTGACCCTGGATGACCAGCCAGCCGCCGTAGAGCAGCACCGCACCCTGCGCCAAGAGGGGCGCGAAGCCCAGCAGCGGCACAAAGAGCGCGCGCTGGCGGTTGGCCTGGACGCTGCGGCTGAAGAGGCGCTCGTTTCGCTCGGCGAAGCGGCCTGCCTCGGCGTCTTCCTGGGCGAAGGCCTTGACGACGTGCACGCCGGTGATGTTCTCCTCGGCCGAGGTGGCGACGTCGGCCATCTTCTGCTGCACGTCGCGCAGCAGCGGGTGCGAGACCCGGCTGTAGACGTAGGCGACGGTGACGATCAATGGCGTGACCGCCAGGGAGACCAGAGCCAGGCGCCAGTTGAGGATGAGCATCACCGCCGTCACGCCGACGATCGTCAGGATGTGCTGGGCGAAGAAGACGAGCCCGTAGCCGAGGAAGAAGCGAACGGCGGTCAGATCGACGGTCGCCCGCGACATCAGTTGCCCGGTCTGGTGGCGGTCGTAGAAGGAGAAGGGGAGCCGCACCAGCTTGGAGTAGATGCGCATGCGCAGGTCGTACTCGACGCCGAGCGCCTGGTTGCCGGCGATGAAGCGGCGTGCGACCATCAGAACGGCCTTGATGAGCGCCAGCGCAGCAATGATGACCAACAGGCGCCAGAGCTCATGCCGGTGGCCGCTCTTAATGGCTTCGATCGCTTTGCCTCCCGAGAGCAACAGGATTGCGATCTGGATGCCTTGCGCCGCGATTGCCAGTACCGCCGAGAGCGCAAGCGAGAGCTTGTAGGGCGCCAGAAACCCCACCAGGCGCGTGAAGGTACGCCAGTTACTAGGCCGGGCGGGAGTCTGGGCGATAGCGGTGTCCATAGGCTTATATCGACAGACGTCGATGATCGAGTTCTATCGATATATCAGGGTAGCGTCAAGTCGGCGGGGTTAAGGTTGTTCGATCCACCCGGGGCTGAGTCAACTCCAAAGAAAAGCGCGGCGGCGCGTAACGATTGAGCCCGCTCCGACATGTACAGGTCATGAAACGATTCCGCACTTCCTAATCGGGGAGCGAAACCGCTCTCAATGACGTTCCCGACGAGCTTCTGGCCAAGGCCAACCCGATCACCGACGCGGTTCTTCGGGCTGCCGGCCTGACGCACGCTTTCGAGGCGCTGGCCGGCAATATCCTCGCCGCCGAGTCCCGAGGCGAGCGAAAGGCGATCGGGCGACCGACTCGTCGCCTCGCCGTGATCGGCTTCGTGTTGGTCGCGATGCTCGCGGTCGCCGGTATCGGGCTGGGCGGGATGATCACCACTCACACCGGATTCTTTCCGGCGAAGCCGGGAACCGAGAATGACACCAGCGAGTATCTTCGCACCGATGCGCCCGACTTCCCGCCGCTGGTCGAGAAGCTAGTCAAGGACATCGCGTTTCCTCCCGGCGACAGCGCGATTTCCCACGTCCCGTTGTACATCCACCGATTGCAGCCGGGTGTGGACGGAATCCCGATAACCGTCCAGGCGATCGGCATCCAAGGCCACTTCTCGTTGTTATCCGTGTGTGCTTGGCGGGGGTACTGGCTTGATGCCTACAAAGACGGCGACGGAGCGGCACAGGCGCTGGGCGTCGACGGCCTCGCTCGCGTCGCTTCTTCAAACGCCATGAAGAAGACCGATAGCTGGTGGTCGCTCTACCTTCAGGTCGCCCACAACGAGGCGGCGGGAGACCCGTCGGCGTCTCGCAACTTCAATGATTTCTATCGCGTCAGCTGTCGCGAGGCCGGCAGATGAGCCGGTACGAACGAGGCGGCGACAGAGAGCGATTCGAAAACGTCTACCGGGAGACTCGAGTGCGGGTTCTGGGTTACCTGCTTCGGCGCACCGAGAACCGCGAGGATGCGGCCGATCTTCTCGCCGATGTGTACCTGATCGCCTGGCGCCGAATCCGGGATGTGCCGAACGGCGAGGAAGCACGGCTGTGGTTGTTCGGAGTTGCCCGTCGAGTACTCGCCAATCACCATCGGAAGAAGCGATCCGAGACAGGTCTCGCAAGCGCACTACAGGCGAACCTGCGGCTTATCGAGGTTCACTCTTGCGCTCCCGACGTCGACCTGTCCGCAGAAGCCGTCTTGACGATCTTGGCCGCATTGGACGAGCGGGACCGTGAGCTATTGATGCTGAACGTCTGGGAGGAGCTGAGCCCCTCCCAGATCGCCAAAGTCGTCGGCCGTCCCGCCAGTCTCGTGCGCGTGCAGCTTCACCGCGCACGAAGACGGCTGAGCGAGCGACTTGCAAACCCAAAGAACCGAGATTCAGCTGTTGGAGCTAGTCGAGCTCTCTCCGCAGTAACCCCAGAGCCCGCTCGAGCCGCTCCCGATTGCCAGCGTCGTTGAGCCAGCCCGAGGCGCCGGA
>JADGPD010000035.1 GCA_017882615.1 Thermoleophilia bacterium
AGTCTCCACGCTCGGCCGCCTCGCCGCGTCCCCGCCTTTCTCATTCATGCGTCGATGATAGGAGAAGTGAGGTCGCTTCCCTAATGGGATGGCCTGTCAGCGCCTGTCGAAGACCTCGGATGCCGCTTCGCGCTCCGGGGCCAGGCCCAACTCGACGGTCAGTGCCTCAACGACCTCCGGGTCGAACTGGCTGCCCGCCCGGCTGCGAATCTCCTCCAGCGCCTGCTCGATGCTGAGTCCGCGCCGGTAGGTGTGGTCGCTGGTCATCGAGTCCCAGGCATCCGCGGCGAAGATGATGCGTGCGCCGAGCGGAATCTTCTCGGCGGCGAGCCCCCTCGGGTAGCCCTGTCCGTCCCAGCGCTCGTGGTGGTGGAGAACCCATTCGGCTACCGGCCCCAGACCGAGGCTCTCGATCATCTGGAAGCCGATCTCGGGATGCCGCTGCAGCACGACCAACTCGGCGCCCGAGAGCGGATCCTCCTTGCGCAGCAGCTCCTCAGGGATGGCCAGCTTGCCGACGTCGTGCAGGTGGCCGGCCAGGCGCAGGAGCTCGATCTGCTCGTCGTCGGCGCCGAGGCGAGTACCGATCGACGCGGCGAGATCGCCGACTCGACGCGAGTGGGCGCCCGCGTTGGCGTCGCGGGCGTCTACGGCGTCGGCGAGGCTGGCGGCCGCG
The DNA here is from genome assembly GCA_017882615.1 of Thermoleophilia bacterium. Classification (GTDB taxonomy): domain Bacteria; phylum Actinomycetota; class Thermoleophilia; order Gaiellales; family Gaiellaceae; genus Fen-549. Next base: position 677 of record JADGPD010000035.1, read on the forward strand.
CGCAGGCGGTCGTTCAGGCTCGGGTTCGAGCCCAGTCGCTCGAGGGCGTAGGCGCTGAGGGCTTCCGGGTGGTAGACGCGTACGCGGTTCTTGCCGTGGTCCTTGGCCCAGTAAAGCGCGCTGTCGGCCAGGCGCGGCAGCTCACTGCGCGAGACTCCCTCGGAGGGGAAGACGGCGACGCCGCAGCTCATCGTCAGCTGTCGGGGCAGGTCGTCGATCCCGAGCGTGGCGACGCGCGCCAGGATGGCCTCGGCGACCTCGACCGCCTGCTCGCTCGAGCTCCCGGCCAGGATCACCGCGAACTCGTCGCCGCCCAGCCTGAAGGCCTCGCCGCCGTGGCGCAGGCGGCTGGCGACCGCGACGAGCACGTGGTCGCCGGTGGGGTGGCCGTACTCGTCGTTCACCAGCTTGAGGTTGTCGAGGTCGAAGAAGCAGAGCGCGACCGGTTGCGCCGAGCTCTCGGCCTCGTCGAGCGATTGCTGCAGCCGCTCGTGGAAACGGCGCGTGTTGCCGAGCCCGGTGAGCGGGTCGGTGGAGGCGAGGCGCATCGCCGAGCGCGCCTTGTGGCGCTGGCGCTCGTAGAGGTCGATCGCGGCCAGGGGGCCCGCCAGGGCGACGATCAGGAAAGGAGAGCGTTGCCAGAGCACGGTCGTCGTAAGCGAGGCCGAGGCTCCGAACAGGAAGGGCAACAGGCTCCAGCGAAGCGTTTGCTCGAGCGTCGCCGAATAACGCTTTCCCTCCGAGATGCCCAGCGCGGCGGAAACCAAGATCAGGCTCGGAAGGCCGTAGCCAAGCGCGACCAAGCAGATCGCGGCCACGAGCCGCGCCAGGCTCGCGGACTCCGGCAGCGCCGCGAGCAAGAGGCCGCCGCAGACCATCGCGATCGCGAGCACAGCCGCGTTGAAGGCGACCTTCATCGGCGTCTGTCGCGTGCGCACGCTACCGCCAACGAGGCTGAGCACGCAGACGAAGACCATCGGCTCCCAGCCGAAGAGGACGATGCCGGCGACGTTGAAGACGGTGGCGAGCGAGTACCCGCGCAGGCTCGTGCTCTCGACCGGAACCGGGTAGCGCTCGGCTATCGCGATGAATGCGAGAAAGGCGGCCAGCGCCAGCCATCTGCGCCCGCTCGGTGGACTCTGCAGAAGGCGCACCGCGGCGACCATCATGACCGCGACGCCCGCGCAGCAGACGAGGCTCACCAGAGTCTTGAGCCGCGTGGTGTGCCGGTCATGCCTCATCGCCCCGCGCCAGCGTCGCCAGCCGACGAGCAAGCGTCGTCCCGATCGCACCATGCCCATCACGCTCCGGCCTCCCGGCGCACGGGACGGCAGAGAACCCGGATATGAGGGCGCGCAGAGGTCATGCGCGTAACAAACCTCCTGGAAACGGCGGGGGTACTCAGATTCTTTCACCCGGCCGGCCGGGACCGAATCACTAGAACGGGTGACGGAAGGCCGTCTATTTAGGTATTCAGGCCGGGCCGGTGGCCGTTTACTGCGGCGAAACCGCTTTATTACCGCGCAGGATCTGCGGTGCCACCCGTGCGTAGTCGAGGCCCGAGAGCCAGGTCAACACCAGCGCAACGACTCCGGCCCAGAGCGCGATGTCGATCGACCAGGCGCCTCCGGCCTGCAAACCGCCCAGCCCGATCGCGATCGCTTGCGACCAGGTCTTGAGCTTGCCGAGGTCGCGCGCCTGCATGACTACGCCTCGCTCCAGCGCGGCCAGGCGCAGGCCCGAGACGAGAAACTCGCGCGCGACGATCAGCGCCACGAGCCAGCCGGGGAAGCTACCTAACTGCACCAGCACGATCAGGGTCGAGAGCACCAGCACCTTGTCGGCGATCGGGTCGAGCAGCGAGCCGAGCGCCGAGGAACGGCCGCGGGAGCGGGCCACGCGACCGTCGAACCAGTCGGTGGTCATCGCCAGCGCGAACAGGACTGTGGCGTAGTAATCGTGATTCGGGAAGTGCCAGACGAACAGCGCGAGCACGAACGGAGTCGCGGCGATTCGGGCAACCGTGAGCTGATCGGCGAAGCTCATGGCAGGAGAATACGCGTAAGCGCGTCTGCTCAAGGAAAGACCGGCGCTCGGCGCCGATTAAACTCTCGCTCGGAATGGATCTCTACGAGTACCAGGGCAAGGAGCTCTTCCGCCGTTACGGCCTTCCGACCGGCGAAGGACGACTTGCGCAGACGCCGGCCGAGGCGCGCGCGGCCGCCCAGGAGCTTGGCGGCACAGTCGTCGTGAAGGCGCAGGTTCACGCGGGCGGGCGCGGCAAGGCGGGAGGCGTCAAGGTGGCCACGAGCCCGAAAGAGGCCGAGGCGCATGCCACTGCCATCCTCGGCATGGAGATCAAGGGGCTCGCGGTGCGCCGGCTCTGGATCGAGAGCGCCTCGGAGATCGCACGCGAGTACTACCTCTCGATCACACTCGACCGCGGCGCCAAGAAACCGCTCTTCATGTTCACGACCGAGGGTGGGGTGGAGATCGAGCAGGTCGCGGCACGTACTCCCGAGGCGCTCGTCAAGCTGCACGTCGATCCACTCGAGGGCTTCCATCCCTGGCACGGTCGCGCGCTCACCTTCGGCGCCGGCATCGCGGAGGCGAGCGAGCGGCGCCAGATCGAGCGCGTCGCGGCCCAGCTCTACGAAGTCTTCAGCGGCTGCGACGCGACGCTGTGCGAGATCAACCCGCTGGTAGTGACCAAGTCCGGCGAGCTCGTTGCGCTCGACGCCAAGGTGTCGGTCGACGACAACGCCCTCTTCCGTCATGAGGAGATCGCGGCGATGCGCGATCCCGAGGCGGTGCCGGTGGAAGAGCGCGCCGCGCGTGAGAAGGGCGTCACCTACGTCAAGCTCGACGGTGAGATCGGTGTGCTCGGTAACGGCGCCGGGCTGGTCATGTCCACGCTCGACCTGGTTGCGGCGGCCGGCGGCCGCCCGGCCAACTTCTGCGATCTCGGCGGCGGCGGCGGCGCGCAGGGCGTGGTGGACGCGCTCGAGGTGATCAGCGCCGACCCGCAGGTGCGGGCGATCTTCTTCAACGTCTTCGGCGGAATTACTCGCTGCGACGAGGTGGCGCGCGGGATCTTGCAGGCGCTCGAGCAGATCAAGATCGCCCAGCCGATCGTGGTTCGCTTCGACGGCACCAACGCCGAGGAGGGCCGGCGCCTGCTGGCCGAGGCCAGGCTGGAGAATCTGCACCCCGAGCCGACGATGCTCGAGGCGGCCAAGCGAGCTGTAGAGCTGGCGGGGTAGGAGGAAACATGGCACGAGACAATCCCTGGGACGCGCGAGCGCAGGCTTATCGAGACAGCGCTCCGCACGCGGCCGGGCCCGATCTGGACCTGCTCGTCGAATGGGCCGGAGCGGGCGCGGGGCGGACCGCGCTCGACGTCGGCTCGGGCGGAGGGCACCTGGCCAGGCGCCTGCGCGAGGGGGGCTTCGCCGTCACCACCGCCGATCCGTCGGCCGGCATGCATCCGGACGTGATCTGCCACGCCGAGGAGCTGCCCTTTCCTGCGACCTCCTTCGATCTCGTGGCGAGCCGGCTCGCCTTTCATCACTTCTCCAGTACCGTGCTCGCCCTGGCCGAGGCGGCGCGGGTGACCAGTGACCTGGTTCTGATCGAGGATCTGCTTCTCGTGGACGAGCGCGTCGAAGAAGCCGAGAAGCTTCGCGATCCCTCGCACGTGCGCTGTTACTCGCTTGACGAGTGGCGTGCGCTTTTCTCGGCCGCCGAGCTCGCGATCGAGGCGGCCGAGGTGATCGAGCGCCAGACCTCCTTCAGCGCCTGGCTCGAGCGCTGCAACTGCACGGGCGAGACGGCCGAGAAGACGCGCGAGCTGCTCTCGCACCGTCTTAGCGGCGACAAATATACGAGCACCGTTTTCCTCATCAAAGGCGTAAAGGCGCGGTAGCGATGGCCATCATCGTCGACAACTCCACCCGCCTCGTCGTCCAGAACCTGACCGGACGCGAGGGCTCCTTCCACGCTCTGCGCAACCGCGCCTACGGAACACAGGTCGTAGCCGGCACCGCGCCCGGGCACGGCGGCGAGGACGTGGAGGGGATTCCCGTCTTCAACACCGTGCGCGAGGCCGTGGCCGAGACCGGCGCCAACACGGCTGCCACCTTCGTGCCCGCCCGCTTCGCCGCCGACGCGCTCTACGAGGCGGTCGACGCCGGCCTGGGGACGATCGTCTGCATCACGGAGGGCATCCCGGTGCACGAGATGCTCAAGCTCTACCAATATGCGCGCGATCGCGGTGTGACCCTGATCGGCCCCAATTGCCCGGGCGTGATCTCGCCTGGCAAGGCCAATGTGGGCATTATCCCGGCTGAGATCTTCGCCCAGGGATCGGTGGGCCTGGTCAGCCGCTCGGGCACGCTCACCTATCAGATCGGGCACGAGCTGGCCCAGCTCGGGCTGGGAAACACCACCGTGATCGGGATCGGCGGCGACGCGATCGTCGGCTCGTCTTTCCTCGACATCCTGGGTCGCTTCGAGACCGACCCCGAGACCGAGATAGTCGTGATGGTCGGGGAGATCGGCGGCGACGAGGAGGAGCGGGCCGCCGAGTTCGTGAGCGAGCAGATGACAAAGCCCGTCTTCGCCTACATCGCCGGCTTCACCGCCCCGCCCGGTAAGACGATGGGCCACGCCGGCGCGATCATCTCCGGCTCGGCGGGAACGGCGCAGGCCAAGAAGGACGCGCTCGAGGTTCGCGGCATCGAAGTCGGCACCACGCCGACCGAGGTCGCGCAGCTCGTTGCCAAGAGCATCTCGTCCTAGCGCCTGAGCGGTAAAAAAAGCTCTGCAGCCCGTTCAGGCCGCGTCTCAGCGCTCGGCCGAGATCGTCACGATCTCGTAGGTGACCGTGACTCCAGCGCCGTTCGAGAACCGTTTGTCGTAGCGTCGCATACCCTCCGCGAGCGTTCCCGGCGCCAGAAGGTGTGGGGTGTATCCCGCTCCGGAGGACTTGACAGATCGAAGAAAGGCTGCACAGTCCGGGTAAGAGAAACGCTCCTCGCACGAATGGGCGCGGATCCGAGAGATACCGGCCCCGGCGAGGAGCGTTTCCCATTTCTTCGCCGGAGGCAGATCGAGGCCGCGCTCGCAGCCGAGCTCGGCCAGCACCTGATCGAGCTCCCAGAACGTGCGAGGGCCGAAGGTCGCCAGATGTAGCTCGCCGCGATCCGAGAGCGAGCCGGCGAGGCGGGCGAAGGTTCGCTCGGGCTCGGTCAGCCACTGGACGGTGGCGTTGGAGACGATCAGGTCGTAGCGCTCCGGCTCGGGCTCGAGCTCCTCGATGTCGCAGGCCAGGAAGCGGGCGCTCGGTACGCGCTTTCTCGCCAGCTCGATCATCGCCGGCGCGAAATCCACCGCCACGATCTGGGCTTGCGGAAAGCGCTTGGCGAGCAGTTCCGTCAGGTAGCCGGTTCCGCAACCGAGATCGAGGATCGAGGACGGCTCGCGCTCGATTCTCTCGACCAGGCGCTCGGCCATTCCGCGCTGGACGACGCTGAAGATGTCGTAGGCCGCCGCGGCGCGCTCGAAGCGGCGCCGGATCGCCTCTTTGTCGAGCGTCAGGACAGGAGCCATGAGCGGAAGCGGTCGGGCTGGGTCAGGAAGGGAGCGTGCCCGGCCTCGGGCCAGACGGTCAACTCGGCGCCCGGGATAGCCTCGGCGAGCAGCTCGGCCGCCGCGAGCGGGCAGACGCGGTCGCGGCCGCCGTGAAGCAGTCGTACGGGGCAGGAGATCTTGGCGGCGCGCTCAAGCATGGAGTAATCGGCGAGATAGGCTAGCCCCAGCTCGAGCGTGGCGGCGTCTTCTTCGTGCGGCGGGGCTGGAACCGCTTCGCCGGGCGCCAGCGCCAGCGCCCAGAATTCATCCAGGACAGCGCCGGAGTTCTCGTTCAGTCGCTCGCGCATGCGCAGGAGCGCTCGTTCGGGCCAGCCGTGCCGGTACTCGCCTCGGCGCACGAACTGGCCGCTCGCCCCGACCAGCGTCAGCGACCCGAGCTCCAGCCGCGTCGCGGCGTCGAGCGCCCGCATCGCGCCGAGCGACCAGGCGACGATCTCGGCGCCGGCTTCGATCTCGCCGCCGAGCCGATCGTCCGGCCGCGCGAGCGGCGCCCAGACCTCGGTCGTCGAGCCCCAGCCCGGCAGGAATATCCTCATCGCCCGCCCCTTTCGGCTTCCCGGAGCTCCGGGCGCCTCCTTGCCCACCCACCACCCCCCACCCACCCACGGGGCGGAGGAACGGTAGCGACGGAAAACGAACGAGTAAGCGCCGGTATCGAGCCGAATCTCTTTCGATATTCATACGACATCGGCGAGCGCCTCCAGCGCCAGCTCGAGATCCTCGTCCGTGTGGGTCGCCATCAAGGAGAAGCGGACGCGCGCCTGCCCGGCCGGAACCGTCGGCGGGCGAATGGCCACGGCGAGCACGCCTCGTTCCTCGAGCTCCCGGGCGAGCCCGAGCGCTCGCTCGCTCGAGCCGATGAGCGCGGGAATGATCTGGGTCGTCGAGGTGCCGCTGTCGAAGCCGAGCTCGATCAGTCGCGTACGGAAGTGCTCGCTCTTGACGCGCAGCTCGCGCCGCGCCTCGTCCGCCGCCGCGACGAGCTCGAGCGAGGCGTCGATCGCCGCGATGACCGCCGGCGGCAAAGCGGTCGAGTAGATCAGCGTGCGGCAGGTCGAGACGAGCTGGTCGATCAGCGCCCGGCCGGTCGAGATGTAGGCGCCGTAGACCCCGAACGCTTTCGAGAAGGTGCCGATCTGCAGCTCGATCCGATCGGCCAGGCCGAGCTCGTGCGCGTAGCCCTCGCCGTGCGGGCCGAAGGCGCCGCCGCCGTGCGCATCGTCGGCCAAGAGCAGCGCGCCGAACTGGTCCTTCAGCTCGACCAGCTCGCTGAGCGGCGCCGTGTCGCCGTCCATCGAGAAGATCGTGTCGGTGACGATCAGCTTGCGCGCGGCGCCGGATCTCTCGAGCAGCTGCTCCAGATGATCGAGATCGCGATGCCGGTAGCGGTTGACCTGCGCGCCCGACAGCCGCGCGCCGTCGACGATCGAGGCGTGATCGAGGCGATCGAGGAAGATGGCCGTGTCGCGGTCGCAAAGCGCCGCGATCGCGCCGACATTGGCCAGGTAACCGGAGCCGACGACGAGCGCCGCCTCGCTGCCCTTGAAGGCGGCGATCTTCTGCTCGAGCGCGGCGGTCGCGCTGTCGCCTCCGACCACCAGGCGCGAGGAGCCCGCGCCGGCACCGCGCACCGCGCCGCGGGCGGCGGCCTCGATCAGGGCCGGGTGCCCGGCCAGGCCGAGGTAGTTGTTCGAGGAAAGGTTGACGAGGCGCCTGCCGTCGCGCAGCGCGATCGGTTCGGCCGGCTGCTCGGTCGTCCGCAAGCGGCGCTCGAGCGCGCCCTGCTCACGCCGTGCGCGCTCGCTCTCCAGCCAGCTATCCCAGGAATTCATCGAGGTAGCCTGCCGCATCGGCCGGATCGGCGAGCCGGGGTACCTGCGCCAGCACGCGCACGCCCGAGCGCTCCTCGATCAGCGCCGCGTTCTCGGCCGTGCTCTCGTCGCTTTTACCGTTCAACAAGACGCCGGCGAGATCGAGTCCGCGCGTTCTTGCGGCCTCGATCGTGAGCAGCGTGTGGTTGACGGTGCCCAGCCCCGCGCGCGCCACGATGATGAGCGGCAGCCCGAGCGCTGCGGCCAGATCGGCCAGGTCGAGATCGTCTGCCAGTGGTACGAGCAACCCGCCCGCTCCCTCGACCAGCAGAAGCTCGTGCTCGCGCCCCAGCTCCTCGGCCCGCGCAAGGATCGGCTCCAGCTCGATCGTTCTTCCCTCGGCGCGAGCGGCAACCAGCGGGGCCAGTGGAGCGGAAAAGGCGTAGACGCAATCGGCGCCGAGCAGGACGGCATCGCCGGAGGGGTCGTCGGCTACGGCGCCGCTTTGCACCGGCTTGAAGACGGCGACGTCGCGCCCGCGGGCCCTGAGCGCCGCCGCCAGCGCCGCCGTCACGAACGTCTTACCGACGCCGGTGTCGGTGGCGGTGACGAAGTAACCGCGCCCAATCACGAGCCGGCGGGCTCGATCTCGAAGCCGAGCTCCTCGATCATCCGATAATCGTCCTCGGGTGCCTGGCCCGGCTCGGTCAGGTAGTCGGAGACGAAGATCGAGTTGGCCGGGTAGAGGGCGAGCGGCTGCAGCGAGCCCAGGTGAACCTCGCGCCCGGCCGCAAGTCGGATCTCGCGCTCGGGGCAGGCGAGCCGGAACATGCAGAGCGCCTTCAGGCAGTAGCGCGGATCGAGCCCCGGGTCGCGACCCCCGAGCGGTGTGCCCTCGATCGGCAGCAGGAAGTTGACGGGGATCGAGTCGGTGCCCGAGTCTCTGAGCGCGAAGCAGGCCTCGACCAATTGACCTGGCGTCTCGCCGAGTCCGACGATCAGCCCCGAGCAGGGAGAGAGGCCGGCCCTGGCGACGGTCTCCACCGTTCGCGCTCGGTCGGCATGAGTGTGCGTCGTGCAGACCTCGGGATAGTGGCTGGCGGCCGTGTTCAGATTGTGGTTGTAACGGTCGATGCCCGACTCCTTGAGCGCCCCGGCCTGCTCGGAAGAGATCTCACCCAGGCAGGCGCAGAGCTTCAGCTCGGGATGGCGTTGCTTGATCTCCTCGGCCGCCTCGGCCACGCCGTGCAGCTCGCGCGCCGAGGGCTTGCGCGCGCTGGTGACAATGCAGCAGGTGGAAGCCCTGAGCTCGAGTGCCCGCTCGGCCGCCTCGACCAGCTCTTCCTTGCCGAGAAGCTGGTGGCGCGGGATCTCGGCCGTCGAGACGCGCGACTGCGAGCAGTAGCCGCAGTCCTCGCCGCAGTGCCCGCTCTTTGCGTTGACCAGGAAGTTGAGCCGGACGCGCTTGCCGAAGTGGTGGCGGCGAACACGGAAGGCGGCGGCGAGCAGGTCTACGAGCTCCTCGTCGGGCGCCGCCAGCACCTCGAGCGCCTGCTCGAGGCTCAGCTGCTCGCCCGCGAGCGCTTGCTCGGCGAGTGAATCCCAACGTGTCTCAGCCATGAGCGCCATTCTCGCTGACGGCGGCGATCGCCTGCTCCAGCGCCGCGACGACTCGCTCCAGCTCCTCGCTCGTGGTCGTCAGCGGCGGCACCAGCGGTATCACCTGGCCCAGCGAGCGGAGCAGAACTCCTCTTCGCACCGCCTCCGAGCAGACAGCGCGCGCCGAGATCCAGGGCGCCAGCTCGACCCCTCCGAGCAGTCCGCAAAGGCGCACGCCTGTCACCGCGCGCAGCGGCGCGATCCGCTCGTCCAGCAGCTGCCCGAGCTCGCCCGAGCGCGCCTCCACGTTCGCCAGCACGTTCCACTCGGCCAGCAGCTCGAGGTGTCTGGTGGCGACCGCGGCGGCCAGCGCGTTTCCGCCGTAGGAGTGACCGTGGTAGAAGGTTCTGGGCCCCAGATCCTCGCCCATGAAGGCGAGGTAGACGCGCCCGCTCACCACCGTCGCCGACATCGGCAGATAGCCGCCGGTGATGCCCTTCCCAAGCACCAGCAGGTCGGGCTGGATGCCGCAGCGGCGCGAGGCGAAGAGGCTGCCCGTGCGCCCGAACCCGGTCGCCACTTCGTCGCAGATGAGTAGAACTCCGTTCTCGCGGCAGCACTCCGCCAGCATGCGCACCTCGTCGGGGCGCGCGATCTGCATTCCGCCGGCCGCCTGCACGAGCGGCTCGATCACGACCGCGGCCAGGCGCTCGGCGTTCGAGGCGATCATGCTGCAGGCCTGCTCGGCCCAACCCGGAGTGGCGTAGCCGGCGGCGCGCAGCACCGGGAAGCGAAGCCGGTCGAAGTGCTCGCTGTGGAACCCGTCTCCGAGCGAGAGGGCGCCGATCGTATCGCCGTGGTAGGCGTCTCGCAGGGCGAGAAAGCCCGACTTCTCCTCGAGACCGATGTTGCGCCAGTACTGCAGCGCGCACTTGAGCGCCTGCTCGACCGCCGAGGCGCCGTCCGAGGCGAAGAGGAAGTGCGGATCGTTCAGCGGCACAACGCGGGCAAGCGCCTCGCACAGCTCGACGACCGCCCGGTTGCCGTTTCCGAGCAGCGTCGTGTGCGCGACCTTGCCGAGCTGATCGGTCAGGGCCGCGTCGAGATCGGGCACGTGGTGGCCAAGCGTCGTCACCCAGAGCGAGGAGATGGCGTCGAAATAGCGCCGGCCCTCGTTGTCGATCAGCTCCCGCCCCTCGGCGCGATCGACGATAACCGGCTCCTGCAGCGGAAAGGTGGCCATCTGGGTGAAGCCGTGCCAGACCCTGGTCGCGTCGCGCTCGATCCAATCGTTCATACCGGCAGCGTATCGACGCGCTTCGGTAGGCTGCGGCTCCATGGGGATGATCTCCTTCGCTCGCGGCGCTCCGGCGCCTGAATGCCTTGCCGTCGAGCTCCTGGCCGAATGCGCCAAGGGCGCGATCGAGCGCGACGGAATCAGCGTTCTCTCGTACGGCACCGGGCTCGGTTACGCACCGCTGAGGGAGTGGCTGGGCGAGCGCTACTCGATCGATCCGGGCCAGATCCTGCTCACCAACGGCTCGCTACAGGGCTTCGTTTACCTGGCCCAGCAGTTCTTCTGGAGCGGCGTCGGCGGCCGCGTGCTGGTCGAGGCGCCGAGCTACGACCGGCCGCTCTTGATTCTGCGCAACCACGGTGTCGAGGTGAGCACGGTCGCGATGGACGACGAGGGGCTCGATCCCGAGGCGCTCGAGCGCGAGCTGAAGCGCGGGCCCAAGCCGGCCTTCCTCTACACGATCCCCACCTTCCAGAATCCGAGCGGGCGCACGCTCTCGGTCGAGCGCCGAAGGCGCATCGTCGAACTGGCGCACGAGTACGACCTGCTCGTGCTCGAGGACGATCCCTACGGCTTCGTCCGTTACGAGGGCACCGCGCCGCCGACCATGTTCGAGATCGAGGGCTCGATCGCCGGTCAGATCGCCCACACCTCCTCGTTCTCGAAGACCATCTCACCGGGGCTCCGCGTCGGCTATCTGATCCTGCCCAAGCCGCTGCTCAAGCCGCTCGAGCTGATCGCCTCCTCGACCACCATCTCGCCCTCGAACCTGCCCGCGGCGACCGTTTACGAGTTCGCCCGGCGCGGCCACTTCGAGCCGAACCTCGAGCGCATGAACAACCTTCTCCGCACCCGTCGCGATGCGATGCTGGCTGCGCTCGAGCGCCATTTCGGCGACAGCGCGAGCTGGAGCCGTCCCGAGGGCGGCTACTTCAATTGGCTCAACCTGCCCGAAGGGATCGACGCGGGCGAGCTGCTGACACGGGCGACCGAGGCCGGGGTTACCTACTGCAAGGGCACCGACTTCTACCCGGACGGACGCGGCGCGGGCTCGCTCCGGCTCGCCTACAGCTTCCCCTCGCCCGAGGAGATCGAGCGCGGGATCGCCATCCTGGCCGAGCTGGCCAGGGACATGAAGAGCTGATCTCGCGGGCCGCTAGAGCTCGGCCTGCCGCTCGAGCTCGGCGCGCTTGAGCGCGCGATGCCGGTACATCTGCGAGAGCAGCACCCCGCTCAGCAGCCCGAGCACGAAGCAGAGCAGGATCAGCCAGATCTTGGAGACGTGGATCGACGCGAACAGAAACGAGATCTTGACCTTTGAACTGTTGGCGACGACGAGCGCGATGCCGTAGCCGACCACGACGACGAGGAGGATCAGCTTCGACCAGAGCTGAAGCTGCCAGGCCTCGTCGGGCTCGTTGTCGGGAGTCTTCGCTTCGCCGCTCTCGCCGATCGGCGCTTGCTCTTGCTTGGGCTCGTTCTCGTCCATGGGAGGGAGTCTAATCGCTCGTCCGCTCCGGAACAAAGCGCATAGACAGCGGCCTGCGCCGTGCTCGATCATCCATAGCGCGGTCGCGTCGGGCGCGCATCCCGTCGAGACTTGCCCTAGGCGACAGCGTGCTCGTGCGCCAGCTCGGCCAGCGGATGGGCAGCGCGATGCGACGATGGGCGAGGGGGCATCTGCGTAGCCTGGATGCTGTACCTGAAGGTTGGGCACGCCTCTTCGCAACGAAGCGCACAGAGTCCCGCCCCATGGAAATAGCAATTACTGCAAGTTACATCGATCTTGTTGCTCATGCCCCTCTTTTGCTCTAGCTGCGGCGACCCGGTTACAAGGGTGGATGATAAGGGCTGGTCCACGATAGACAAGGGGTGAGGGAGTTAAAAAAGCCGCAATTTGCGGCCGATTCGATATTGTCAATTGGAACGGCGATTAGCGTTTTTGCTCGGCTGTTGCCAGGGCATGCAACGCCTGTTGAAAACTCGTTACCGGAATGATCGTCATAGTGCCTGCATAGCGCTTGGCCTCGTTCGCGTTATCCCCAGCGGGGACGAGCATGATCTGGATTCCGGCTTGTCGAGCGCCGATGACCTTCTGTTTGACGCCTCCGATCTGCCCGACGCTGCCGCTGAGGAACAACTCGCCGGTGGCCGCGACTCGGAAGCCGCGGTCGATGTCGCGGCCCAGCTTGTCGGTCAGCTCGAGCGCGAAGGCCAGCCCGGCCGAGGGCCCGCCGACGTTGCCGGTATCGATCGCTACTTTGATCGGCAGCTTGATGCCCACGGCCTGCGTGATGACGACCCCGATCACCGCCTCGTGCGGGCGCTGCGGCGAAGTGAAGGTGCGCAGCGTCACGGTGTGCGTACGGCCGGCGCGAACGAAAGTGATCTGAACGCGCTCGCCGGGGCGGTGCTGCGTTATGAGAGCGCGCAGCCGATCGAACTTCGTCGTCGCCAGGCCGTCGACGGCGGTGATCACGTCGCCCTGCAGCAGCTCGCTCGCGGCGGACGTGCCCGGCGCGGTCTGCTCCACCAGTGCGCCTTGCGGGTGAATGACGACTTTGTAGCCGAGTCCGCGCAGGGCCACCGCCTTGGCGATCTTCTGCGAGAGCGCCATCGCGGCCGCGTCGATGCGCGTGCGCTCCTTGTCGCTGATGTTGCTCGGCCCGATCTGCTGCTGAGAGACGAGCGTCCCGTCGCGGCGCAGGAAGGGCAGATATCGCTCGGCCAGGGTCGCCCGTCGCTCGATCACGTCCACGAAATAGAGGCTGCCTTTGTCGCCCTTGCGCGTCTGCTGCACCTTGACCAGCGGCGCCAGGGCGTGCGGCTTGTCGGGCAAGAGCAGGTAGGACTTCGAGTAGGTGAGCTGCGCGTAGACGAGCAGGCCGACGAGACCGACGAGGAGCGCTCCGGCGGCCGTCGCGAGCGCCTTTACGAGCATGCGAAGTTTCATCGGAACGAGGATACAGGCGCCGCTTGGCCCTACCGGAGCGGTTGGGTGCGCCGGCTAGAGCAGTCCGCGAGCGGCGCCGCCGTCGACCGGGATCAACGTGCCCGTGACATAGCTGGCGGCGTCCGAGGCGAGAAAGGCAACCACGGCGGCGACCTCCTTCGGGTCGCCGAAGCGACCGAGCGCGATCTGCGCCAGGTCGGCGTCGGAGGAGCGTGTCTCGTAGAGCTGTTCCAGGCGTTCGGTGGCGATGCGGCCGGGCGCGATCGAGTTGACCGTGATCGCCTCGGGGCCCAGCTCGCGCGCGAGCGTCTTGGCCCAGCCGACCAGCCCGGGACGGACGGCGTTCGAGAGGGCGAGGTTGTCGATCGGCTCGCGCACGGCGGAGGAGGTGATGTTGATGATCCTGCCCGCCTTGCTGCGCCGAAGGTGGGGCAGGCAGAGGTTCGTCAGCCGGACGGCGGAGAAGAGGAGCAGCGTGAGCGCCTCCTCGAGCGCCTCGTCGTCGATCGCGAGCGCCGATCCGGCCGGAGGGCCGCCGCCGTTGTTGACCAGGATGTCGATGCCGCCGAACGTGCTCACGGTGCGCTCGACCAGGTTGCTCAGATCGCGCGGGCTGGTCAGATCGCCCTGCACGGCCAGCGCGCCGATGCGATCGGCCTCGCGCTCCAGCAGCTTCCTGCGGCGGGCGAACATGCTGACGTTCGCGCCCGCCTTGTCCAGCGCCTCCGCAATGGCCAGCCCCATCCCCGACGAGGCGCCGCAGACGATTGCAGTCCTGTTGCGCAGATCTATCTCAAGCATCGCCGAATGGATTGTCTCCAAAACGGGCGCGGGCGCGCGTGGTCAACCCGCCGCGGACGTTGAAGAAGCCCTCGACCTCGGCGAAGCGTGGGGCGGCGGCGCTCACGATCTCGTCGAGCACGGCGCCCACGACCTCTTCCTGGAGGATCTTCTGCTGTCTGAACGAGGTCAGGTAGTCGCGCAGCGACTTCAGCTCGAGCAGCGCCTCGCGCGGGACGTAGCGGATGATCAGACGACCGAAATCCGGCGCGCCGGTGAGCGGGCAAAGCGAGGTGAACTCCAGCGCCTCGAGCTCGATCTCGAGCGGGCGCTCGGGCTGGCTGTTTTTCAACGTCTCGATCGTCATGGCTTACTCGACATGGGAAGTATGCTCCAGGTCGTTGCGACGGATGAGGCACAGCGCTGACGGAACGGTTGCCGGCTGATGCAGGCTGCGCCCGATGCCGCCCCAAACGGCGATCGCCTGGGCATCGTCCTCGTGGCCTACGACGACGCCGATTCGATCGAGCGGCTTCTTAAGGCGCTGGGCGAGGAAAAGCGACCCGGCGACAGGATCGTGCTGGTGGACAACCACCCCGCGCACGCCTGCGCCGAGCTGGCCGAGAAGAGCGCCGCCGTCGATTTGGTCATCCGCTCGCAGAACGTGGGCTTCGGCGCCGGCTGCAACCAGGGCGCCGCCGCGATCGAAGACGAGGTCGAGCTCCTTCTCTTCCTGAATCCTGACAGCTCGCCCGAGCCGGGCTCGATCACGCGCCTGCGCGAGGGCGGGAAGTCGGAGTGGGCGGCCTGGTCGGGCCTGCTGCTGTTGCCCGACGGAAGGATCAACGCAGCCGGGAACACCATCCATCTGTCCGGCCTTTCGTGGTGCGCGGGCTACGGCGAGACGCCGAGCGACTACCGCGCCAAGTCCGCATCGGTCGCGCTCTCGGGCGCCGCGATGGTCGTCCGCGTGCAGGCCTGGAAGCGCCTCGGCGGCTTCGCGCCCGACTACTTCCTCTACTACGAGGACACGGACTTTTCGTTCCGGCTCAGGTCGATCGGCCTCGAGCTGGGCATCGTGCCCGGCGCGCGCATCACTCACGACTACGAGTTCGAGAAGAGCCGGCAGAAGTGGTTCTACCTCGAGCGCAACAGATACGTCTTCATCCTGCGCACCTGGCCTCTTTCCCTGCTGATCGTGCTTGCGCCGCTCGAGGTCGCGATCGAGCTGGGGCTCTGGCTGGTGAGCGTCTTCCAGGGTCGGCTGCCGATCAGGATCCGCGCGGTGGCCTCGTTTATACGCATGCTGCCGCGGATCATGAGGCAGAGGCGCGCCGTCTCCAGGCAGCGCGTAGCGAGCGCGCGGGAGTGCCTGCGCCTGCTGGAGCCGATAATCGACAGCCCGCTGCTCAGCGGGCGGGTGCGTGGGCGGGCGATCTCGGCCCTATTCAGCGGTTACTACAGCGCCGCCGCTTTCATCCTGCGGGTCGCGGCGCGGGCCTGAAAAAGACGGCCTCGCGCGCGGCGATCAGGCCGTGTTTGCCATGTCTCGACGCGGCTCGTTGGGTACAGTGGAGGTTCATGTCCGAGAACGACAAAGGTCTACGGGGAGTTGTAGCGGTGGTTTCGGGGATCACCTCGATCGACGGCGAGCGCGGAATTCTGCGCTATCGCGGCTACGACGTCGGCGAACTGGTCGAGAACTGTTGCTTCGAGGAGGTTTGCTACCTGCTCCTACGCGGCGATCTGCCCAACGCCGAAGAGCTCGCCTCCTTCAAGGAAGAGCTACTCGTTGCGCGCACGATCCCGACCGAAGTCGAGGCGGTCGTGGATGACTCGGCGCGCTACGCGCGGCCGATGGAGGCGATGCGCTCGATGGGCTCGGCACTCTCCTTCTCCGATCCCGACAAGGCCTCGAACGAGCCCGACGCGAACCTACGCAAGGCCACGCGGCTGATCTCCCAGTTACCGACCGTGATGGCGCGTTACCGGCGCCGCTACTACGGTCTCGAGCCGGTCTATCCCGATCCCGAGCTCGACTACGCGGCCAACTTCCTCTGGATGCTGCGCGGCGAGCTGCCGAGCGAAGAGGACGCGAAGGTGCTCGACGCGGTCTCGATCATGCACGCCGACCACGAGATGAACGCCTCGACCTTCGCCGCCCGCGTGATCGCTGCCACCTGCTCCGACCTCCACTCCGCGATCGTCGGCGCGATCGCCGCTCTCAAGGGCCCGCTGCACGGAGGCGCCAACGAGTGGGTGATGGCGACGCTGAAGCGAATCGGCTCGGAGGAGAAGGTCGACGCCTGGGTGGACGACATGCTCGACCGGGGCAGGAAGATCCCCGGCTTCGGGCACGCCATCTACAAGGTCACCGATCCGCGCGCGATCATCCTCAAGGAGATCGGGCGCAAGGCCTTCGACCACGCCAACCCGAACGAGCCGAACTGGTTTGCGATGACCGAGCGCATGGAGCGCCGCGTCTTCGAGCGCAAGGGGCTGGTGCCGAACGTCGACCTCTACTCGGCCTCGGTGCTCTACCGCCTGGGCTTCCCGATCGACCTACTTACTGCTCTGTTCGCCGCCAACCGCGTCGTCGGCTGGTCGGCGCACGTGATCGAGCAGCACCTCGACAACCGGATCATCCGGCCTACCATCAACTACACAGGGCCGCCGGCGCGGGAGCTTCCGGTCAGCCAGGAGCGAGCATGAGCGAGCAAGGCAAAGAACAACCGACCACCCTCGCCGACGCGGCAGCCGAGGCCGATCAACTGGCCCTGCGCGGCGCCCAGCGCGAGCTGGCTCAGATGCGCAGCGAATGGGACGACGAGCTGGAGGGCGCGGCGCGGAGCGAGGATTTCCGCGAGCGGGCCGTCGCCTACAAGGCGATCGGGCAATTTCGCTTTCGCCAGAAGCTGGAGCTGCTGAAGAGAGGTTTCGACGACGCGAGCCCGGGCTGTCGAGGCTCGGCGCTGGTGTCGCTGGAGCTGCTCTCGCGCGGCCACCCGGGCGCCGTCAACTCCGTTCGTTCCGACCTGCATAATCTGGCCAGTCGCGACGACAACGGCGCGGTGCGGCGGCTGGCGGTCGTCTGCCTGCGTAACGGCTCGCCGCAATCGGACACGCTCGGCATGCTGGCCGGGATGGCCGAGGACGAAGCCCTGGACGAGAGCATGCGCGCGACGGCAAAGAGCGTCGTCGGCGCGCTCAAGCGCAAGGCCAGCGCGCGCCCACCGAAACGCTAAGAGCTCGTTTCAACTGAAGCACTCCACCGCCTGGCCGCGCTCGGAGGCGCGCTGCGTCGTCCTCAGTCGCGCCCGTATCTCTTTCGATACGAACGCTCCCTGCGTCCTAGCATCGCATCCACCGATCGCACCCAGTCGGCAGGTCGTCAATTGAAACGAGCTCTGCTAGCGCGACCTGGTTCTGGCGTGCGGGTGGGCGCTGAAGTAGGTCTCGCGCCGGCGCTTGTCCGAGACGTGGGTGTAGAGCTCGGTGGTCGAGAGGTCGGCGTGGCCGAGCATCTCCTGGACGCTGCGTAGGTCGGCGCCGCCCTCGAGCAGGTGGGTGGCAAAGGAGTGGCGCAGCAGGTGCGGGTGGATGCGTTCGGGCTCCAGCCCGGCGACTGCGGCTAAACGACGCAAAATGAGGAAGGCGCCGGCCCGGGTCAGCCCGCCGCCGCGCGCGTTCAGGAAGAGCTCGGGGCGGGGGCGACGTTCCAAGTAAGGACGCCCGCGCGCCTGGTAGCGCGTCAGCGCCTCGGCGGCCTGGCGCCCGATCGGCACGATCCGCTCCTTGTCGCCCTTGCCCAGGCAGCGCACGATGCGGTTCTCGAGATCGACGCCGGCCCGTTCCAGCCCGACCGCCTCGCTCACGCGCAGGCCGGCGCCGTAGAGCAACTCGACCAGCGCCCGGTCGCGCAGGTCGCGCGGCTTGACGCCGGCAGCCGCCTCGATCAGGCGCTCGGCCTCGGCCGGCGAGAGAGGGTGGGGGAGCTTTCGCTGCCGTCGCGGCGGCCGCAGTTCGGCGGCGGGATTGTCGCCGCGCGCGCCGATCAAGACGAGGTGACGGTAGAAGGAGCGGAGCGCTGCCAGCCGGCGCGCCACCGTGGCCGCCGCCAGCCCGCGCGAGCGAAGCTCGGCCAGATAGCGCTCCAGGTCGTCGGTGGTTGCGCTGCTCAGTGGTTTCTCGAGCACCTGGGCGGCATCGGCCAGGTCACGACGGTAGGCCTCGACCGTCCGCTGCGAGCGGCGCGCCGCGAGCAGCGCGAGAAAGCCTTCGACCTCTTGTTCCATGGGGTGTTGTAGTTCGCCGCGCAGGGAGTATCTCTTCCTCCCGCTATCTCGGACGAACCGGTCTCCCCGTATCTCGAAAGGGGGATCCTTGCGTCTGGCAGGTGGATTTTCGCGCTCAGAGCTTGACTTCAGGCGAATAGTGCTATTAGGTACGCGCACCGAGTTGCTCGCTACTCAGCGCTTGGCTTTCCCCAACCAAACGAGGAGAATTCGTGATGCGCGCCGTCCCCCGTTTCCGCCTGCCGCT
>JADGPD010000014.1 GCA_017882615.1 Thermoleophilia bacterium
AGCTCGACCGCACGCCTACGGCGCGAGACCTCGACGCGCGAAAGGGACAGGTTCCGTCGAAGTCCCTCTACTGGCACACCTTTGGCTCGCTGCGCGAGGAGGGCGTCGAGGTCCAGGCAGGCGGAATGCTCGCGCTGCCGGCCGAGCCGAACGGCAGCAAACTGAGCGATTGATCAAGGCTCGGCGCGCGTGCCTCCCCCTTAAGGGTGTAATCGACCATGAAAACGGGGGAGTTGCATAAAGGCGCCTTCGCTGGGGGCCGATACAGTCAACGTGGCACAGCCGATCCGCCCGCATCCACTTCCGGCAACAAGGCCCTCGCCGCCCAAGCTGGAGCTCGTTCACGGCGCCGCCGAGCCGGAAGATCTGAAGCTCGCCGCGGTCGATGAAGAGGTCGAGCTCGCCGAGCTTCCGCCCGACGAAGAGGCGGAGGACGAAAGCGTCGCCGCGTACGCCACTCAAACGTCCGATCCGCTCAAGCTCTACGTCCGGCAGATAGGTGACGGCCCCCTCCTCACGGTCACCGAGGAGCGCGAGCTGGCCCGGCGCAAGGACGAGGGCGACGAGGCCGCCAAGCGCAAGCTGATCGAGTCGAACCTGCGCTTGGTGATGTCGATCACCCGCCACTACACGAAGGCCGGCGTGCCGCTGCTCGACCTGATTCAAGAGGGCAACCTCGGTCTCATCCGCGCGGTCGAGAAGTTCGACTATCGCATGGGTTACAAGCTTTCCACCTACGCGACCTGGTGGATTCGTCAGGCGGTCACCCGGGCGCTAGCCGACCAGGGCCGCACGATCCGCCTTCCCGTCCACGTCGCCGAGCAGGTCCGCCGGCTGATGCGCACTCGCCGTGTGCTGGCGCAGAAGATCAACCGCGACCCGACCATCGAGGAGCTGGCAAAAGAAAGCGGCTTCCCGGTCGAGCGCGTGATCCAACTGCTCGACCTGGTCGAGGATCCGGTCAGCCTGGAGACCCCGGTCGGCGACGGCGAGAGCCTCTACGGCGACCTGATCGAGGACACGAAGACGGAGTCGCCCGACGGCGCCACCTCCGATCGGCTTCGCTCGGCCGAGCTGGGCGTCGCGCTCGACAAGCTGAACCCGCGCATGCGCCACGTGCTGAGCGCCCGCTTCGGCCTCGACGGGCAGGCGGCGCGAACGCTCGAAGAGGTCGGTGCCGAGCTGGGCATCACACGTGAACGCGTCCGCCAGCTCGAGTCCCGCGCTCTGCGCGAGCTGCGCATGGTCGCTCCCGACCTCGAGCACTACCTGCGCACGTAATCGCCAAGCTCCGCGGCTAACAGAGGTTCTAGCCTTCGCCGGCGTTATGAGCGCGCTGTTATTCCCGTTAGGGTTATCGCGCTCATGAGATACGTCCGCGCCGTTTCACTCGCACCGCTCGCGCTCGTACTCGTCTTCTCCGTTTCAAGCTGCGGTTCGTCGAGCTCTCAGCCGCACCGCCTCTCGAAGAGCGAGTACCAGCAGAAGCTGCTCGAGATCACGAGAAGCCGGACGGCCCGCGAGGCAAGCGACCGTTTTTCCAAGATCGTCCTCGGAGATCGCGCGACGGGCCTGACCGAGCTCAGGGGTCGTGCGTGCTCGAAAAGCGCGCGAGAGTTCGCCGAGAGCATCCACGAGATCCTCGACAGCGTCGCCGCCCTGAAGCCGCCGAGGAACATCGAGGCGCTTCAGACTCGCTTTCTGAAAGACGCACGGGTCTCGGCGGAGAAAATCGACGAGGCTGCGCGGGATGCCGAGGCGGGCCGGCTCGCTTGTGGGCGGGATATGAACAGCAGGATCTACGGTCTTCCGTCGACTTCACGGGCCCAGGCAACGATCGCCCTGATCGAGGGAAAGGGCTATCTCGTTTTCGGAGAGTAGGCCCGCGTCTACCGGGATACAGACTGCATCTCGCGCAGGCGCGAGAGCTGACGCAGCGCCTCGACCTCGATCTGGCGCACGCGCTCGCGCGTCAGGCTGAGGCGGCGGCCGATCTCCTCGAGCGTCCTCGGCTCGTTGCCCTCGATGCCGTAGCGCATCAGGAGCACCGTCCGCTCGCGCTCGGGCAGAGCGTGCAGGGCCAGGGAGAGAGCCTGGCTGCGCAGCGACACCTCAACCTGCTCCTCGGGCAGCGGCCCATCGCCGGGCACGAAATCGCCGAAGACGGCGTCCTCCTCGTCACCGACTGGCTGGTCGAGGCTGGTCGAGGCACGGGCGGCGGCTTTTACTTCGCGGGCCTGCTGAGCAGGAAGGCCGGCCTCCTCGGCCACCTCCTCGAGCGTCGGCTCGCGCCCGAGCTGCGTCCAGAGTGTGCGCTCGGCGCGATTCATCTTCTGCAGACGCTCGACGATGTGCACGGGCATGCGGATCGTCCGCGCCTTGTCGGCCAGCGCGCGGGCTACCGCTTGGCGGATCCACCAGGTGGCATAGGTCGAGAACTTGAAGCCGCGGCGCCAGTCGAACTTCTCGACGGCGCGGATCAGCCCCAGTGTTCCTTCCTGAATCAAGTCGAGGAAGGGGAGACCTTGGTTTCGGTAGTTCTTGGCTATCGAGACGACCAGGCGCAGGTTGGACTGGATCATCCGCTGCTTGGCCCGCCCGTCGCCGCGCTCGATCAGCTTGGCCAGCTCGACCTCCTGGGCTGCGGTGAGCAGCGGATGTCGCCCGGCCTCGCGCAGAAACAGTTGGAGCGCATCGGTCGTTGTCTCATACGAGACGGCTACCGCGGGATTGACCGGCGCAACGACTTCGGGCTCATCTTCGGTGACCTCGATCCCGCGCTGCTCCAGCTCGCGGTAGAGACCGTCGATGTCGTAGGCATCGAGGTCGTAGAGCTCGATCAGGTCGAGCACCGCGCCCGCCTGAAGCGAGCCTGCGTGCTCGCCGGCGTCAAGAAGGTGTCGTACCTCCTCACTCTCCAGGAAAGTGTCGATATCGATCGTCATGGTTTCTAGGCGCGGCCCGCGCGGCTGTCCTGCCCTTATGGAAGCAAACACCATTTACGCCGGATATCAATACTTCTTGGGGTGTTTTGGCCGAGAAAGTTGGGAATTGACTACCGGCAAGTCCCGATCGGCGACTCTCGCGCCCGGATTGACGACGTCGAAACACGGTTAGAACGAGTGCATGAGCGCATACACGGTCAAGAACCTGAAGCAGGTCGAAAATAGCGCCTTGAAGTTCGGCCTGGCGCCCGAGCTCGAGGCTCGCTTCGCCTCGGCCTCGCTCGAGCTCGAGCGGGCGGGCCTCAGCTACCAGCACCTGGCGCCGAACTTCCGCACGCCCTTCGGTCACCGCCACAAAGAGCAAGAGGAGATCTACATCCTCGTCGAGGGCAGCGGGCGAATGAAGCTGGGCGACGAGGTCGTCGAGCTGCAGCGCTGGGACGCCGTACGCGTCGCCAGCGACACGGCCAGAGCCTTCGAAGCCGGACCCGAGGGCGCGACTCTGATCGCCTTCGGCGCGCCCGGCCCGAACTCTGCCGACGCCGAGCCGATTCCGGACTGGTGGAGCGCCAGTTAGGCGACGCCGGGCTGTCTAGCGCTTTTCGCCGCTCGCGGCGATCGGCGTGACATCGAGCGAGCCGTCCGCGCGCCGTTCGATTCGAAGCGGCCAGTGACCGTCCCCGACCACAACCTCTAGTGCGGCTGAGTCCCGTTCGGGCGCTGTGCCTAGATTGCGCCGGCCGTCCAGCCACTCGCGATGCCGGGCGAAGGCCGTCTCCAGCGCGGCCAGCAGATCCTGCTCGCGAAACGGCTTGACCACGTACGCGAAAACGCCCGCGCGCACCGCCTCGGCCACCGTGCCCGAATCGGCGTAGGCGGTCAGCATGATGATCGGGATCGGCCGCTCGGCGAGGATGCGGCGGGCCACCTCGATCCCCGTCATCCCCGGCATGCGAACGTCGAGCACCGCCGCCTCCGGCTCGGTCTCCTGAGCCAGGCGCAGGGCATCCTCACCGTTCGCGGCCTCGGCACAGACCTCGTAGCCCGCCTGCACGAGTATCTCGCGCAGATCGAGACGGATGATCGACTCGTCTTCGGCGATCAGGATTCGCATTCGCTTCGTTCCTCTGCCCATGCTCTCGACTCCTTCCAAACGAAAGCCCCAGCACGCAGAAAGCGTCCCGGGGCGGCTCGGCCCTCGTTATCGTCCCGATCGGTCGGGACCATCAAAAAAGCCCCAGCACGCCGAGGCGTCCTGAGGCAGCTCTGCCTTCCGCCCGTCGTCAGCGACGAGCACATTGACGGTAGCAGGAGCCGGCGAAGCCAGTCAAGTCCCGCGCCCAGATGCGCGCTAGATTGGTCAATTGGATGCCCGGACCGCCCACACGCCGCACTTCACGCCTTCTTCTCCGCGCCCCCGAGCCCGCCGACGCCGAGGTGCTGTTCGCCATTCAGGGCGACGCGGAGGCGATGAAGCACACGTTCTGCGCGCCCAGCCTCGAGGCGACCGCCGCGCATCTGGAGTCCTACGCCGCCCGCTACGCCGAGGACGGCTTCGCTCCCTGGACGGCCGTGCTGACCGCCGAAGATCTACTCGTCGGCTGGGGTGGGCTGAACAAAGATCCGAACGCGCCGGAGTGGGGAGTGGAGGTCGCCTACTACATCGACCGGGCGTACTGGGGCCGTGGCCTGGCCACAGAGCTCGTACGCGAGTCGCTAACGCTCGCCTTCGCCGATCTCGGCCTGGATCAGGTCGGCGCCTTCGCCAAGCCTGAGAACGCCGCCTCGGTTCGCGTGCTCGTCAAGGCCGGGTTCGAGCGGGTTCGCTTCGTTTCCGAGCTGGAGCGGGACGAGTTTCGCGTGTCAGCGGAGAACTGGCTCTCTCGTTAGCGAATGGTGTTCTCCCGGGCGGATTGCCCGCCTGAGGGATGACGACCGTCGGGCAATGATGCAATAGTCAAACGGTGGCCCTGTGGCAGCGTGACTACGTGGCGGGACGACCGTACGAGACGGCAACGATGAAGAGTCGTCGGCTCGACCGGATACTCGACGACTGGCTCGCGAGACGGCGATCTCAGGGAGCGGCGGCGCCCGCGAAAACGTCGCCGAAGCTGACGTACGAGTCTCTGCCGGTGTTTCGTACTGCGGCGACCCGAAACGATAATGATTGGCGTGAAATTGCGATATTCGTATCGTGGGTCGGCCTGGCCGTATGTCTTTCACTCGCGCTTCTCTGGCTGGCCACGAGAGCGATCGGCTGAAACCGTGCCAAGGCGTTCATCGAGCACCCAGAGCCACGCATACAGCCCGTGCACGATAACCCGTGTTATGTCAAGTAGCTGAATTCCTCGGAGAGACTCGTTCCTCACAGATCTCCCCCTTTCGACCGAGCCCGACTTTCAAAGTTGAACGGAACTCTCCGTAGCGGGAGTCGCCGACGGCTCGCAAACAGTTCAGACGCGCGCCAGGAACTTCCTGAGCGCCGTCAGGAAGAGCTCCGGCTCCTCGTAGGGAATCATGTGCGCCGTTCGCGGCAGGACGACCTCCTCGGCGTTCGGCAGCAACTCCGCCAGTTCGTGCGCGGAGGCGGGCGAAGTGGTGCGGTCGTGAGCTCCGATCAACACCAGCACGGGCTTTAGGAAAGAGCTGAGCGTGACCCGCTGGTCGACCATGCCGTAATCGCCACCGCGTGCGAAGTGCCGCAGGACGGCGGGCTGGTAGACGGTCTGGTCGCTGGCGATCAGCTCGGTTACGAGCGGGCCTTCGGGATCGGCGAGGTGAAAAGGCATCTGGTCGTCGAGTATTTGCTTGCACTCCTCGGCGGTCTCGACGGTTGACTCCCGCGCCCAGGAGGCGCTCACCTGCTCACGCAGGTGCTTGGGCTCGAAACGCGCTAGCTCGGCGTTCACCAGCTCCAGCGCGGCCGGCTCCGCGATGGTGCCCATCAGGACGTAGGCCGCGGCGGTTCCGTGCCGAGCCATGTGGCTTTGCGCAACGAAGGAGCCGAACGACCAGCCCATCACGACCGGACGCTTCAGCTCGAGCGCTTCGATCAGGGCCTCGACGTCGTCGGCCATCCGAGGCACCGTCCAGTGGCCTGGGTCGCCGGCCTGTGAGCGTCCGTTCGCGCGTAGGTCGGGTGCGAGGATCCGCCAGCCCTCGTCCGCCAGCGGATCGAGCCCGGGAAACCAGAATGAGCCATCCAGTCCCGGACCGCCGTGCAGCGCAAGGAGCGGACGCCCCTCCCCCATCTCGTGGACGAAGAGCTCGATATCGCTGACGGAGACTCGCACGCCTCGATCCTAGAAGGTCGATCCTCGCACTCCCGAGACAATCAGGATCAACACGGCGAGCGCTGCGAGCAACCTGTAGACGACGAAGAGCGAGTAGTCGTGGCGGCGCAGGTAACCGAGCAGCGCCCAGATCGCGAACAGTCCGCTACCGGCGGCGGCCAGGATGCCCACGACGAAGGGTCCGGCCCAGCCGGCGGGAAGCCCCGGCCCAAGCAGGATGTCCTTGACGGTCTTGAGCAAGGCGGCGCCGAAGACGACCGGCACTAGCATCAGAAACGAGAATCGCGCCGCGGAGTCGCGGTCGAGCTTGAACAACCTCGCTCCCGTGATCGTGATTCCCGAGCGCGATACACCGGGTACGAGCGCGAGCATCTGAGCGAACCCCAGCGCCAGCGCGTCGCGATAGCGAAGCGCTGTCATCGGCTTTCTTTCGGGCAGGCGATCGACGAGCCAGAGCGCTACCGCGAACACCGCCAAAGCGATGGCGATCTGCCAGGGCTGGCCAAGACGTTTTTCGATGAAGCTCTCCCCCGCCGCTCCTCCGAGTGCAGCCGGAATCGTCGCAACCAGGAGCAACCAGGCCAGACGCTCGTCCTGGTTGGCAATGCTTCGGCGCCGAACGCTTCCGAACCAGGCGCGCAGGATGGTCACGATATCCGCCCAAAAGTAAGCGACGACCGCGACAAGCGTGCCCGTGTGCAGCGCTACGTCGAAGGTCTTGTTGAAAGCCGCGTGGTTCTCGAGGAAGTGCCAGTTCCCCAGCCAGGGCACCAGAATCAGGTGTCCCGACGACGAGATGGGCAGAAGCTCGGTCAGTCCCTGCGTGACGCCAAGGATCAGAGCCTGCCAGTCGGGGAAGGCGCCGCTTCTCTCCCCCACGCCGATTGCGGCCAGCGCACCGGCCGCTACGAGAGCGATGCCGGCCAGAATGAGAAGAAGCCGTCTGGAGAAAAACGACGGCTCTTTTGATTCAGGATCCAATATATCCACAGAAGAGTCCACAGCACCACCTTTTTATTGTGGAAAGTGTCGAAAACATTATGCCGCAATTTGCGACTTTTTATTCGTTTTTAAGCCTTGTATTACCGGGTTGCATAGTCTAGATTTCCACTTGCGTTGAGCACGGGGCGTGAGTAGAGCGAAGCCCCGCCGGAAGGAACTAGGCGGCAGCCGAACACCGGAAGGCAGGGCAGACGAAAGCGTCAACGGCTTAGCGAAGGGAGCCGAGTAGGGAGCGAGAGTAGGTTGACGTCGCCCCCGTAGGTCGAACCGCTTCGGCGGGACGTTCAACGGGAGCGGCTGACGAAATCGCCACCCGCTCGGCTCCTCTTTTTGTATGCCCTGCAACGGTGCGGAGGCCATCGGCAAGAAGAGTAGCCGTACAGCCGGTGCCCACAGCGCCTTCGTCGTTGAGGCTTGACCTCTACGCCGCTGGGCCGGCCGCCGCGGTGCGGCTCGGTGTCTCGCTCTCACGAGCGAGGGCGCGCAGGAGTAGACGAGAGAGATCCGGTCCCAGCGCTCGCTGCAGGCGAACGCGCGCAGGCTCTCTCTGCCGCAGATCCATCTCGTCAAACGCGGCGAAATGCTCGAGCAAAAGCCCGGCTCCGCGATTTAGATTGCGTGGTGAGATCTCAGCGTTCATTTCATCTTGACTATCGGCTCGACATGGCTGTCGGCTCCATCCCTATTCCGAGTAAATACGTGTCACTCTTTGAATGAGAGGCTCCATGCGGCATCGCGGCGATCGACCGGTTTAGAGCACTAGTCGGATGAAGGCGCGAGCCGATGCGGCCTAAAGCGATGTGTTTGCTTCGCTCGAGGCGTCTAAAGCTTGATCAGAGAGTGCACGGCGTGATCGGCGAGGCGCCGGCGCCCGTTGAGCAACTGAAGCTCGACCACGAAGGCGATTCCGACGACCTCGCCCCCCAGCCGCTCGACCAACTCGACCTTCGCCTGCGCCGTGGCGCCGGTGGCGAGCAGGTCATCGTGAACCAGCACGCGCGACCCCGAAGGAATCAATCCCGCCGAGAGATCGAGCGAGTCGGTCTCTCCTCCCATGTCCCAATCGGCGCGGACAGCCTCTCCTTGGGACAGGTCCGGGCGGCGCGCGGCCACGAAGCCCGTTCCCAGCACATAGGCGAGCGTACCGCCGAGAACGAAGCCGCCGGCCTCCGCGCCCAGCACGATCTCGGGCTTTCTCGGTCGCGCCCAGTCGGCCAGAAGGTCAACCGCGGTCCGGAAGCAATCGGGATCGGCGAGCAGAAGCGACAGATCCTGGAAGCTGAGGCCCGCCTCCGGAAAATCCGACACCTCGAGAATCTTCGCGCGTAGGTCATCGAGCGATGCGCTCATTGCTCCACCCCACTTTCCGAGTCACGCCGCCTGGTAAGGCGCTCGCTCGAGGTCTCTCGCGGCCTGCGATCTCGCAGCATCTCCGAGGGTCGCAGTGGCTCGGGCATCAGGTCAGAAAGGTAAGCCGGTATTTCCCGATCTGCACTTCGTCACCGTCGGCGAGCTCGGCAGATTCGATCCTGTGGCGATTGAGGAAGGTGCCGTTGAGGCTTCCCTGGTCCTGGAGTAGAAAGCGGGACTCGTCGTGGACTAGAGTTGCGTGCCGGCGCGACACGGTAACGTCGTCGAGAAAGACGTCGCAATCCGGCGAGCGCCCGATCGTCGTGCGCTCACCGACCGCCGAGAAAACCTCCCCCGCCAGCCCGCCGCCCGAGCGGACGACCAGCGCCGGGCCTTTGATTCCCAACTCGCCGAGATCGATCCGCGCCTCTTCGACCTCATCGGGAGTCAGGGCCAGAGTCGTCTCGACACCGGCTTCTTCGTGCACGAGCAGCGCGCCGCATTTGGCGCAGAAATTCGCGGCTTCTGGATTCTGGAAACCGCACTGAGGACAGTAGGAGTGACTCACTCGAATTCGTCGGGTGGTGGGGCTTTGCCGGAAAGAATCTCGGTCAGCTTGTCGATGTCGGTACTGAGACTGCCCTCGCCTCCCCCTTCAACCGACTTCTGCAGCCGAGCTACGAGCTCGGCGCGCAGGATGTCGATCTTCCCGTGCAGGAGACGACGCTTGTAGGAGAGCTCGTCTTCTTCCTTTTTCAAGTCCGCGATCAGGCTGCGAAGCGCGTCATCAGAGAGGGTGGTGAGGTCAGCAAGTGGTTCCACGGCTTAAGCCTTTCGTCTGGTATCCCGCTCTGCCCAGTAAAGCAGGCGGTCTTGCGGGGGTCAATCGGCGCCGGCGGGCGACTCCGCACTCGTCTCGTTGTCGGAGCCGAGGATTTCTTCGACCATGATGCGCATCTCGCTTTCCAACTCGTTCGAGAGCTCCGAGCTAGTACCTTCAGCGTAGATGTGCACCACAGGCTCGTCGGAGTCGGCTATGACCTGCGCCCAGCCGCGTGAGTCGCTGACCTTGACACCATCGGTCAGGTCGAGCTTGCGATCCTTCATCTGCTCGACGAGGAGACGCATAACGAGCCCCTTCTTTGCCCACGGGCAGTGAAGGCGGCGATGCACCAGCGTGCTCGGCGGAAGCTTCGAGATGAGCTCCGAAATGGGTTGCGGGACCGGCGCGAGCAGCTCGAGCAGCTTGCAGAGACTCGCCACCGCGTCGTAAGCCGGAAGGAAGTCCGGGAAGACGTAGCCCCCGCCCACGGCGCCCGCGAAAATGACGTTTTCGCCGGAAGCTTCGCGCGTTAAATCGACCAGCGAGACGCGCGTTCGAATCACCTCCAGCCCGGACTTCTTGGCGAGCTTCTCGACCTGGCTCGTAACCGTGATCGGGAAGGCGACCTTGCCCTTGCGACCGCTCGCGCCGAGCAAGCTGAGGAAGAGCAGCAAGACCTTCTCGACCGGAATCTCGCCTCCCTGCTCGTCGATCAGGTGGAGGCGTTCGCCGGCCCGATCGAAGACGGCGCCGAGATCGGCGTTGGCCGCCGTCACGAGCTTCTTC
Organism: Thermoleophilia bacterium; assembly: GCA_017882615.1. Lineage (GTDB taxonomy): Bacteria > Actinomycetota > Thermoleophilia > Gaiellales > Gaiellaceae > Fen-549. The sequence goes on from JADGPD010000014.1 coordinate 10,200, forward strand.
GCCTGCAGCAGCGTCTCACCGCCCGGTTGGGGTTGGTTCATCCGCTCGACGACGAATCCGTGCGCCGAGACGACCTCGATCCCGAGCGGCGCCAGCAGGAGCGGCAGCACGTAGGAGGCGGCCGAGTAGCCGTAGTCGACGACCAACCTGAATTTGCGGTCGCGCACCAGCTCGGCGTCGATCGAATTGAGCAGATCCTGGGCATAGCTCTCGCGTGCGCGAGCCGGATAACCTATCCCGCCCACCTCGTCGGCGGCGGTCCGGCGCAGCTCCATACGCGAGTAGTGCTTGGCGATCTCCTTCTGTAGGCGCTCGCCCAGCTGGATGCCCGGCGGCTCGAAGAAGCGAATCTGAATGACCTCGGGATCGCTCGCGCTACAACCGACGTGAATCCCCAGCTCATAGCTCTCGGCCTTGAGCAGGTGGCGGTTTATCGCGGCCGGCAAGATGCGTAGGTCGGCAACGTCCACGCCGGTCGAGTTGAGTCCCGCGATCAGCGCCCGCTTGATCATCCTGCAGGCGGTTGGCGCCTCGCGGCTGGTGATGATGCGGGCCCCCTGCTTGAGCGCGGTGCCCGTAGCCGCAGCCAGCCGCACGGCCATCTCGGGCGTCAGATCGACGTTGACGAGGCCGATCACGCCGTCCTGCCCGAAAAGGCGCGTGGTCGCTCGTGACTCCCAGATCAGATTCTCGTGTATCTGCGCGCCGGATTCGACTTCCTTGTAGGGGTAGATGTGCACGCCCGGCCAGATGACGCCTTCGGCGCCTATTGCCACCTCGTCGCCGATCGCCACGCCCTCGTGGATGCGCACGTGCGAGCGAATGTCGCAGGAACGGCCGATCACCGCTCCCTCAATCAGCGTGTTCCGTCCGACGTGGGTCGCCGAGTCGAGCACCGAGTGCGATACCCGCGCCCGCTCGCGCAGCGTGACGCTCGCGCCGAGCACCGAGTAGGCGCCCAGACTGGCGTCCTTGGTCAAGCGGGAGTAGTTGCCGATGAAGGCCGGCCCTTCGATCGACTCGAGGTCGTCGATCTCGACACCCTCTCCGATCCAGATGTCGCCGCGCAGACGGATGCCCGGAATCTTCAGCTGAACCTTTCCGTCGAGGGCATCGAAGTTCGCCTGCCGGTACTGCTCGAGATTGCCGATGTCTTGCCAGTAGCCGTCGAGGATGCAGCCGTAGATCGGCCTGCCCATCTCGAGTAGGAGCGGAAAGAGATCCGCCGAGAAGTCGAACGAGCGCCCGGCGGGAACGTGGCGCAGGACCTCGGGGTCGAGCACGTAGATGCCGGTGTTGATCGTGTCCGAGAACACCTGCCCCCAAGAGGGCTTCTCGAGGAAGCGCTCGACTCGCCCGTCGTCGTCGGTCACGACGATGCCGAACTCGAGCGGATTCTCCACCGACTTGAGCCCGATCGTCACGGCCGCGTTGTGCTCTTTGTGGTACTTGACGAGCGCGTTCAGATCTACGTCGCAGAGCGCGTCGCCGGAGATGACGAGGAACGGCTCTTCGGTGTTTCGGGCGGCGAGCTTGACCGATCCTGCGGTGCCCAGCGGCTCCTCCTCGACCGAGTACTCGATCGACATCCCAAGCGCCTCTCCGTCGCCGAAGTAGGTGCGTACCGCCTGCGGCATGAAGGCGAGCGTGATCGTCGTCTCCTCGATGCCCTGGGCGTGCAGGAGCTCGAGGATGTGCTCCATGCATGGCTTGCCGACGATCGGCACCATCGGCTTGGGTTGGTTCGAGGTGAGCGGGCGAAGACGCGTCCCCTCTCCCCCGGCCATGACTATCGCCCTCATCGCGCCAGGACCACCTTCAGCGCGCGAGCGGCGTAGAGCAGGCCGGCCGTGAGCGCCAGCGCCAGACCCGACCAGAAGACGTATAGCGGCCAGTTGGTGCCGTGCTCGGTGAGGAGGATGAAGGCAAGGCCCGCGTAGAGCAGCCAGGTGCCGGCCTTCCCGATCTGGTTCACCTTGAAGTCGTAGCCGCGCTCCATGACGAACTTGTACCCACCGAGGAGCAAAAGGTCCCTACCGAGGATGATCAGGAGCGCGATCACGGGCAGCCTGCCCGCGTGCCAGAGCAGAATCACGGCCGAGTCGATCATCAAACGATCGGCGAGCGGATCGGCGAGCTGCCCGAACCGGGACTCGACGTGCCAGCGCCGGGCCAGCCAGCCGTCGACCTGATCGGTGGCTCCCGCAACGCCGAAGATGATTGCGCCGGCGACCGTCCAGCCCTGGCTCGAGCGAAGCACGAGCACAACGAAAACCGGAATCAGCAGGATCCTGAACACGGTCAGCGCATTCGGAATCTGGGCCTGGGAACGGCGGATCGCTTGCTCGGTCATGCCGGAAGAATACTTTCCGCTGCTCGCGGCGGCATATTCCGCCGGAAAACGACGGTTATCGGGCTCGCTCGCGTGAGCCTACGGAGCGATCTGGGTGGCTGCGCTGTTGAGACTTTGAGCGCAGCTGGCGCAGGAAGTCGCGAGCTGACCCGCCGTGTTCGCGAGCCTCTGTTTCGCTACGTCGGCACCCAGCAACGTCTCTGAGCTCTGCACCTCGCTGATGTAGTCCTGGGTGAGCTGGGGCAGCGAGCCCGGGTTCGAGGTCAGGGCGATAGTCATATCGGCGTTGATCGCGGTCAGCCTGGCCTCGGCACTCAGACGGTTGCCGTTCGAGACTGGGTTGTCGCTTGCGTTGCCGCAACCCCCCAGCGCGACCATGGCGGCGATCGCAACCAAAACCCCTGCCCAATGGACGGTGTGCCTCACACTGAGGAATTCGGCCGCCAGGAGCGATACCTTTAGCCCGACCGCCGCGCCTAGGCCGAGAAATCGTCAGATTTCTCGGCGCCTCATCGGGACGGGGAGATTTGAACTCCCGACCTCTTGACCCCCAGTCAAGCGCGCTAACCAGGCTGCGCCACGTCCCGTACCGACCGAGACCATAGCGCGTCGCCTCTCGCTGCGCTGGAACGACGCCGGACTGAAGGATGCGGTGGATGCGTCGCTTGTCCGTACGTGAGCACTGTCCTGCACGCCGCATCCACCACTCCTTTCCCAGCCCCGCCCCAGCGCACCGAGACAAGGTGGCTGACTCTCGGATTTACTCGTTCGAGAGGCGCTTGTAGAGGCGATCGACCAGATCGGGCAGGCGCTCGAGCCGCTCGGTGATGACGCGGATTCGGTACTCGCGGAAGTGCTCGGGCTCGACGTCGAGTGCCTTGGCGATGGTCGAGATGACGTCGTTGGTGGGAACCGGGCGCGAGCCGCGGACGATGTGGTTGATGTACCCGGCCGAAAGCTTCGTCTTCTCGGCCAGCTTGCGGTAGCTGACACCCGACTCGCTCATCAACTGCTGGAGGGTCGGGCCGAAGGCCTCGTCGCTGAAGCGGTGGCGGCGGCTCGGGCGCCCGCTCACGCGAGCAGCTCCGCCGCCTGCGCGGCGGCTTCGGCGGCCGGAACCCGGCGATCTTCGCCGCTCGCCAGCAGGCGCAGATCGACGGCGCCGTCCTCGAGCGTCTTCTTGCCGACGGTGATTCTCAGCGGCGCCCCGATCAGGTCGGCGTCGGCGAACTTCTCGCCCGGACGGGCTTCGCGGTCGTCGAGCAATACCTCGAGGCCGGCGTCCGACAGCTCGGCGCCGATCTCCTCGGCGATTGCCAGTAGGTTCTCTCCCGCCCCCTGCAGCGCGACGATCTCGACGTCATAGGGCGCTAGCGAGCGCGGCCAGAGGATCTTGTTGCCGTCGTGGTTCTGCTCGATTGCGGCGGCGACAACGCGACCCGGGCCGATGCCGTAGCAGCCCATCACGATCGCCTGCTCCTTGCCGCTCTCGTCGAGATAGACGGCGTGGAGCGGATCTGAGTAGCGCGTGCCGAGCTTGAAGATATTTCCGATCTCGATCGCCGGCTCGACCGTGATCCGACCGCCACAGTGGATACAGCTGTCACCGTCCATTACCTCGCGGATATCAGCGAACTCGCACTCGTAGTCGCGTCCGGCTTCGACGCCAAGCAGGTGGAAGCCGTCGCGATTGGCGCCCGAGACGAACTGTCCGGTGCGCAGCGCCTCGTCGGCGATCACGCGCAGCTTCACTCCCACCGGGCCGAGCGAGCCACCCGAGGCGCCGAAGGCTTGCTCGATCTCCTCGGGATGGGCGGGCCGGAACTCGCCCCCGAGCAGAGCGGCCGCCTTGAGCTCATGCAGGCGGTGGTCGCCGCGCAAGAGCCCGAGTACCAGCTGTCCGTCCGGTCCGACCACGGGCATCGCCTTGGCGGTCGCGCGCGGATCGATCGAGAGGAACTCGGACACCTCCTCGATTGTTCGGATGTCGGGAGTGGCGACCTCCTGCGGCGCGTCAAGGCGCTCGGGGAACCCCGGCGCCGAGGGAACGCTCTTCGCGGCCTCGACGTTGGCTGCGTAATCGCCGTTCTCGCAAAGCGCAATCTCGTTCTCGCCGGCCGGGCAGGGAGCCAGGTACTCGTGCGCCACCTCGCCGCCCATCAGGCCCACGTCGCCCTCGCACTCGTAGAAGCGCAGGCCACAGCGCTCGAACATCTTGCGATAAGCGCCCGCGTGCTTCCAGTAGCTTGCCTCCAGCCCCGCCTCGTCGCGGTCGAACGAGTAGGAATCCTTCATCACGAACTCGCGCACGCGCAGCAGCCCCGCGCGCGGACGCACTTCGTCGCGACCTTTCACCTGGAAGTGGTACCAGAGCTGGGGCAGCTGCCTGTAGGAGCCGAGCTCGCGGGCGTGGAAGGTCATCGTCTCCTCGTGCGTCATCGAGAGCACGAAGTCGCGGCCGTGACGATCCTTGAGCCCGAACACCTCGGGGATGTCGTAGCGACCGCTCTCCTGCCACAGCTCGGCCGGCGCGAGCAGCGGCGCCAGCATCTCCTGGGCGCCGATCGCGTTCATCTCCTCGCGGATGATCTGGACGACCTTCTGATGCACCCTCCAGCCCAGCGGCAGGAAGGAGAAGAGCCCGGCGCCGACCTGGCGCACGTAGCCGCCGCGCACCAGCAGGCGATGGCTCGGTGCCTCGGCGTCGGCGGGGTCGTTGCGAAGCGTCGGGATGTGCAGCTGCGAGAGGCGATCCATGTGGATCAGAACTTACCGTCTATTCGCCCTGACCTGAAGAACGAGGTGCACCGCACTTCTGAGCGAAACCGCTCAGAAGTCGACGTAGTAGTCGAAGGGTCGAGCATCTCGGAGCTTAGAGGAGCGGAGAACGGCCCACTGATGCAGATCGTCCCCTGCCGAGATCTCTTCTACGGTCCAGTCGAGATTCTTCACGCAGAACGACGCGGCTCCGGCCACTGCAGGCAGCTGGTAGTCATCCAGAAACAGAATCCCTCCCGGCCGCACGAGGCGCCCGAGATAGACGAGGTCGAGAAAGACTCCGTCGAAGCGGTGATTGCCGTCGATGAACCCAAAATCGAAGCTTCGACCCTCGCTCAAGAGCCTCGGAAGCGCGATCTGCGACTCCTCGGCGTAGTGCTCCACGACCTCCGCGAGGCCTGCCTCGGCGAGGAACTGCGTCCCGCAGCCGGAGAATCTCGTGTCTTGATACGGGTCGATGGCGACGTGTCGAACGGTCGCGTTGCCATTTGCGAGCAAGCCCTCGCAGATAAAGAGCGCCGAGAGTCCGTAGCCCAGGCCGACCTCGATTGTGTGAGTCGCCGCTTCCCGTATCACCCAGCCGCGCAGCGCTTCCCCTTCGTCGACGCTCACGGCAACCGGGAAGAGGTCGTGGACGGAATCATCCGAACTCGCGACGACAGTACCGTCACGAACCAAACGTTCGATTACGACACGCACCTTCCGTTGCGCGGCGGCTAGATCCTGAGAACTAGCGGAGTTCACTCCATAAGGCTCACATGAACACGGTTGACCCGCAAGCCACCTGCGTACAACGGATCGGTTCCGATCTCTGTTTCAGCGATCGGCTTCGATTGAGGAGGCGGCTTCCGCCATCGCCTCGGCGGCGGACTTGACGACACGGGAGCGCCGCGGTCTAACCATCCCCGCCTCGATCCAGCTGTCCAGCTCGCTGAAAAGCTCGTCGATCAGGCGCTCGGTCGGGACCTTGCGCAGCACCTCGCCGTGCGCGTAGATGAAGCCGACGTCGCGGCCGCCGGCGATGCCGAAGTCGGCCTCGCCCGCCTCGCCCGGGCCGTTGACGGCGCAGCCCATCACCGCGACCTGGAAGGTCTGGGGGTATTCGCGCAGCCTCTGCTCCACTTTCTCGGCCAGCGCCTGGGCGCCGACGTTGTCGCGGCCGCAGGTGGGGCACGAGATCATCACCGGGCCGCGCTCGCGCAGTCCCAGCGCCTTGAGGATGCTCCAGGCGACGTCCATCTCCTCGACCGGATCGGCCGTGAGCGAAACGCGGATCGTGTCGCCGATTCCCTCGGCGAGCAGCGTGCCGATTCCGACCGCGCTCTTGATCGTGCCACCGAACACCGTGCCGGCCTCGGTCACGCCGAGGTGCAGCGGATAGGGAACCTTCTCTGACAGCTGCCGGTAGGCGCGGATCGTGTCGGGCACCGAGGTCGACTTGACCGAGATCTTGAAGTCGTGGAAGTCGAGCTTCTCGAGCAGCACTACCTCCTCCAGCGCGGCGTCCACCAGAGCCTGGGCCTGATCCTCGTGTGCGAGGGCGTGCAGGTGCTCGGGCAGCGAGCCCGAGTTGGCGCCGATGCGCAGCGGCGTTCCGGCCCGCTTGGCGGCTCCGACCACCTCGGCGACCTTGTCGGGACCGCCGATGTTGCCGGGATTGATGCGCACCGCCGCCACGCCGGCGTCGATCGCCTTGAGGGCGAGCGAGGAGTTGAAGTGGATGTCGGCGACGACGGGTAGCGGCGAGCGGCGCACGATCTCGGCCAGCGCCTCGGCGTCGGGAAGCTTGGGAACCGCGCAGCGGACGATCTCGCAGCCCGCGGCAGCCAGCGCCTCGATCTGAGCCATCGTCGCCTCGACTTCCGAGGGACGGGTGTTGGTCATCGACTGGACGACGACCGGGGCGCCGCCGCCGATCTTGACGCCGCCAACGGAGATCTGATGCGAGCTGCTCATCTGATCGATTCTAGAGGCACGCCTGGTCTAGCCGATACGCCCGATGTCGTTCGTCAGCCCGAGCACGAACAGAAGCGCGACGAGGGCGATCCCGACGAACGAGACGCGTTCGTAGATCTCGCGCGAGACCGAGCGCCCACGCGCTCCCTCGATCAGCGAGAAAGCTATATGGCCGCCGTCCAGCGGGAGCAGCGGCAACAGGTTGAGCACCCCGAGCGAGAGACTGATCAGCCCGATCACGAACAGGTAGTCCGAGACGCCGTGCCTGTAGGCGTCGGACGAGCTTTGAACGATGCCGATCGGCCCGGAGACCTGCCTGCCGCCCTTGCCGACGAAGAGGCGCCCGATTCCCTTGACCACTATCTGATCGATGATCCGGCCGGTCAAGCGAACCGAGCTGACGACGGCGGTCGGTAGCGATTCGGCCTCGTTCATCGGCTTCACCGCCCGAAGCTGCAGGATCTTCCCGTTGCGCCGGACGGTGAGCGTTATCGGATGCCCGCCGGAGCCGCCGATTCGCTTCGTCAGGGTCGAGCCGCTGACCTTCTGCCTGTTCACGGCCAAGACGACGTCGCCCGGCCTGAGCCCCGAGCGCTTGGCCGGCGAGCTCGCCAGGACTTTCTCTACGTGCGTCGTCGTAGCGCCGCTCTTCGTGGCCGCGACCTGGAAGCCGAGCCGATAGAGATTGAGCGTGTAGAGCAAGGCGAAGATCAGGATCGCCACGAGGATGTTGGTGACGGGCCCGGCTCCGATCACGACGAGGCGCTTCCAGGTGGGCTGGCGCCAGTAGGCATCGGGCGCGAGTGCGTCGTCGAGCTCTTCGAGACCGCGCCCCGCGAAACGAGCCGCCGACGGCGAGAGACTGGCGCTCGCGAGACTCTGGCGCAAAGGCTCCAGGTCTTTCTTCGCGCCTTCGAGATCGCCCTTCTCCAGCGCGCTTCCGAGCGCGTCAACCGGCTCTTTCAGGCTCTCGTCCTCCTCCGCCGCGGCGCGGAAGAACGTTTCCGGATCGCGCTTACCAGGCCGGAACATGCCCGGAATCTTCACGTAGCCGCCGAGCGGGATTGCGCCGATGCCGTACTCGATTCCCTTGCGCGTCGTCTTTACCAGCGCCGGCGGGAAGCCCACGTAGAAGCGCCTCGGCCGCATGCGCGTGGCGAGCGCCACGAAAAAGTGCCCGGTTTCGTGCGCAAGTACGAGCACGGCGAGCCCGATGATGGCCAGGGCGAAGCTCACGGCTGCGAGGAGACCTTCCCCGATTCGTCCGCCGCTATCTCTCTCGCCGCTCGATCGGCCTCGACCAGCTGCTCGAGATCGTGCACCGGCGAGGTGTCCGCGCGCTCGAGCGTGCGCGCGACGACATCCGCGATCGAGAGGAACGGGAGCCGACCTTCGAGGAAGGCGGCGACCGCGATCTCGTTGGCCGCACTGAAGGCGCAGGGCGCCGTTCCTCCGCTCTCGCCCGCTTGCCGAGCCAGCGACACGAACGGGAACGTCTGCTCGTCGAGCGCCTCGAACTCGAGCGTCATGCCGGCCAAGTCGAGCGGCGCTACGGTAGTTGCCGAGCGCTCGGGATAGCTGAGCGCGAAGGAGATCGGCACGCGCATGTCTGGATAGCCGAGGTGCGCGAGCAGGGCGCCGTCGCGGAAGCGAACGAGCGAGTGCACGGTGGAAGTCGGGTGCACGATCACCTCGATGCGCTCGTAGGGAAGCCCGAAGAGGAAGTGCGCCTCGATTACCTCGAGCCCCTTGTTGGCGAGCGTGGCCGAGTCGATCGTGATCTTCGGGCCCATCTGCCAGGTCGGGTGCGCCAGCGCCTGCTCTGGCGTGACGTGCCCCAGCTCGGCGCGCGAGCGTCCGCGGAAAGGCCCACCCGAGGCCGTCACGACGATCGAGGAGACCTGCTCGGGCGCGCGCCCCTCCAGACACTGGAAGATGGCCGAGTGCTCGCTGTCCACCGGCAGCAGCAGCCCCCCGCCCCGCTTCTGGGCGGCCAGCGCCAGCTCACCGGCGGCGACCAGGCTCTCCTTGTTGGCTAGAGCGAGGGTCAACCCGTTCTCGAGCGCAAAGAGCGTCGCCGCGCAGCCGGCGAAGCCGACAACGGCATTTAGGACCAGATCGGGCTCCGCCGCCGCGAGGAGTTGCGTTAGATCCCCTCTGCACTGGAAGAACTCGACGCCCCGCGCAGCGGCCAACGCCTCGATCTCCGGCTCACCGGCGGCCAGCGCACACAGCTCGAGCTCGGGGTCGGCGTCGATGATCTCCAGCGCCTGGCGCCCGATCGAGCCCGTGGCGCCGAGGAGGGCGATTCTCTTCATGCCGGGAGTCTACGGACGCTGAGCCGGCGCGCGGCTCCGAACGCTCTAGACGACGCCGAAGGCAACCAGCGCGAAGAACGCGGCAGCTCCCGCGAAGAGCAACGAGTCGATCCGGTCGAGGATGCCACCATGCCCACCGAGCAGGCGGCCGGTGTCCTTGACGTGCATGTCGCGCTTGAGCGACGACTCGAACAGGTCGCCCAGCGCCTCGGCGACGGCGATGATCGCGCCGAAGAGAAGCGCCTGCCAGATCGCGAGAAAGACGTCGTGATCGTTGTAGAGGGCAAAGAACGAGACGGCGATCGCCGCGATCACGCCGGCGAAAAACCCCTCCCAGGTCTTCCCCGGCGAAAGCACCGGCGAGAGCTTGTGGCGTCCAAGCAGCCGGCCCATGCCATAGGCGGCGGAGTCCGCAGCGAAGACCGCGAGCAGAACCGTGAACGCCGCCAGCTGACCCAGGTGATGATCGCCGCTCGGAATCGCGCGGATCAGCTCGAAGGTCGCCAGTCCACCGCCGATCCAGACCACCCCGAGCAGGGTCGTGCCGACCGCGATCGTGGCCGGCTGGCGCGTGGTCGAGATGCCGTACTGGGCGAAGGCGATCGGAATCGTCGCGAACAGGCCGGCGACCGCCCAGGGCAGCCCGCCGAGCTCGGCGCCGAGCAGCGTCAGGACGATGCCCGCGTAGCCGGCCAGAACCAGCGGGTGCAGAGAGCGGATCAGCAGGCAGTACTCATGCAACCCGATCAGGGCGGCTAGCGCGAGCAGAGTGAAAAGCCACCAGCCCCCGCCCCAAACGAGCGCAAGCACTATCGGCAGACCAATCGCCGAGACCAGGAGCCGCGAGGAGAGCGGGGTCAACTAGCGCCCCACCGTTACCGCCACGCGCCGCACTAGCGCCCCCCGTATCGACGCCGGCGGCGCGTATAGGCCTGTAGCGCCGCGCGCAGATCCGCTGGGCCGAACTCCGGCCAGAGCTTCTCGACGAAGGCGAGCTCGGTGTAGGCGATCTGCCAGAGCAGGAAGTTGGAGATACGCGACTCGCCCGAGGTGCGGATGAGCAGATCGGGGTCGGGCATCTCCGGCGCGCAGAGGAAGGATGTGAAGACCTCCTCGTCGAGCTTTGCCGGGTCGACACCGGCCTCGAGCATGTTCCGCGCGGCGTCGATCAGCTCGGCGCGGCCGCCGTAGTCGAAGGCGATCCAAAGATCGAGGCGCTTCTTGTCTGCCGTGGCGCTCTCGATCTTCTCCATCGCCTGGCGCAGATCGCTGCCGACGCGGTCGCGCCTACCGACGAAGCGGGTGCGTACCCCCTGCTCGGCGAGATCCGGAAGCTCCTTCTCGATCGTCTCGGCGAGGATCGTCATCAGCGCGTCGATCTCGTCCTTGGGCCGCGACCAGTTCTCGGTGGAGAAGGCGAAGACCGCCAGCGAGCGCACGTCGAGCTCGATACAGGTCTCGACCGTGCGGCGCAGCGCGCGGGTGCCCGCCCGGTGGCCGGAGGCGACCGGCAAGCCGTGGCGTCTGGCCCAGCGGCCGTTCCCGTCCATGATGATCGCGAGCGAGCGCGCCGTCGTCGGCAGCTCCTGCTCGCGAGCCAGGGACAGCGCGCGCAGCGCGCGCAGTCTTGTGCGAAGTCCGAGCATGATGACAACCCTTCGCCGGGTCAGACCTCCATGATCTCGGCTTCTTTGACCTTGAGCAGCTCGTCGATGATCTTGATGTGCTCGTCGGTCATCTTCTGGGCCCGCTCCTCGGCGCGGCGCTCGTCGTCGCTGCCAATCTCTTTCGAGCTGGAAAGCTCCTTGAGGTGATGATTGAGATCGCGGCGGACGTTTCGCACCGCGACTCGCCCTTCCTCGGCCATGTGCCGAGTCAGCTTGACCAGCTCCTTGCGCCGCTCCTCGGTGAGTTGCGGGATGGGAAGCCGAATCAGGCGCCCGTCGTTGGAGGGCGTCAATCCGAGGTCTGATTCCATGATCGCCTTCTCGATTGCCTTCAGCGAGGTGGGATCGAAGGGCTGCACCGTCAGCAGCCGCGGCTCGGGCGCCGAGATGGTGGCCAGCTGCTGCAACGGCGTGCGCTGACCGTAGTACTCGACCGCGATGCGATCGAGCAGCCCGGTCGAGGCGCGGCCGGTGCGCACCGTGTTGAACTCCGTGTGGATCGTCTCAACCGACTTGTCCATGCGGTGAGCGGCTTTCAAGAGCAGATCGTCTACTGGCATCAGGCCTCCTTGTTGGAGATGATCGTGCCAACTCGCTCGCCGGAGGCAACGCGCTTGATGTTGCCCTCCGCGAGCTCGAAGACGTAGATAGGCAGGCGGTTGTCCATACAGAGCGAGAGAGCCGTCGTGTCCATCACCTTCAGGCCCTTCTCGATCGCCTCGAGGTGCGTCAGACGGGGCAGGAAGCGGGCATCCGGATTGCTTTTGGGATCGCCGTCGTACACGCCCTCGACTCCGTTTTTCGCCATCAGGATCGCTTCGGCGCCGATCTCGAGCGAGCGCAGGGCCGCGGCCGTGTCGGTGGTGAAGAACGGGTTGCCCGTGCCGGCGGCGAAGATCACGACGCGCCCTTTCTCGAGGTGGCGAATCGCGCGACGGCGGATATAGGGCTCCGCCACTTCCGAGGCCGCGATCGCAGACATCAGCCTCGTCTGGCCGCCCGCCCGCTCCAGCGCTTCCTGCAAGGCCATCGAGTTGAGTAGCGTGGCGAGCATGCCCATGTAGTCGCCGGTGGCTCGATCCATGCCCTCGGCCGCCGCGGCCATACCGCGGTAGATGTTTCCGGCCCCGATCACTACGGCCAGCTCAAGCCCGTCCTCTTGGACTCCGATGACCTCGTGCGCTACTCGATCGACCGTTGGCAGGTCGATGCCGTAGCTGCGCTCGCCCATCAGCGCCTCGCCGGAGAGCTTGAGCAAGACGCGGCTGAAGGCCAGGTCGCCCGCCTTTTGCCCGCTCTTACTATCCTCGCTGGCGCCGCTCACGCCCTCACTCTGACAGGGAGAAGCGACGGATTGCAACGACCTTCGCTCCCTGCTCGGCCAGCACCTGCTCGACAGACTTGGCCGCATCGTGAATCCAGGCCTGGTCGACGAGCACCTGCTCGGCGAAAAAGCGCTTCTTGAGCATGCCCTCGACGATCTTCTCACGCACCTGCTCGGGCTTGGAGACAACGTCGGGCAACTTCATATAAACGTCGCGCTCTTCGGCCACCAGCTCGGCGGGCACCTCGTCGCGCGCCAGGAAGCGAGGATTGGCGAACGAGATGTGCATTGCCAGCAGACGGCCCAGCTCGGCGTCTCCTCCGGCGAGCTTGACCAGCACGCCGATCTTGTTCGCCGGCGGATGAACGTAGCCGGCCAGCACTTCGCCGCTTGCGGCCTCGAAGCGCTCGGCGCCGCGCACGACGATGTTCTCACCGATCTTCGCGACGATCTCGACGCGGGCGCCCTCGATCGACTCCACCGCTTCGGGCCCATCGGTCTCGACGCTCTCCAGCACGCTGCGGGCGAACTGCTTGAAGTCCTCGTTGACCGAGACCGGCTCGCTCTCGCAACCGACGGCGACCATCGCGGCGATATCGCCCTCGATGCTCTGCAGGACGACGCCCTCGTTGGTGGCGCGCGTCGAACGCTTGCCGGCCTGCGCCATGCCCTTCTCGCGCAGGAGCTTGCGCGCCGCCTCGAGGTCTCCCCCGGTTTCCTGCAACGCCCGCTTGCAGTCCATCATCCCTGCGCCTGTCTGATCGCGCAGGTCCTTCACCAGGCTGGCCGTAATCTCAGTCACTGTGCCGGCTCCTTCTCTTCACTCGCAGCCTGCGGCGCCGGCTCTTCGGCGTCAATCGGCGTGCTCTCTTCGACTACCGCCGGCTCGGGTGTCGCGGGCGCCTCGGGCGCAGCGACCGGTTCCGGCGCGGCGGCGGGCTCCTCAGGCGCGGCGATCGGCTCCGGCGCCTCGACCGGCTGCGGTGCTACGGGAGCCTCAACGGCAGCCGGGGCTTCCTCCGCGGTCTTCCCTTCCATCTCCTCCACGGTCGTCCGGCTCTTGCCGGCCATGATCCCGTCGGCGATCACTCGCACGATCAGGTTGCAGGAGCGAATGGCGTCATCGTTTCCGGGAACGACGTAATCGGCTTCCTCGGGATCGCAGTTGGTGTCGACCAGGGCGATCACGGGCATTCCGAGTCTTTGCGCCTCGCGCACCGCGAGCTGCTCCTTGCGCAGGTCGACGATGAAGATCGCATCGGGTTGGCGCTTCAGATCGGCCACACCGCCGAGGTTCGACTCCAGCTTCTCGAGCTCGGCCAGCATCGCCAGCCGCTCTTTCGCGGGCAGCAGCTCGAGCTGGCTGTCCTGCTTCAGGCGGCGCAATTCGTGCAGCCGCTCGATGCGGGTGGAGATCGTGCGCCAGTTGGTCAAGAGGCCGCCGAGCCAGCGGTTGCTCACGTACGGCATGCCGACTCTCGTGGCTTGCTCGACCACGGCGTCCTGGGCCTGCTTCTTGGTGCCGACGAAGAGCACCGTCCCGTTCCGCTCGGCGATGTTGCGCACAAACGAGTAGGCCTGCTCGAGCAACTCGAGCGTCTGCTCGAGATCGATGATGTAGATGCCGCCCCGCTCGGTGAAGATGTAGCGGCGCATCTTCGGGTTCCAGCGTCGAGTCTGGTGTCCGAAGTGGACGCCGGCCTCGAGCAGTTCCCGCATGGAGACAACTGACACGGGATGTACTCCCTTCTGGTTGGTTTTTCTTTACAGCCGATGGAGACGGATGGAACCGATCCCAACGGACCGGCACCACCATCCGCCCGACCCATCGGGTCGTGGGGTTGGATAGAGCTTGCGCATTCTAGCGCTCGCCGGCACGAGCTCGCGCAAGCGCCTGCTCGAGATCGGCCGGGAGCGGAGAAGAGAGCTCGATCTCCTCTCCCGTCAGCGGGTGCCGGAAAGCGAGGCGGCAGGCGTGCAGGAACTGGCGCTCCAGCCCGAGATCGTGCGCAACTCCGTAAACCGGATCGCCCGCCACGGGAAGGTCGATCGCCGCCAGATGCACGCGAATCTGGTGCGTCCGGCCGGTCTCGAGCCGCACGCCTAGAAGCGCGTGACGGCTCAGGAGCTCGCGCAGCTCGAAATGCGTGACCGCCGCGTGCGGCTTGTCGGTCTCGAGCGAGCGCCTGATCGGGTGCCTGCGATCGCGTCCGATCGGCGCCTCGATCGTTCCCTTGCGCGAACGCGGCCGGCCGCACACCAGCGCCAGATACTGGCGCTCGATCTCGCGGCGGCGCACGAGCCGGCGCAGCCCGAGAAAGGCCGCTTCGCTGCGGGCCACGACCATCAGCCCCGAGGTGTCGCGGTCGAGCCGGTGGACGATGCCGGGCCGCTCGGGCGCTTCTCCCCCGCGCGCTCCGTATGCGACCAGAGCGTTCGCCAGCGTCCCGCTCGATCGGCCGGCGCCCGGATGAACCGAGATGCCGGCCGGCTTGTCGACCACGAGCAGGTGCTCGTCCTCGTAGGCGAGAGCGAGCGGTCGCTCCTCGCGCGCGAGCGGAGCGTCTGCAGGCGGCGGCTCGTACTCGATCGTCTCGCCGCCGCGCAGACGCTCGCTCTTGCGCGCCGAGCGGCCGTCCACGAGCACGTCGCCCTCGGCGAGCATTCGCACGGCCAGCGCGCGCGAGCCGATCTCGGGCACGGTCGCCAGCACGCGATCGAGCCGCTCGCCCGCCAGCTCGCTAGCGACCAGGAGCTTGGCGCGGGTCACTGGAGCGCGGTAGATAGCGATCGGGAGCGATCAGGAAGAAGACGAGGGTGGCCACGCCCAGGACGATGAAAGAGTCGGCGAGATTGAACGACGGGAAGAAGCCGAAATCGATGAAGTCGGTCACGTACCCGTGCACGACGCGATCGAACAGGTTCGAGACGCTGCCGCCGACGACGAGGCCGAGTGCCGCGGGTAGCAACGGGTGCCTGGCGCCCGAATGCGCGAAGAAGAAAACCATCCAGAGCACCACGGCGGTGGTCAGGACGATCACCAGCGAGGTCGCCTGCGAAAAGAATCCGAAGGCGATCCCGGAGTTCTGCACGTGGCTTATCTGAAGCGGGCCGGCGATAGACACGCTCGAGCCAAGCGCCAACCGGCTCGTGACGAGCCACTTGGTCAGCTGATCGGCGCCGAACGCCGAAACGACGACCAAAGCGAAAGAGAGCCACTGCCAGAGCCCGGCGCCGAGCTGTTTCTCGGCGACTGAGATCGGCGTCAAGGCGTCGGGAGAAGAGCCCACCCGCACTTCCGGAAGCTGGCGCGTCTGTTCGCTCAACCGCGCTCCTCCTGACGCTTGCAATCAATACAGAGACTTGCCCACGGTAGCGCAGCGAGGCGCTCGGCGGCGATCGGCCCGCCGCAGGACTCGCAGCGACCGAAGCTCCCCCGCTCGATTCTTCCCAGCGCCGCGGCAATCGCCGTAAGGCCTTCCTGCGCGACCTCCTCGAGTGAGTAGTCGATCTCCCTGTCGAGCGTTACCGACCCGACCTCCGCTAGATGCTCTTCGAGGCTGGCGAGCTCGAGTGCGTCCTCTTCCTCTACTCCGGGGTTTTCGGTGTGAAGGTATTCGAGCGCGGCGCTCAGACGCTCCCTCTCGTCCAGAAGCGACTTCCGGTAACCGTCAAGCTCGTTCGCTTTCATTTGCCTCGCCTTCTCCGGCCGAGACGCTGAGCAAGCGCTCGCTCTCCTCGGCGTCGATTCCTCTCACTTCTACGATCTTGTCACGAGCGCTCGCTCCAGAAACGACGCGGACCTGTGAGCGAGCCACCCCGAGCGTCTTCCCCAAAAGCTCGATCAACGCATCGTTGGCCCTCCCGGACTCGGCCGGAGCGGCGACCCTGATTTTCCATCTCTCCCCGTAGCGACCGACGACGACGCTCTTGCGGGCGCCGGGCGCGACGCGTAGGGAGAGCCGCGTCTGCGACCCCGACATATCTCTCAGTATAGGAATACCGCCGTAGCCCAAGGGGTGCCCGAGGCCTCGAGACGAGGCAACTGCGCACCCTGATTTACTAGGGAAGAACGAGGCGCTGGCCGGGAGTCAGCAGCGCGCTCTGGCCGAGATCGTTGCGCTGCTCGAGATCCCACACGCCTCGACGCAGATCACCGCCGTAGTAGCGATGAGCGATCGACCAGAGCGTGTCGCCGGACTTGACCATGTAGGTGCGGCTGTGCCCGGACGCGCCGGAGGCGTGAGCCAGGCCGCCCCACATCGCAAGTAGCAGGAGTACGACTATGGCGATACGAGGGAACATGTGTTCGCCATGCTACAGCGAACAGGTGTTCGTGTCAAGAGGTGATGAGCGCCGGCTCGATCGCCCCGCCGCTCGAGATCGTGAGCTCGAGCATCGTTGCGCCGAGAGTCGACCGCGGAACGGTGGGGCTGCCCGGATTGAGGATCAGGCGGCGGCCGAGACGCTGGATCTCGGGCACGTGGGTGTGTCCGTAGACGATCGCGTCGCAATCCACGAACGCCTGCGTCAAGCGCGCCACCCGCCCCGGCGCAGGACCTGGAATGTGCAGAACTCCGATCTTCACCCCTCCGATCTCGGCGACGTCGCGGGTTGGCAGTCGCTCCTTGAGCGCCGCTACATCCATGTTCCCGCGCACCGCGGTGACCGGCGCGAGCCGCTCCAAACGTTCGAGCACGGGCAGCGCGACGAGATCGCCGGCGTGCACGATCAGATCGGCTCCTTCCAGGCGGCGAAGGCACCAGGCCGGAAGCTCACGCCCCTGGCGAAGGTGGGTGTCGGAGAGGCACACGACTCTGAGCGCGCTCATCCGGGGCATCGTCGCACGATCACGTGCGTGCGAGCGGCGATCGAGCGAGATTCCTAGCCGCTGCGCCCACGCTGAACGAAAAGCGCGACCGCTCACGACCGCGAGCGGGCCCCCAAAAGAGGTACGGCGCGTACGCGATTTTGTGGATGCGGCGAGCGCGTTTTGGGGAATGGCGCTTTCGGAAGCTTTTATCAGACTGCGACGCGATGGCCGCAATCGAGTTCCCCCGAGCGCGGACACAGCCGCAACCCAGCCGTGACCGTGACCGTAGACGCCTGAACGCTCAGGTGACGCGGATGGTGAACGAGTTACTCCTGCTCGTCGGAAACTCGCGCGAGTTCATTCCGCTTCGCTGCGAATGCGGCGTCCTCGGATGCCAGGTACCGGTTGTGATTCCGCGTTCGCGACTGGCGTCGATCCGCAACGAGCCCGGCCTTTTCGTGGTCGCTCCAGGGCACTTCGTCGATCCGGAAGGCGAGCTCTTGGCCTCCGATCTCACCTACGCCCTGGTGAGTTACCGCGACACCGAGCCGATCCTCGCCACCGAGGCCGAGCTGGCCGACCTGGTCTACTCCTCGCTGCCGCGAAACGGGCGCTTGGAAGCCCGTTCAGACGCGCCGCTGGCCACCGCTTCCTGAGGGGCGCACCCCTTCACCTCGATCGCTCGATGTGAGAGGGTTGCCGCATGTCGTCTCGTGCTTGCTCGTTGCTCGTCATCTCGGCGCTCGCGCTACTGCTCAGCGCCTGTGGCGACTCGAAAGCGACCGTCGCGGCCCCGAAGACGACACCGGTGATGCCCGCCGAGACGGTTCTGGTGCGCGCCTACTTCATCAGCGGTGGGAAACTCGCGGCGACCGGACGCGAAACCGTTCATACCCTCGCCGTTGGGCAAGCCTCGATCGGGGCCCTACTCAACGGCCCAAGCCCGGCCGAGAAGAAGATGCGTTTTTCGACGGCCCTACCCGCGAGCACCGAGCTGAGGAAGATCAGCAAGAACGGCGGGCGCTTGACCGTCGTGCTCTCGACGAGCCTCGACAGGGCCGCCCGAGCGCAGGTCGTGACCACGTTGACTCAATTCGCCAGCGTCCGTGATGTTGTCATCGTCACTCCTTCGAGCCGCACCCGGCCGCTCAAGCGAGCGGACTTCGAAGCCCTGATGCCCGCAGTCCTGATCGAGAGTCCGCTGCCGCTCGCACAGGTGAAGAGCCCGCTTCGGGTATCGGGCAGCTCCAACACATTCGAGGCGACGTCTCAACTCGAATTGCTCGATGCGCACGGGAAACTCCTCGCCGCCAAGACCGTCAGCGCAAGCTCCGGCACCGGAACTCGGGGCACCTTCTCGGTCAGTCTTCGCTTCCACGCTCGCGCCGGACTCGCAACACTCGTCTCGTTCGAGAACTCGGCCAAAGACGGATCACGGATCGACATCGTCCGGATCCCGGTTCGGATCTCGGGCTAGCTACTCAGTAGACCAGAACGTAGGCGAGGCCGACCGCCAAGCCGCCGACTGTCCCCATCGCCACGATCGGAAGGTAGACGCGGGTGGTCAGCGCCGTCGGCACGCTGAACCCGATGCCGAGCAAGGCGCCGACCAGTAGCCCGTTCGCGCCGAAGCCTCTCGCCACGGGCCCGATCGCAAACCCGGTGAAGAAGCGCTCGAGGAAAGCCGCCGCCATCGCGTCTCGCTTCTCTCGCGGCGAAGGCGCCGCGATCTTGATCATCGAGCCTGCGGAGATCGCGCCGAACGCGAGACCGGCGACGAGCGAGAACGCAAGCATGGCGCGAGGTTAGTAGACGCACCCGACGGCAAGGTTCCGCCCGCGGTAAAGAACGCCGCGTTGGTACCTCGTACCGCGCGAGCTGCTGGAAGGCCTAGCCAGACGATCGCGGCCCCCTCTCGCTGCCCTCTCGGCGTCAGACACCGTTCAGAGACGCCGCTGGCCGTCAAGGGACACCCGTGACGAAATCAGAATTCTTCTCCCGCACTCCTGGCGCCTACGAGCCAAGGCCGCCGCGACCGACATGGCGGACGCGGCTCACAAAACGCCGTCCCCCGGCTTCGACATCTCGGACACTGACCACACCTACGGCAAGTCCACCTCACTCGTAGGAGCAGACGAGGCACTCGCGCCAAAGGCGCGGTGACTCGTACACAGAGGTCATACCGCGAAAAGTCTCAGCCGGCTTCGCCGACAGACTTTTCGCGGAGAAGCGCGCCCGGCAGGAATCGAACCTGCGACCTCGCGCTCCGGAGGCGCGCGCTCTATCCCCTGAGCTACGGGCGCTCGGGGCTCAGTCTAGTTATCCAGCTTACGAGAAGCTTGCCTCGAGCCGCGAATGACCTGCGTCAAGAAGCGGGATCAACCGCACTCGGGGGATAGATTAACCTATATCTTTCTGGCAACATGCTTTCTGAGACGACCCCCGTACGACAGGGATCGCCCCGAAAGATTCCGGCGCAACTCTTGAGCGGCGACGGCGGCACGTCCCCCAAGGTAGGGAAGCGAAGCAGGCGGCGCTTCGCTTCCCTTTTTCTTTGCCCGGTCACAGGCCTGATTTTTGGCAACTTCCGCCGACCGGTTGCTATCGCGGCCAAGCAGTGCTAGGGATTGTCTGTGTCTCTTCTGCGGCGAGGGCATAAAAACGATTTGAAGCCTCTGAACGAAGCCGAGGCTTACGCCCGCTGCCACGGCGCTCGTGGCGACGAGGTGCGCATCATCAAGGTCGAACCGAGGCGCGCCCGCTACGAGACGGGCGTCTCGGGCGAGCATCTTCGCGAGGCCTTCGAGAGCCGCCTCGATACGCGCGAGCCCGACGAAGAGACCGAGCCCACTGTGGACGAAACGTGACGGCGGTCGCGCTCGCTTTGATACAAGAACCGTTATGACCGATCCGCTTTGGGCACCCTGGCGACTCGAATACGTCTCGAGCGCAAACGAGCAAACCGGCTGCGTCTTCTGCCGGGCCATCGCTGCGCCGCCGGGCGATGCGGACTCGCTGGTCGTTCACCGCGGTGAGGCGGTGTTCGTCATGCTCAACCGCTTTCCCTATTCGTCCGGTCATTTGATGGTCGCGCCCATTCGCCACGTCGGCAGCCTGGGCGAGCTGAGCGCGCAAGAGGCGGCCGAGATCCACTCGCTCAGCACCCGTGCCGTCGAGGTGCTCGGCACCCTGTTCGAGCCGGACGGGTTCAACATCGGCTGGAACCTCGGGCGCAGCGCCGGAGCCGGAGTCGTCGATCACGTGCACGAGCACGTCGTTCCGCGCTGGCAGGGCGACACGAACTTCATGCCCGTCCTGGCCGACGTGCGGGTGATCCCCGAGCATCTCCAAGCCACGCACGCCCGGGTCGAGGCTGCCTGGAACGAATAGCTCTCGGCGCCTGCGCTGCGAGTAACGTGCCGGTAGCATTCCTACCGAGAGGAAATTGCTTTTCCCCTCGCTCGAAACGGCGCTCACGAGGGCGGACTGAGCTCATATTCCAAGCCCGTGGGCGTTGCGGCAGACGCCCCATTGGGTAACTGTTCCTACTCGAGCTTGAAGGACTGGCGTGACTAGAAAAGACGTATCGGCGGCTGCGATATGCGCAGCTCACAGAATCCCGCCTGGGCGCGCGCCACGCGGGTCTATCCGCTCTGCTCTCCACACTAACCAGGTCACGTGGCCGTCGTCTGCAGTCGGGTGTAGCTGAATGGCTCGCAAGCCTCCCCATAACGTTCACGCCGCGAACCGGCCTGCCGATACATCCGGAGTGAAAGAGTCACCTCTGGCACTCGATTCGGATGGCCGGCCAAAGCGGCGCTCGAAGCGCGTCCGCGGAGCTTCCAAGCTCGCACTGACGGATGGTTCGGCGCTGGCGCTCGGCCGTCGCTTCGAGGCGGCGGCGTTCGACTGGGACGGTACGGCGGTCACCGACCGCAAGGCCGATGCAAGCGAGCTGCGCGAGCTTTTCGGCGCGCTCGTCGAAGCCGGCTTCGACCTCGCGGTCATCACCGGCACGCACGTCGGCAACGTGGACGGGCAGCTCCAGCTGCGTCCGAACGGCCCGGGGAGAATCATCGTGGGTTGCAATCGCGGCTCGGAGGTGTACGAGCTGACCTCGGTCGGCCCCGTCCCGCTCGAGCGCCGCGTAGCCAGTGCCGAAGAGGACGAGATGCTCGACCGCGCCGCCGCGCTCGCCCGCGAGCGACTGGGCGCGAAGGGGCTAACGGTGTCGGTCATCTCCGACCGCCTAAACCGGCGCAAGATCGATCTGATCCCGCTTCCGGAATGGGCCGACCCTCCTAAGGCCGAGCTGCCCAAGCTGCTCGCGGCGGTCGAGGCGCGGCTCGCCGATGCGGGAATCGCCGGGCTGCCCGAGGCCGTCGAGCTGGTGCGCGCCTGCGGACTGGAGGTTGGGCTTCCGGATCCGCGCGTCACCTCCGACGCCAAGTACGCCGAGATCGGGCTCACCGACAAGACCGATTCGGCTCGTTACGCGATCTCGTGGCTCTCTCGCCGCGGTGTCAGGCCCGAGCAGGTTCTGATCGGCGGCGACGAGTTCGGCCCGCTCGGCAACGTTCCGGGCTCCGACTCCCTGATGCTCGTGCCGGATGCGGCCGGGGCTGTCTGCTTCTCGGTCGGGCCGGAGCCGGAGGGAACCCCGCAAGGTGTGCTCGATCTCGGTGGCGGACCTGAGCTGTTCGCCGACATCCTCAGCGACCAGCTCCGCCGTCGCCACGAGGGCGAGCTGCCCCTTCCCGTCGAGGAGGCGGGCTGGCAGGTCGTCATCGACGAACAGGGCGGAAGCGAGGAGACCGTGCGCGAGACGGTGCTCTCGCTGGCGGACGGCCGCATCGGTACGCGCGGCACGCTGCTCACGGGATCGGCCAACGGGCCGGCTGTGCTCGCAGGCGGGCGCTACGCGGGACGAGGCTCCGAGGAGGAGTTGCTGGCGGCGCCTATCTGGAACAGGATCGAAGGCGCCGCGGCCGAGCGCGTTCGCCGCGTCCTCGACCTTCGCACCGGAACACTTCGGCACGAGCTCGTGCGCGACGACGGCTCGCGGTTGAGCGCGCTTCTCTTCCACTCGCTCGCCCGCCCGGGAATCGTCGGCCTGCGCGCGCGAGGGTCTGAGAAGATGCTCTCCTCTCCCACCCCGCTCGCCGCCCCCGTGCAAGCAGGAACCGAGACGAGCTTCCACCGCATGGGCGATGTCACGATCGCCGAGTCGGTCAACGTCGAGCGCGTCGTCGCGGCGGCCAGCGAGAAACGCGGGAAGAACCTGCTCGAACGCGTCGTCTCCTACGGCGGCGGTGAGCTGGAATCGCTCACGTCGCTTCAGGCGGCCAACCAAGCCGGACTCGAGCGTCTCTACGCCGAGCACCGCGCGCGCTGGGGCGAGCGCTGGCTAGATGCTGACATCGTTATCGAAGGCGATCCCGAGCTGCAGCTCGCCGTGCGCTATTCGCTCTTCCAGTTGATCGCGGCCGCCGCCGACAGCGGCGAAGCGGCCGTCGGAGCCGGTGCGCTCTCGGGCTCCAGATACCGCGGTCACATCTTCTGGGACACCGATGTCTTTTCGCTACCGTTCTTCGCGGCCACTCACCCGGCCTCGGCGCGCGCAATCCTTCGCTACCGGCTCAACCGCCTCGAGCCGGCGCGGGCTGCGGCTCAGGCCAGCGGGCGCGCCGGAGCGCGCTTCCCCTGGGAGTCGACTCGCTCCGGGCTCGACGTCACGCCGCGTTCCGGCCGTCTACCCAACGGAGAGATCATCGCCATCCGCACCGGCCGCATCGAGGAGCACATCACCGCCGACGTAGCCTGGGCCGCCGACTGCTACCTGGCCTGGTCGGGCGACGAGGCCTTCGCCGGCGACGCGCAGACGATCTTCGTCGAGGCCGCCCGCTACTGGGCCTCCCGAATCCGCACCGACTCGAGTGGAGCCGGGCACATCTACACCGTGATCGGGCCCGACGAGTACCACGAGCCCGTGGACGACTCCAGCTTCACGAACGTGATGGCGCGCTGGACGATGCGCCGCGCCGCACGCTCGCTGCGAGAACGGCCCCGCGCCGGTGTCGAGGAGCGCGAGATCGAGCGCTGGCTCAACCTCGCCGGTCGCCTGACCGACGGCTACAACCCCGAGACCGGAATCTACGAGGAGTTCGCGGGCTTCAACAAGCTCGAGCCGATCATCGCCGCCGAGCTGGGCAAGCGTCCCTTCGCCGGCGAGTCGATGCTCCCGGTGGCGCGGCTTCGCAACTCACAGGTCGTCAAGCAGGCTGACGTCGTCTTGCTCCATCACCTCGTTCCCGATGAGGTCGCCGAGAACTCGCTCGCGCCGAACCTCGACTACTACGAGCCGCGCACTTCGCACGGCAGCTCGCTCTCTCCGGCCGCCTACTCGCTACTGATGGCCCGAAACGGCCAGCTCGAGGAGGCCGAGGAGTACCTTCGCATGGCCGCGAACTTTGATCTCGAGGACCGGAATCACACCAGCCACTGCGGCTTGCACACGGCGACGATGGGCGGCATGTGGCAGGCGCTCGTCTACGGTTTCTGCGGGTTGCGCCCGCGCGGCGACGTACTCACGGTCGATCCGCATGTTCCGGAGAACTGGAAAGCGCTCGAGCTGACGGTGCGCTTCCGTGGCGTGCGGGTGCGCGTTCGGGCCGAGCACGAGCGAACGCTGGTCTGGGCCGATGGGCCGGTGCGGATCGCGGCCGGAGCGAGCGGCTCGCTCGTCGAAGCCGGGCCGGAAGGCATCGAGTTGAAGCACGATGGAGCCCCGGCTCCAGCCGCCGCCTAGGTCCTAGACGCACGCCTACCGAGTTCCTCGACTGCGTCCAGCCGAAAGCCGCGTCTCCAAATACGCAGTCTCGGCTTTCCCGGAGAACTGTCCTAGATGCTCAGCGCGGCCCGCGAAGCGAAGGAATCGGTCTCCTCAGCCGGCTCGAACCGGGCCCGGAACTCGTCCAGCGACGTGAACGGGCGCCAGAGCGGCCGGTCCCATTCGCTGCCTTGGCACATAGGACAAACAGGGGGCGGTGCGGCAAGAGCAACGCCGTAGCCACACCCGGCACAGATGTAGTCGACCTTGTAATCAGATGCGGTGTCCACCAGCGGCATAGGGGACTCCCCCGAAGAATTAAGGTTTCTTTCAGGATTCTAGCTCGTGTCCTCACCCCCCCGCGTCGCCCAAATCCGACGGATTTGTCGCATTTTCCGGGGTTTTTCGGTCGCAGAAGGCCCTCTATAGCGGACACGCTATTAGGTCGCGCTCGCACAATTCTTGCTAAACCGTTTCGTTTGAAAGCTGCTCCGACCCCCGTTTTCGGCATCCGCGGCGGCGCCGGAGAACGTCTCGTCGCGCGCAGCGATTTGGGGCGAGTGGAGCGAATCGCGCCGGACGAACGCGCCACGTCCCGATCAGCGAGCCGTCTTGAAACGTGTTTGCGCAATTCCGGTGGCCCTGCTTCTAGCGCGAAAAGCCCCGACTTGCGGGGCTTTTCTTAGAGCGGACGACGGGGATCGAACCCGCGACCTCCGGCTTGGGAAGCCGATGCTCTGCCAGCTGAGCTACGTCCGCGCAAGCTCTGACAGAGCCGCAAAACACGACCTCGGCTCTATCAGTTACTAGACAGCATCTTACCGAGTCCGCTGCGAACTCCCCCACGCCGGGCGCCGTTACTCGCTGATCGAGATGCTCTCGATCAGGATCGGCTCGAGCGGCGCATTGCGACCGTCGGTCGCGGCGCCCTCGATCTTGTCCACCGTGTCCATTCCGGAGCTGGCCTCACCGAACACCGTGTGCTTGCCGTCCAGCCACTCCGCCGCCGGAATCGTGATGATGAAGAACTGCGAGCCGTTCCTGTTCGGGCCGGCGTGGTCTACGTGATCGAGTTTTAGACGAGGGTTAGCTCTTGATCTTGAACTTCTTGGTCGCCGGAGTCTTGTCGACCCTGCCGGCGTGGTTCTTGGCCTTTACCCAGAAGGTGTGACTACCGGGCTTGAGGCCCTTATAGGTCATCCCAGAACGGCAGGACGAGTATTTCTTCTTGTCCAGCTTGCACTGGAAGCTGTACGGCTTCGAGCTGCCGGAGCCGACGAACTTGAAGGTCGCCGTCCGCTTCTTGGAGTTGATCGTGGCTTTGCTGATCCTGGTCTGTGGCGCCTTCTTCGCCTGCGGCTGTGGCGGGATCGGGACCAGGTTGAACGTTGCCGTGACCGTGGTGCCGGCGTTCAGGGTGAGCGCGCATGAGCCGGAGCCAGAGCAGCCGCCCCCAGACCAGCCGCCGAAGCGCGAGCCCGCCGCCGGAGCCGCGGTCAGAGTCACACCGGTGCCGGAGTTGAAGGCGTGGACGCAGGTGCTCCCGCAGGCGATCCCGGCCGGCGAACTGGTGACAGTCCCGTTACCAGCACCCGACTTACTCACAGTGAGACTCACGGTGAGGTTTGGGACCTTGTTGAAGGTCGCGGTGACGGTTGCGTCACTACTCACCGTCACCTGGCAGGAGCTGGTGCCCGAGCAGCCGCCGCCCGACCAGCCGGCGAAGACCGAGCCGGCCGCCGGAGCCGCGGTCAGCGTGACGATCGTCCCTGTCGTGTAGCTGTGAGAGCAGTTGCCGGGGCAGTTGACCCCGGTGCCCGACACCGAGCCGCTGCCCGCGCCGCCCAGTGAGACGGTCAGGGTATGCATGACCGGCGCCGCGTCCGTGGTGAACGAGACCTGGCCGCCGTCCCCGCTGCCCGAGCCGTTGCTGGAGACGAGGTCGGCGCAGTAGGCCGTCCCGGCGGTCAGGCCGGTCAAATCGACCGACACATCATGATCTGTCGCGTCGGTGAAGCCGAGCGTATGCGGAGTGGTCGAGCTCGCCGGCGACCCCGATGAGCCGCCGCTCGTGCACCACAGCGAGCTCGCCAGGCCGTACTTGACCTCATAGGTCGTCGTCTGACCGGCGGGGTTCACGCTCCCGTCGACCGTTGCCGTCGTCGCGCCGGTCACCGTCACGGGGCTGTTCGTGAACGCACTCGGAGCACCGGCGGTGAACGAGACCTGGCCGCTGACCGCGCTGCCCGAGGGGTTAGTGGCGACGATATCGGCGCAGTAGCCCGTCCCGGCGGTCAGGCCGGTCAAATCGACCGACACATCATGAAAGGTCCCGTCGGTGAAGGTGAGCGTCTGTGGTGTGGTCGAGTGCGCCGGCGATCCCGATGAGCTGCCGCTCGTGCACCAATCCGAGCTCGCCAGGTCGTACTCGACCTTGTAGGTGGTCGTCTGACCAGCGGGATTCACCATCCCGTCGACCGTCGCCGTCGTCGCGCCGGTCACCGTCGCGCCGAACGGGGCTACACCCGGGGCACCGGCAGTTAACGAGGCCTGTTCGGCGTGCGCGCTGCCCGTACCGTTAGTGGCGACGAGATCGGTGCAGTACTCCGTCCCGGCGGTCAAGCCGGTCAAATCGACCGACACATCATGAAATGTCCCGTCGGTGAAGCCGAGCGTCTGCGGCGTGGTCGAGTGCGCCGGCGATCCCGATGAGCCGCCGCTCGTGCACCACAGCGAGCTCGCCAGGTCGTACTCGACCTTGTAGGTGGTCGTCTGACCCGCGGGATTCACGCTCCCCTCGATCGTCGCCGTCGTCGATCCGGTGGTCGGCCCTCCGCCGCCGGGCGGATTGGCCGCGCTCGGGAAACCGGCGGTGAACGAAACCTGGCCGCCGTCGGCGCTGCCCGAGCCGTTAGTGGCGACGAGATCGGCGCAGTAGGCCGTCCCGGCGGTCAAGCCGGTCAGATCGACCGACACATGATGAGACGTAGCGTCGGTGAAGCCGAGCGTCTGC
>JADGPD010000073.1 GCA_017882615.1 Thermoleophilia bacterium
GAGAAAGTCAACCTCTCCTTCGCGACCGTGCTCGTGGCGGCTCTCGACGCTCGTGATCACTATACGGCAGGGCATTCGGCGGCCGTAGCGGTGTACGCTCGAGATATTGCAAAGCGCCTTGGACTATCGGGTGAGGAAGTAAGGCGGGCGCATCTTTGTGGGCTTTTACACGACATTGGGAAGATTGGAGTGCCAACCGGCGTCCTTGAGAAAAAG
Organism: Thermoleophilia bacterium; assembly: GCA_017882615.1. Lineage (GTDB taxonomy): Bacteria > Actinomycetota > Thermoleophilia > Gaiellales > Gaiellaceae > Fen-549. Next base: position 217 of record JADGPD010000073.1, read on the forward strand.
GGCCCTCTTGTTAGCGACGAGCGGATGGCGATAGAGACCCATGCGGAGGTCGGGGCTTCTATACTCGAGCGAATAGAAGGATACGAAGAGATCGCGCTCGCGGTTCGCCACCATCACGAACGCTTCAACGGCGGCGGATATCCAGATCGAGTTCAGGGCGACGATATTCCGTTGCTCGCTCGTCTCGTCGCGGTTGCTGACGCCTATAGCGCGATGACCTCCGAGCGGCCCTATCGGATTGCGCTCAGTGGGGCGGAGGCGCTGGAGCGGCTTGAGCGAGAAGCAGGAAAGCAGTTCGATTCGAGAGTCGTGGAGGCGTTCGTGGTCGTGCTCGAGCAAGCCGGCGAAGCCTATACATCCGGCGCTGATAGAGATTTCGAGGTCGAATTGGCTGAGCTTGCAGCGTTTGAGTCGGGGCCTTCGCTGGCCATTTCTAGCTAGTCCGGTCTTCGGAGTAGACGGCGCGGAGGGCTGCCTCAATGCGGTTTCGTACGCCTAGCTTCTCGTAGATATGACGGAGGTGGACTTTGACAGTGACCTCGCTGATGAAGAGCTTGTCAGCGACCTCTTTGTTCGAAAGCCCTTCAGCTACGAGCCGAAGCACCTCACGCTCGCGTCGGGTAAGGCTCTCGTTGGACGTGGATTGGGACTTGCGAGAACCTTTCAAGTCGATACCGTAGCGCGCCGCCAGCTGTTCATCACGAGCGGATCGCAGTACGGACCGGAGCGCGAGCGAGAGCTTAGGCTCCGACGCGATAAGCCCGAGAAGCTCGGGGTAAGCGCGGTATGCCCAGACGCACTGATTCCAGCGCCGGCGCTCATCGGCGAATCTTATGGCCTTAGCGAGAAGGAGACTCGCATCAGTTGAATCCGATCGGGCGGCGGCTATTGCACGTGCGAAGGCCGCAAGCGATTGAGCTTCGGTCGAAATGGTTACGGTATCGGCTTGAGAGGCGTATGCGAACGCAATATCCGGATCTCCTCGACTCGCCCACTTGAGCGCGTCGACTGAGTATCCCAACCCCTGCCAGCACTTTGCGGCATTGCGATCAACGCGGACCTCGACTAAATCGGTGGACATATCGCCTTTAAGTAGCGAAACGACTTCGCGGAGAATGCTGGCTTGTGTCGAAACGGATCCGTTGGAATGACCGGCAGGCCACTCGGCCGCGTCGAGGAAGAACTCAGCCTGCCGGTAACGGCGCAAACCGATCGCGTTGGTTGCCCGTACGCAGTACACAGACGGCAATGCAAAGAGTAGGTTGAACTCGGCGAAGGTGTCCCATACGGCGGCGAGTGCAGCTTCGGCTTCAGAATAGCGGCCGAGCTGACCTAGGTAATCACAGTGACTCGCGGCGAGGCTCGCTCGGATTTGTGGACTTACGCGGTCGAGAAGTGGTCGTATGCGCTCGAATAACGTCTCTTCAACCGTTTCGTAGCTAGATATGTGCGATAGCATATTCCGCCCTTGTACGACTCTGGCGGTCGTATCTGGGCTTCCATCCTGGAGTTTTTCGAGTTGCGCGAGTAGCGATGAGCAATCCTCATTTTCCAACTCGTACGCACATAGAAACTCGGTCCAGAGGCAATGCTGGACGGCGCGGGTATCCGGGGCCAGAGCGCGTGCCTTTCGCGCGTGATTAATGCCGGCCTCTAGCTGGTCGGAGAAGTGCGCGCTGCGCGCGGCGATCGCGTGCGCGCGCCAGCGAAGTGAAGACGACTCATCGAAATGATGGGTCGCCTGGAGCGCGAGCGCGTAGGCCTTCGCGTGCTCTCCGGCGAGGAAGGCCATCTCGGCCTCGGCGAGATCGAGGATTGGCGAGACCACGTTGCGCGCGCGCCCGAACTCCGTCCAGGAGGTGAGGGTGGGCAAGCGGCTGCCGTCGAGAAGCGTCGGAAGAGAACGCTCGATCAGGCCCGGGAGCAGATCGGGGCGATCGCAATCCTGGATCAACTGCCAGACGTCGTCCCAACGATCGCTCGCCAGCAAGGCTTCGGCAAGGTCGTCGATGAGGGCGGCCCGATCTGGTCGTTGCATGAGCCGGTGCCCGAGAAAGTCGCGTAGCAACGGATGAAGCGACGGCTCTCCCGTCGCGGCCGCGCTGTAGAAGAACCCGCTTTGCTCGGCGGCGGCGGCGAGCTCGAGCGCCGGTGTTCCACCGATGCGCTCGAGTAAGTCCCTTGTCAGGCGGGGCGCGGCTGAAATCTGGCAAAGGAGACGCTTGAGGTCGGAGGACGCGTTGTTGAAAAGCTCCTCGGCGAAGTAGTCGTAAAGACCGGGGAGGAGCGCGTTTTGCGGCAACGTTGCGCCTCCCAGGCGCGCGGCGAGCCCGAGCACCGCCGGCCAGCCATGGCAAAGCTCGGCCAGTTGCGTTCGTTGCTCTTCGCTGACGACGGGGGCGAGAACTTCGCGTGCCTCGCTCGGCGTCATCTCGAGCTCGGCGCTGCCGATCTCGAAGAGCTCGCCGTAGAGGCGGAGGCGCGAGCTGGCCCAGGATGGGCGCTTGCGACTCGTAATCAGAAGACGCAGCGGCGTCTCGCGCACCAGTGTTCCGATAAAGCGCTCGCAGGCTCGCGACACAGACAGCAACTGGTAATCGTCGATCACTAGCCGTGCGCTCGCGGGCCAGGCGGTTATCTCTCTGCTCAGCAGCTCGGCGAGGAGGACGGCTTCAGCTTCGGGATCGGTCGAGACGCCGAGCCGCGTCAACATCCGTTCCCCCGCGCCGCTGACAACCGTTGAAACGATCGCGGCGATCCGTGCGGCAACGGCCGCGACATCGAATCCTTCCGAGCCGACCGAGTACCAGGCGCCAGCCATGGCGCGGCGCGATGTCCACTGCCTGGCAAGCGTCGTCTTGCCGAAGCCCGCTGGCGCTATCAGCGCGATTACTCGTGCATCGCAATCGTCCAGCTTCTGGAGCAGGCGTGGGCGCTCGATCAGCTCCGGCTCGTATTCCCGGCGCTCGCTCTCGATCGGACTTACGGGGTTCACGCACGTACGCTAACCGGCTTTGTGTCTTCCCTCACGAGCATCGCACCCGCGAGCACGCGAGATGCGCCCGCGACCGAGTGGCCGCGGGCGCGCCGATCACCCTCCTTGAAGAATCTGGTCGGAGAGCGCTTGCATGAACGGGTCATTACCGGTGAGCCGGTAATAGGCGCCCGGTATCTGCCGTCGCCGCTCGACGCCGAGCTTCCGGCGAAGCGTGTCGCAATGCGCCTTCGCCGTTCGTGCTGAGATACCGAGGTGCCGTCCCACCTCTTGGTTTGAGCAGCCGGCGGCGATCAAGGCGACGATCTGCCGCTGTCGGTCGGTGATCGCCGGCGACGTGCGGATGAGCTGGAGATGCATGGCTGCGAGCCTAGAGCTCGACTCGGGGCGCAGAAAGTACTCCGAGGGAGTATTCGAGGGCGTATCTTTTCTTCGCTTGCCGATCCGACTCCCGCGCTCGGTTCTGCACTCGGTTAGGGTTCGACGGGATGAAGATTGGGATCGTCGTGCCCTATTCGTGGTCGTACTGGGGAGGCGTGCTGGAGCACGCTCAGAACCAGGCCGTCGCTCTACGCGAGCTCGGAGTCGAGACCAGGACGATCGTCGGTAGCGACCCGCCCGGCTGGCTCACGCGCATCCTCCATCCGCGCAGCGGCCGCCACGACCCACCGCCCGACGGGGTGATCTCGGTCGGCCGCTCGGTGATCGTGCCGGCGAACGACTCGCTCCCCAACATCATCCTCAGCCCCGGTGTCTACCCGCGCATGAAGCGCCTGCTCGAGCGCGAGCGCTTCGACCTCATTCACGTGCACGAGCCGATGACGCCGGCGATCGCGGTGATCGCTCTGGCGCTCGCCCGCTGCACGACCGTCGCGACCTTTCACGCGTCGGGCAATCTCGGCTGGATGAAGCTCGGCATACCGGTCTGGGGCGGGCTGCTCGATCGCCTCGACGCCCGCATCGCCGTTTCCGAGCAGGCGCGCGCCTCGATCAATCGCTGGGCGCCGGCGCACTACGAGATCGTTCCCAACGGGATCCTTGTTCCCGAGCATGCGGAGGCGGGAGGGCGGGAGAACAAGATCATCTTCATCGGCCGGCACGACCCGCGCAAGGGCCTGCTGACGCTGCTCAAGGCCTGGCCCGAGATCCACCGGCGCACGGGCGCCACGCTGCGCGTGATCGGCGCCGATCCGCTCTCGGTGCGACTCCTGCTGTCTCGTCACCGGCTGCACGAGGCGGGGCTCGACGTGCCGGGCTTTCTCAGCGAGGAGGAGCTGTCGGCCGAGCTGGCGAGCGCGAAGCTGCTGGTGGCACCGTCGCTCGGCGGCGAGAGCTTCGGCATGGTGCTGACGCGCGCCTTCGCTTCCGCGACACCCGTGGTCGCCTCGGACATCCCCGGCTATCGCGACGTCTTCGACGAGCGTGCAGGCGTGGCGGTGCCTCCCGGCGATGACGAGGCGCTGAAGAACGCGGTCATCGGATTGCTCGAGGACGAGCCGCGCCGGCAGCGTATGGGCGAGGTTGCGCGCGAGATCGTTCGCGAGCGCTACGACTGGCGCGACATCGCCAAGCGCCTGCTCTCGATTTACGAGCGGGCAATCGACGGCCGTTTCGACGCCGACGCGGCGGCTGGACAGTGAGGGCGCCCGGCTATAGAACGCGGGTGCTTGCGGCCGCCCTGTTCGTCGTCCTCTTCCTGGTCGCGGCCGGAGTCATGCTCTGGCTGCACGGCCCCAACTGGTCGCAGCTCGGCTCTTCCTTCAGCTCGGTGCGCTGGGGCTGGGTCGGAGTCGCTCTCGGCCTGAATCTGCTCTCGATCGTTGCCCGCGCGATGGCCTGGAAGACCGTGATCGACCAGGCGATCGAACCGCCGCGCCCGGGCTACCGGGCCGTCGTCTCGGCCTTCTCGGTCGGGTTGTTCGCAAACGCCGTGCTGCCGGGCCGGATCGGCGAGGTGGCCAGGGTTGCCGTGCTGACGCGGCGCGCCGGGAAGAGGAAGGGCATCTGGGCGACGCTGCTGGGAACGGTCTTCGCGCACCGGGTCTTCGATCTCTTCCCCGTGCTCGCGTTGGTCGCGTTCGTGTTTGCGACCGCTCGCATGCCGCATTGGGCTGTGACGACCGTGGAGCTGTTCGTGATCGTCGGCCTGGCGCTGTTCGTGCTGGCTCTCCTGGTCGCCCGCCAGCGCGGCGGCTCGCCGCTGGACGGGCTCGGGCCCGTGCGCCGGCTGATCGCTATGGCGCGACAGGGCCTCGGTGTGATGCACGCGCCGCTGGCCGCTGCGATCGCGGTCGCCTTCCAGTTCGCCGGCTGGGCGCTGCAGCTGCTGGCGGTCTACACCGCCATGCGAGCATTCCACATCCATGCGCCGCTCGCGGCGGCCGCGCTCGTCTTGCTGCTGTTGAACGTGGCGATCCTCTTTCCGCTCTGGCCCGGGAACGTGGGCCTGTACCAGGCCGCCGTAGCGGCGCCGCTTCTCTCGTACGGTGTCGCCACCTCGCGCGGCGTGGCCTTCGGCGTCGGGCTGCAGGCGATCGAGGCCTCGGTCGGGATCGGGATCGGGATGATCTTCCTCGCTCGGGAGGGTCTGAGCTACGCGATCCTGAAGGAGATGCCGGAGGCCGGCCAGGTCGACTTGAAGAGCGAACCGACGCACCACCGGATACACGTGAAGAAGAGATCGGGCGCCGGGGACTCGGACGAGACGTAAAAGCCGGCTGCCGGTGCCAGCCGCCGCCCCCGTCAGACTGCGCAGCACGGGATTCGTGTCCAATGGTGGAACCGGCCAGAACAGTCGAGATCGATAACGAGCAGGCCAGGGTCGCCAGCTGGCGGCTGCACGTGCTGATCGAGGCCGGGTACCCGATGCCGCTGGCCGAGCGTCTGGCGCACAGCGAGATCGACCTCCATCGCGCAGTCGAGCTGATCCTGCGCGGCTGCCGTCACGAGACGGCCGCCGAGATCCTCCTCTAGCGCTCCGTCTCGTTGACGCCCGAGCTCCCGCGCAGGTCGTCCACGCGATGATCTCGAGCGCGAGCCTCGGGTGGCGAGCGCCTCACCTCGGTCTCGGAGGCGAGGTTCTCCAGGCGGGCGCGCAGCTCGAGCTCGAAGTCGGCGACTCGTTTCTCGAGCGTGGCCCAGCTACGGTCGGCGCGCTCGCGCATCTCCTGCAGCGCCCCCTTCATGCGCGCATCGATCTTGCCCGCGCTCTCGTCGCTAAGCACGCGCAGGCGGTCGTCGAGCATCGCCTGCGCCCGGCGGCCGTAGGCTTCGACGCCGCGCTCGAGCTCGCGGTGGAGGCGCCGTGCGGCTTCCTCACGCGCCTCTCTCATCGCGTCGTCGAACTGGCTCGCGTGATCGTCGGACACGCTGCTCACCGTGCGCTCGGTGAAGCGCTGTAGCTGCTCGAGATGCTTGCGCTCGATTTCCGCGGCTCCCGCCTGGATGCGCCGCTGCATCTCGGTCTCCTCGCGCTCGACTCTCTCCATCACCTCGCGCTCGCGCCGGGTCAGTCGCTCGACAATGTCCTGGATGGCGCGCCGGCGCTCGTTGGCGAACTTCTCGAGCTCGTCCTGGTTGCCGGCCAGAGCCTGCTCGATCGAACCCGACATCTCTTCGCGCAGGCGGGCGATCAAGGCTCTTTGCTCCTCGCTCTCGGCGGCGATGCGCTCGCCGTCGGCCTCGATGCGGGCCCGCGTTTCCTGGACCATTCCCTGTACGCCGCGGACGAGCTCGCTGACCTCGCGCGAGATCGCGGTCTCGCTGTGCCCGAGGTCGCGCTGCCAGCTCTCGATTCGTTCCTCGACGTCGCGCTGAGTCTTGGCAAGCATCTGCGCGAGCTTTTCTTTCAGGGACTGCTCGGCTTCGACGACCGAGTGCCGTCTCGTCTCGGCCAGGGCTCGCTCTTGCTCGGCTAGCTGAGACGAGGAATCGGCGCGAGCACGCGCCAGAATCCGTTCGAGTTCTCCGATCCTCGACCTGACCTCGCCGTCGATCTCCGACCTGAGCATCGTTCGGCCTCGTTCCAGCTCACGCTCGACCTGGCGCGTCCGCTCGAGTCCGACTGCCATTGCGATCGCTCCCAGCGAGGCGGTGAACGCGGCGGTCGTCACAGCGGCGCTGATCGCGAGATCGCGCCCTGGCCGGAGTGCGACCGCGACCCAGCCGGCCGTGGCGAGGACGCCGGTCAGAACGGCTATGGAGACCGAGATGCTTCGCGTCGCGCGGCTGAACGCCGCAAGTAGTAGCGCGATCGCCGCCAGAGCGATCGCACCAGCGCCGACAATTTGTAGGCCGGTGACCAGGCTCATGACCTCCATCGTACGGCAGCCGGACGCCGCGTCGGAAGACAAGGCGCAACTGGGCAAGCGCCGGTTTGACTTCTCTTGTCACAATGTGATCTCGATCACGTCGAAAGGAGGCGTTTTGGAAGGTGGCTTCAACTTCCCGTTCGGAGGCGACCCCGAGGAGCTCATGCGCCAACTGCAGGAGTTCACAGAGAAGCAGACAGAGGCAATTGCCGAGCAGCAGCGCGAGCAGTTCGCGACGTTGACGCTCAACACCGC
>JADGPD010000003.1 GCA_017882615.1 Thermoleophilia bacterium
CGGCCTGATCACGATGACCGGCTTCGCCAGCGTCTACATCGCGCGCCAGAACGAGATCTCGGCCGGCTCGCTCTCCTACGCCGGGTTTTTCTTCGCCCTTTACCTCATCGCTCATTTCGTCGGTCGTCTCACTGTCCCCGACGCCGATCCTTACTTGCTGCCGATGGCGGCGCTGCTTACCGGGGTCGGGCTGACCGAGATCTACCGGCTAAACCCCACCGACGCTCTTCGCCAGGGGCTTTGGGTGGTGATCGGAGTCGCCGGTTTCTCCGCCACGCTGATCGCACTTCGTCACGACTTTCGCCGCCTCGAATCGTACAAGTATCTGTTCGGGTTGTCGGCGCTCGCCCTGCTCTTCTTGCCGGCGCTGCCGAAGATCGGCCGTTCGATAAACGGGGCGCGCCTCTGGGTGCATGTCGGGTCGCTCCAGTTCCAGCCGGGCGAGCTGGGAAAGATCGCGATGATCGTCTTTCTGGCCGCCTATCTGCACTCCAAGCAGGAGGTGCTTGCGCTGGGCCGGCTGAAGGACTTCGGGCCGCTGCTCGCCATCTGGGGCTGCGCGATGCTCGTTCTCGTCGCCACACATGATCTCGGTAGCGCCCTTCTCTTCTTTGGGATCTTTCTGGCGATCCTCTACCTGGCGACCAGCCGGCTGCTCTACGTGGGCGTCGGGATGACGCTCTTCTTGGTCGGCGCGGCCGGCGTCTACGAGACGACGGCGCACGTGCGCAGCCGGGTGACCATCTGGCTGCACCCCTGGACTACCCAGGCCGTTCCCTGCCCGACCCGCGGCGGCCTGCTGATGCAGCGCCAGGAGTGCGAGAGCTTCCAGCTCGTCAAGTCGCTCTACTCGATCGCCCAGGGTGGCTTTTCGGGCACCGGGTTGGGCAAGGGCACCTTCACCCTCACCAACGGGCATAGCCTGATTCCCGACCTCAACACCGACTTCATCTTCTCGGCGCTGGCTCAGGAGCTGGGCCTGGTTGGAATTGCGGCGCTGCTACTCGTGCTGATGTTCTTCGTAGTGCGCGGCTTCAACATCGCCCTCTCGGTCGATGACGGCTTCTCGAAGCTGGCCGCCGCCGGGTTGACGTTCGGCTTCGCGCTCCAGACCTTCATCATCATCGGCGGCATCCTTCGCCTGATTCCGCTGACCGGCATCACGCTTCCCTTCATCAGCTACGGGGGCTCGAGCGTGGTGGCCAACTTCATCCTGCTCGCCGGCTTGTTGCTCGTGTCCCAGAGAGCGAACGAGGCGCGATGAACGCTCGCATCCGAATCGCTGCCCTGACTTCGCTCACGATGCTCGTCGCGCTGATCGTCGCCTCCACCTACTGGCAGGCCTGGGCGGCGCCGGATCTCGCCAATAGGAGCGACAACTCCATCCAGCAGGTTTCCGAGTTCACCATCGACCGAGGACGGATCTTCGCCGCCAACGGCACGACGCTGGCGAAAAACCGCATCGTCCACGCCGGCGGTCAGACCTACTACTTCCGTCGCTACCCGCTTGGCTCGCTGACCGCGGCGGCGGTCGGATACGCAACGCAGACCAAGTCGCGGGCGGGCCTGGAGAACTCGGCCAACGATTTCCTGACGGGCGCCGACCAGACCCTCGCCGGCACGTTCAAGCAGATCGGCGACCGCTTGCTCGGCGCCACGATCCACGGCAGCGACGTCTACACCTCGCTCAACCTCGACGCCCAGCGCATCGCCACGCAGGCGCTCGGCTCGAACTGCGGCGCCGCCATCGCCATCGAGCCTTCGACCGGGCGCATCCTCGCGCTCGTCACCAAGCCGAGCTACAACCCCAACGACGTCGAAAACCACTACAACCGCATCGGCAAGATCACGTCGCCGGGTTGTTCTCCGGCTTCGCCGCTGGTCGACCGCGCCACGCAGGGCCTCTACCCGCCGGGCTCGTCCTTCAAGGTCGTCACCGCCGCGGCGGCTCTCGACAGCGGTCGCTTCACTCCCACGTCGAGCTTTTACGACCCTGGCTACTGCATCGAGTACAAACAACAGGTGAGGAACTTCAGCGATCAGAGTGGGCCGGAGGTGTTCGGCCATCTCTCGCTCGCAACGGGCTTCACGGACTCGGTGAACTCGGTCTTCTGCAACATCGGTAAGCGGCTCGGGATACACAACCTCATGAACTACGCGCGCCGCTTCGGCTTTGACCAAACTCCCTCGATCGACCTGCCCAGCAACGCCCTCGCGATCAGCGGCCTCTATCAGCGCTCCCACCTGCTCGGCCCGGGCCAGGACGGCCAGGCCGATCCGGGGCGTGTCGCTTTCGGCCAGAGCCTGCTGCTCGTCACGCCGCTGCAGATGGCGATGGTCGCCGCCACGGTCGCCAACAACGGCACCGAGATGCAGCCACACCTGGTCGATCGCGTGCGCCGAAGCGACGGCGGGATCGTGCGCATCAAGCCCCAGGAGCTCGCGCAACCGATCAAGCCCGAGACGGCACTGGAGCTGACGCAGATGATGGAGTCGGTCGTGACGAGCGGCACCGGGACGGCGGCCGCTATCCCGGGCGTAAAGGTCGCCGGCAAGACCGGTACCGCCGAAAACGGAACCGGCCAGCCCAACACGACCTGGTTCATATCCTTTGCGCCCGCTGACGCGCCGCGGGTCGCGGTGGCGGTCGTACTCCAGAATCAAACCGGCACCGGCGGCACGACCGCAGCGCCGATTGCGCGCCAAATCATGCAGGCGATCCTGTCCTCCGCGCCGAACTCCAACTCCTGACCTAACCTTTACGAGCCATGACACCTCCTGACCCACTAATCGGCGCCCTCTTCGACGGGCGCTACAAGATCCTCAAGAAGCTCGGTTCGGGAGGGATGGCGACCGTCTATCTCGCCGAAGACCAGGAGCTCGGCCGGCGTATCGCGATCAAGATCCTGAACGCCAAGCACGCCTCCGACAAGCAGTTCGTCGAGCGCTTCCGGCGCGAAGCCTCCAGCGCCGCCAGCCTCTCGCATCCCAACATCGTGCAGATCTACGACCGCGGCAACGCCGAAGGCACGTACTACATCGCCATGGAGGTAATCGAGGGTCGCACGCTCAAGGAGCTGGTGATCGAGCGCGGCCCCTCGCCGATCCTCGTCGCCGTCAACTACGGCCGCCAGATTCTGGCAGCGCTTCGCTTCGCGCACCGAAACGGCCTCGTGCATCGCGACATCAAGCCGCACAACGTGCTCGTGGACGACGAGGGTCGGGTGAAGGTCACCGACTTCGGGATCGCGCGAGCGGGCGCCAGCGAGATGACCGAGGTCGGCTCGATCATCGGCACCGCCCAGTACCTGTCGCCCGAGCAGGCCCGCGGCGCACCGGTCGACGACCGCTCCGACCTCTACTCGGTCGGAGTTCTCCTCTACGAGCTGCTCACCGGCGAGGCGCCCTTCAACGGCGACACCCCGGTCGAGATCGCCATGAAGCACCTTTCGGCCGTGCCCGAGCCGCCGTCGGCGAAGCGGCCCGAGATCTCGCCCGAGCTCGACGCGGTCGTCCTGCGCGCTCTGGCCAAGAACCCCGACGATCGCTACCAGAGCGCCGCGGAGATGGACGCCGACCTGAGCGCAATCTCGAAGGGCCTGGAGATCAGCGATGTTACGACCGACGCCGCCACGACCGTGCTGGCGGGGGCCGGCCTCTCGGCGCCGACGATGATCACCAAGGCGCCTACGCGAGTGACGCCGCCGATCCGATCGGGCGCGCCCGCTCCACCCCCGGCGCCGCCCGGCTACTACGACCTCCAAGACGCCACCGTGCGGCGCCCGGTCTGGCCTTGGCTGCTCGCGCTGGCCCTGGCGATCGCCGTGGGCGTCGCCTTCTGGATCGTCTACCGGCAACTCTCCGAGAGCTCTCCCGTGCCGGTCCCCTCCGTGACCGGATTGACCAAGGAGGCTGCGAAGGCGAAAATCTCCCGCGCCGGCCTCGTCTCGAGGGTGATCTACAAGACATCCACCAAATACAAGTCGGGCGATGTATCCCAGCAAGACCCGACCGGGGGCGAGCGCCTCGCCCCGAACAGCACGGTTCGCATCTGGGTCTCCACCGGAACCGGCAATATTCGCGTCATATCGGTCATCAGCATGGATCAGTACAAGGCAATCGCCGCGTTGAGCAAGAGCGGCTTCCAAGTCGCTCCGAAACCCGCGTACAGCGATACGGCGCCGATTGGGACGGTCTTCAACCAAGATCCGCTCGGAAGTGTCAAGGCGAAAGCGGGCTCGACCGTGACAATCTGGGTCTCGAAAGGGCCGGCTCCGATCCCCGTCCCCAACGTTGTCGGTTCGCTCTACAACACCGTCTATCACCCGCTGATAGACGCGGGGTTCAAGATTAATAAGCAGGAAGTGGCGTCCGACCAGCCCAAGGGCACGATTCTCGTCCAGGATCCCACCTCTGCGGCGCCCAAACAACCGCCCGGCACTACGATCACGCTCCAGGTCTCCCAGGGGCCGCAGCTTGTTTCCGTTCCTTCGGTCGTCAACTCCGACGCCGCGACCGCCGAGGCGACTCTCACAGCGGCGGGATTCAGTTACGACCCGGTACCGCAAGACACTCCGAATGCCAGCGAAAACGGGATCGTCCTAAAACAGACTCCGGAGGGGAACAAGCAGGCCGCTCCGGGCTCGACCGTAACGATCTACGTCGGCAACTTCGTCGCGCCGTGAGCCGCCTTCGCGTAGCAGTGCTGATGGGCGGCCGTTCTAGCGAGCACGACATCTCGGTCGCCTCGGCAAGCTCGGTGGTCGAGGCCTTGCGCGACCGCTACGACACCGTCTCGGTAGAGATCGACCGAGAGGGCCGTTGGGCTCTTCCGGCCGCCGTGCCGCCCACGCTGGAAGCAGCGGAGCACACCAGTAAGCCCGTAGAGACGCTGCCCGTACCGGCCGAGTCGTCCGTACCGGCAACCCTGGCGGATGTGGACGTCGTCTTTCCGGTGCTGCACGGGCCCTTCGGCGAGGACGGCACCGTCCAGGGCCTGCTCGAGCTGGCCGGCTTGCCCTACGTCGGCGCAGGCGTTCTGGCCTCAGCGCTGTGCATGGACAAGGACGTCTTCAAGGCCGTGCTGCGCGACCGCGGCATCCCGGTGACGCCGAGCGTCACCCTGCACCACGGCGACCCCGAGGAGCATCCCTTCTCCTATCCCGTCTTCGTCAAGCCCGCGCGGCTCGGCTCCTCGGTCGGCATCAGCAAGGTGCACGACCAGAGCGAGCTCGGCCCGGCGCTGGAGCTCGCCTTCCGCCACGACGAGAAGGTGTTGATCGAGGAGTTCATCGACGCGCTCGAGGTGGAGTGCAGCGTGCTCGGCAACCGCGAGCCGATCGCCTCGCTGCCGGGCCAGATCATCGCTCACGCCGAGTGGTACGACTTCGCAGCCAAGTACGAGAAGGGCGGGATGGAGCTGGTGGTGCCGCCGCCCATCTCCGCCGAGGCGGTCGAGCGAGTTCGGCGCCTGGCAGTCGAGGCCTTCGTCGCCGGCGAGTGCGAAGGAATGGCCCGAGTCGACTTCTTCGTCCGTGGCGAGGAGGTGCTGGTGAACGAGCTCAACACAATCCCGGGCTTCACTTCCACCAGCGTCTACGCCAAGTTGTTCGCCGAATCGGGCATCTCGTACCCCGAGCTGCTCGATCGCCTGATCGCCCTGGCGCTCGAGCGCCACAAGCGGCAGCAGCGATACGCCTACTGAATCCGAGATCGTCAGCCGGCGAGAGCGGCGCCGAGCGCGTCTTCCCAGACGTCGAGCGCCTCTTCGAGCTCGTCGTCTGTGATCACCAGCGGCGCAAGAACGCGCACGCAGTTGCCGTACAGCCCCGCCTTGAGCAGAAGCAGGCCGCGCTGCAGCGCCTCCTCTATCACTCGTGTCGCCAGCTCGGGCGCGGGCTGCTTGGTCTCCCTGCTCTTCACCAGCTCGATCGCGAGCATCGAGCCGATACCGCGCACGTCTCCGATCTGCTCGAAGCGATCCTGCCAGACGTTCATTCGCGTGAGCAGAGTCGTACCGAGCACCTTCGCCCGCTCGATCAGATTCTCGCTCTCGATCACATCGAGCACGGCGTTCGCCGCGGCCAGACCAACCGGGTTTCCGCTGTAGGTGCCGCCGATGGCTCCTTCGTGCGGCGCGTCCATGATTTCCGCTTTGCCGATCACGCCGGAGAGGGGTAGCCCGGAAGCCAGCGCCTTGGCTACTACGACCAGGTCGGGCTCGACACCATAGTGCTCGATCGCGAACATGGCGCCGGTGCGGCCGAAGCCGGACTGCACCTCGTCGGCCACGAACACGATCCCGTGCTCGTCGCAGATCTCGCGCAGGCCCCGCAAAAACTCCTTCGGCGCCGGGACGAAACCGCCCTCGCCCTGGATCGGCTCGATCACGATCGCGGCAACCTCAGCCGGCGCCACCTGCGTCACCAGCGCCCGCTCGAGCGCGGCGAGAGCCTCCGAAGCGGAGGGACCGCGGTAGTCCTGAGCGTAGGGGAGGTGATAGACGGCCGGCGCAAGCGGGCCCATCCCGATCTTGTACGGATTGGCCTTGGACGTCATCGTCAGGGCCAGAAGGGTGCGCCCATGGAACCCGCCCTCGAAGGCGATGACGGCGGGGCGCTTGGTCGCCAGGCGCGCGATCTTGACGGCGTTCTCGACCGCCTCGGCGCCGGAGTTGAAGAAGACCGCTCGTCCCGGGCCGCTGAACGGCGCCGCCGCGACCAGTCGCTCGGCGACGGTCGCGTAGATCTCGTACGGGACAACCGCGAAATCGGTGTGCAGAAAGCGGCCCGCCTGTTCCCTAACCGCCTCGACCACGTGGGGATGAGAGTGCCCTACCGCGAGACAACCGATCCCTCCGGTGAAGTCGAGCAGGCGATTGCCGTCGACGTCCGTCACTACCGTTCCCAGCGCCGAGTCGACGACGAGCGGCGCCTGGACAGTCAGCGGCGCGGCGACCGCGCTCTCCTTTCGCGCCATGATCTCACACGAGCGAGGGCCCGGAATATCGGTGAGGAGTTGGATCGCCGAGGAGGTCATCTCCGCCGGGACGATAGCGGAGCGCCGACTGCGCTCGCCGAGGTTAGCTCACCGGCTGAAGCGTGCCGGGGGTGTACTCGCCGCTCGCGTTCCAGATCAGGAATCCGCGTGCGCCGTTGTTACGAACAGCCAGGATCTCGTCTCTGATGTCGGCGAGAGTGAACTTGCGCCCCATCGTGAAGTCCTGGATCCAGGGAACCAGCTCGGCCTTACTCCCGCGGATCGCGGTGTTGAAGTCGTCCAACGCGTAACCAACCGTCATGCCCGGAGCGGCCTGCGGATCGGTTAATCCGTAAGTTCCCGGGTTGAAGTGCGACGGATACGCCATCGGCGAGAGCGCATCGACGTAGCGCGCCATCTTCTGCGGCGACTGCCCGACGCCTTGCTTTTCGCTCGCCGCGAGCCCGAAGACGTCGGCCGAGACGCGCACGCCCAGCGGCTTGAGCTGACCGGACGCGTACTGGAGGAACTTGGCGATCGTCGTCGACTCCGGCTCGTTTACCTTGCCTGGCCAGACTGCGCTTTCGATCGGCCCGTCCGAGGGGAAGCGCACGTAGTCGAACTGGATCTCGTCGAAGCCGGCCTTGGCGGCGGCCTTCGCAATCGAGACGTTGTAGTCCCAGACTTTCTTGTTGTACTCGTTCGACCAGCCGAGACCCCTGTCATTGACCCAGATCGAGCCGTCTGAATGCTGGATCGCGAGATCGGGCCGGTGCGCCGTGAGTACGGGATCCTCGAAGACCGCAATGCGCCCGATCAGGTAGATGCCGCGAGCGTGAAGCTGCTTGGCCACTTTGGCCGGGTTGTAGTAGTTGCCCGCCGCGCCAACCTGATCAGCCAGAGGAGCCTCGGGCGAGGAGAAGGCGACCGTACCGTTCTCGTCCTTGACGTCGAGCTCGATCGTGTTCAGGCCCTCGTTGGTCAGGCTCGCATACTCGGCCAGCTTGCCCTCCAGCGAGGCGAGCATCATGGTGACGTGAATACCGCGGATCTCCTTCGGAAGGAAGGATTTCGGTTTCGGCGAAGTTTTAGTCGTGGTGTGCTTGCTGGCCTCGGTAACGGGCGAGCCTGCACCGCGTGCCGTCATCCAGACGGCTAGTCCGCCCAGGGTCGCCGAAGTCACGAGCGCGAGCAGGAAGGCAGTACGGCGCAGCTTACGCCGGCGCCGGGCATTTGCACGTCGCTCGTGGAAACGAGCGTTTGGATCGACGGGCTCGAGTACCACGCAGATGGCACCCTATCGGACCCATTCACAACTGCAAAGCCTCTAGCGAACGATGAAATCCGCAGTTTGCAAGGAAAAGCTGCCGTTATCGGGCCGCCCGGTGTCGAGCTGCCGCTCACCGGGCATAGGATTCGGTTGTGGATCAGAGTGAGCGCTCGATCGGGCTAAGCGTTATCGCGGCGCGGAGAGCAACGAGCGCCGGCAGCGCATCGGCCGAGACATGATCCTCGTTACCGGTGCCACCGGCTTCATCGGGCGCCACCTCGTCGCCGGCCTTCGCTCGCTCGAGCAGCCTGTTCGGTGCCTCGTCCGCTCGAGCTCGCGCGGGCGCAAGCTCGAGGCTCAAGGCTGCGTACTCGCGCTCGGGGATATGACCGATCCGGACAGCCTGCGCGCGGCTTGTGACGGTGTTGACGCGGTGATTCACCTGGTTGCCGTCATCCGCGGCCGGCCGGTCGATTTCCAGCAGACGATGGCGGCGGGGACGCGAACGCTCGTCGAGGCCGCGCGTGCTGCTCAGGTACGCCGCTTCATCCTTGTCAGCGCTCTTGGCCTTGCAGAGGAAACCTCCGAGCTGACGCCCTATTACCGAGCAAAGTGGGACGAGGAGCGGACGCTCAAGGCCTCAGGCCTGGAGCACGTGATCTTTCGTCCGAGCTTCGTTTTTGGGCGTAGCGGCGGCATTCTTCCCACCTTCATACGCCTCGTTCGTTACTCGCCTCTCACACCCGTGCTCGGGCCCGGGACGCAACGCATTCAGCCGGTCGCCGTCGAGGATGTCGCGTCCCACTTGATCAAAGCGGTCGAGCTCGAAGAAGCCCGCGACAGGACCTTCGACCTCGTGGGGCCCGACCAGGTGAGCTGGGACGAGCTCTACGGCCTGATTGCGAGCGTGATCGGCAAACGCCGCCGGCGCGTTCACATTCCGTTTGCACTCGCTCGAGCTGAGGCCACGCTCTTCGAGCGCCTGCCCGGATTCCCGTTCACTCGCGATCAGCTGAAGATGCTTGCCGCCGGCGACAACGTCGGTGATATCGATGCCACGGAGCAGGTTTTTGGGCTTCCGCTGCAATCGCTGGAAGAGCAAATCCGGCGCGCGACGGCCTGACAAGATCCGCAAAAGACCTGATCAGAGCTCAGTTCGGAATGAAGACCCGTCGATTGGGTGCGATCGGTGGATGCGAGACTAGGACGCAGTGTCGCGTTCGTAGCCGGAGGCTACGGATGCGACCGAGGACAACGTCCTCGCGCCGCCGAGCGCGGCCAGGCGGCGGAGTGCTTCGTTTCGAAAGGAGTTCGAAAAAGAAGGAGGGCCGCCGAGACGGCCCTCCAATCCGGTCACCAGCGTTGGATTTGGTAGAGGCGCTTCCAACGACCTAGGTCGCGGCGCGATTAGCGAGCCCCCTACGCTGGCTAGGCGATTCCCGGTGGTCCCGGGGACACGCCCCTACCCGCTGGTACCTCCGCTGCCAGTACTGGAATCTCTCACTGGACCACCTCCTTTCCGCGATACCAACATGATAGGCATTACGTCAAGACGTGGGCCAAGTTGCGAGCCGCCACGACTTCGTCGCGAGTGCCTCGTCTGCTCCGAGAAGCGCTCTGGGCTGGGCGTGGTTGTGAGCAGTGTTCGAAGCGTGTGGGCCGGGGGGCGGCGTTCTGCGAGCTGCGCCCGCCATGTCGGTCGCGGCGACTCAAGGAAAGCGGGGTTCATCCCGCGGGGCGGCCGCGGTAGCAAGAAGCTACTCGAACTCAACTTCGTCGATGCCCGTCCACTCCTCGGGGAGCGGGGTGCCGGCGGACTTGTGCAGGGCGACCTTGATTACACCCAGGCCGAGCAGGGCGCATTTGAGCCGGATTGGCGTCAGCGGAGTACCGCTCTCAATCATCATCGCCACCAGCGGCGTATCGTCCTTGTCGATCGCAGCCACTTCGGCGGCCTTGCGACCGACGACCTCCTCGCTCAGCATCGAGGCGGCGGCCTGGCTGATCGCGCAGCCGTGACCCTCGAAGGCGATCTCCTCGATCGTCTCGCCGTCGGCGCCGAAGCGCAGCGTGACCAGCAGCTCATCGCCGCAAAGCGGATTCTGTCCCTCGGCTTCCGCGTCGGCGGGATCGAGCCGGCCGTGGTGACGCGGGCTCTTGTAGTGATCGAGGATCAGCTCGCGGTAGAGATTGTCGATGCTGCTCATCGGTGCTCCGCCCGGTAACGCTTGCAAGATTCGGGGTCGCTGGCACCAAGCGATGCCAGGACGCAGAAAGTGTCCGTACTGGTTAGTACGGACACGACTGAGGACGCGGCTCTACGTGCCGACGCAGCGCGCCGCGTGATGGCGGGCAAGAAGCCGGAGGGTATTGCTGGATGGGGCACTATGCGAAGACCTTCTGCGCCCGCTCGAGGCCGACGACGAGACGATCGACCTCCTCGGGCAGCGAATAGAGGTAGAAGCTGGCGCGGCTGGTCGCCGCGACGCCGAGCTTGTGCATCAGCGGCTGGTTGCAGTGATGGCCCGCACGCACGCAAACGCCTTCGGCGTCGAGGATCTGGGCGACGTCATGCGGATGGATCCCCTCCAGGTTGAAGGAGACGATTCCGGCCCTGCGCTCGAGCGGCGGCCCGTAAAGAGTCAAGCCGGGCAACTCGCCCAGCCGCTCCAGCGCGTAGGCCGCGAGCTCGTGCTCGTGCGCAGCGATTGCCTCCAGGCCGATGCCTTCCAGGTAGTCGATCGCCGCACCGAGCGCCACCGCCTCGGCGACCGGAGGCGTCCCGGCCTCGAACTTGTGCGGCAGCTCGGCCCAGGTCGTCTTCTCGACCGAGACGCGCCGGATCATGCCTCCGCCGGTCAAGAACGGACTCATCTTCTGCAGCAGCTCGGCGCGCCCGAAGAGCACGCCAACACCGCTCGGGCCGCACATCTTGTGGCCCGAGAAAGCGAGGAAGTCGCAGTCCAGCGCCTGCACGTCGACCCTGCGATGGGGTGCCGCCTGCGCCGCGTCGATAACGGCGATAGCGCCTCGCTCGTGAGCGAAGGCAATCAACCTCTCGACCGGAACGATCGTCCCGAGCGAGTTCGAGACGGCGGTGATGGCAATGATCTTCAGTCGGCCACCTCCGGCCAGCCGCTCCAGTTCGTCCAGCTCCAGCTCGCCCTCGCCGGTAACCGGAATGACCCTGAATTCGGCGCCGGTTCGCCTGGCCACTTCCTGCCAGGGCACGAAATTGGAGTGGTGCTCGAGCTCACTCGCCAGCACGATGTCGCCCGGGCCGAGGTTGTCCAGGCCCCAGGCGTAAGCGACGAGGTTGAGGCCCTCGGTCGTGTTGCGCGTAAAGACGACTTCGCGCGGCGAGCTGGCGTTGATGAACTCGCGCGCCTTCTCGCGCGCCTGCTCGTAGGCCGCATTGGCGCGTTCGGCCAGTGCGTATACGCCGCGGCCGACGTTGCCGTAGGAGTTCTCGTAAAAGTCTTTCAGCGCAGCGATTACCTGCCGCGGCTTGTGCGCGCTCACAGCCGAGTCGAGGAAGGCGAGCGGCTTTCCCTCCTCCAGTTGCTCGAAGATCGGGAAGTCGGCGCGGATACGCCGCGCGTCCAGCTTGACGTTTTGCTTCACGGCCACAGATCTATCGTACCGAGACGATTCTCAATCGCCGCGCTGCGCGGGCGAGGCATCGCTCGCGGCGGTGATCCGGTGACCGTCCGACTCCAGGGCGCTCAGGGCTCGCTCGAGATCCCGCTCGCGGACGAGGAGGTAATCGGTGTCGAAGGTTGAGAGCGAAAAGACGGCGATCTCCGCCCGCGCCAGAGTCCCCGTCAGCGTCGCGAGAATCCCGACCAGCGAGAGGTCGAGCTGGCCCGCGACGCAAAGGACGCGCCAACCCGACTCGCTCCTGACCGACTCCGGCACCGACCCGGCGGCCGAGACGATCGACAGCTCGTCGGGCGTCCAGGTCGCGGCCAGCAGCTCTCCTCGTGCCCACTCGGGCAGCGTCTCGTCGGGCGATAGCCGACTGACTGCGTAGCTGCCGGCGAGCAACCGGAGGTCGAGAGCGCTCACGCCGGACCAGATAGAAAGGACGTCCAGGCCGGTGCTACCGCGCCGTGAACGTCCTTGTCACCTTCGAGCTTAGGACGCCGCGAACGTTCGTTCAACCCAACCTCACTGCTCGATCAGGCGGATGGTGATCTTGTCGCCGGGAACGGCGCCGAACATGTTCGCCGCGTCGCCGCCCGAAATGGCTACTGCGAGGTTAAGGAACGAGTCTTCGTAGAGCATGATGTCGCCGCGCCTGGCGTCGGAGAAGGTACGCGCCGTGATCGCGTAATAGCGCTCACCGGCGTGCTCGAGCTCGATCTTCGTCCCCACCGAGAGGCCCAGAGCCTCGAGATGCTCGTTGCGGAGATTGAGCTGCATGTTCCCGAAACGGTCGGTGTCGACCACCGAAGCTTTGATCCGGCCGCCGTGTGCCTCCGGCTTCGGGATGTCCAGCCGCACGAGCTCGGCCAATTCGAGGCTCGGGCCCAGCTCTTCGATCGGTACGCCCAGCGCGAGGTGCGCAGCCGCCGGAGAAAAGATGTCGCGGCCGTGAAAGGTCGGCGCCACTTCCTTCATCGCATAGGCGGGATTGGTGAGTTGATGCGCTCGCTCGATGCCGCCCATCCGCTCGGCTGCAGGCAGAAGCAACCCGTTGTCGGGTCCCACATAGAGGCGCCCGCATTGATCCTCGACCGCGATCACTCGGCGGTCGGTTCCGACCCCGGGGTCGACGACGGCGAGGTGCACCCCGGGTGGCATATACGGAATCGTGTCGGCGAGCGCCAGCGCCCCTTGCAGGACGCGGCGAGGCTCGATCCCATGCGTGATGTCGATGATCTCAGCATCCGGAGCGATGCTCTTTATTACGCCGTGGCACGTTCCGACGAAATCGTCCTGGAGGCCGAAATCAGTGAGGAAGGTGATGAAGCGAAAGCGCATGGACGGCTCCATTGTCACCGCTTCTGTAGCCATTGCCAAAGACCTGTTGTAGCTAATCGGCTCAAACGAGCGCGTCGATCAGCACGAAAACGAGGAACACGATCGCAATGATGCCGTTGATGGTGAAGAAAGCAGCGTTCAGCCTGCGTAGATCGCCCGGCGAGACGATCAGATGCTCGTAAAGGAGTAGCGCGGCGACTGTGGCGACGCCGATCCCCCAGATAAACCCGGCCCCGCCTTCGATTCCGGCGAGCGCCAGTGCCGCGACGGTCGCGAGATGGAGAGCGCGAGCGGCCCAGAAGGTCGCCGGCACGCCGAAGCGCACGGCGAGGGAGTGGAGTCCCTGCTCGCGATCGACCTGAAGGTCGAACAACCCGTAGAGCAGATCGAAGCCCGCGACCCAGCAAGCGACGCCGAGCCAGAGAGCGAACGGCGCCGGGGCGAGCGGCTTGCCAACCGCCATCCAGGCGGCGAGCGGCGCCAGACCGATGGTCACTCCCAGCCAGAGGTGACAGAGCCAGGTCGCCCGCTTCAGATACGGATAGACGACGAACGCCGCCACGGGAATGGGCCACAGATAGCGAACGATGGGCGCCAGCCGAAGAGTGGCCAGGACCAAAAGCGCGAGCGCTCCGAGACAGAAGGCCGCTACCTGCCACAGCTCGAGACGCCCGCTCGGAAGCTCGCGGCCTGCCGTGCGCGGATTACGAGCATCGATTTCGCGATCGACCACGCGGTTGATCCCCATCGCCAGCGAGCGAGCGCCGACCATCGCCAGCGTGATCCAGAGCAACTCCTGCCAACCGGGAAATCGATCCGCCGAGCGAAACGCGAGCAACGCCCCGACATAGGCGAAGGGCAGCGCGAAGAGCGTGTGCTCCAGCTTGACAAGCGCCACCAGGCGCCAGACGATCGAACTTCTCGGGCGAATCTCAGCTGTCGTCATGCGCCGGTCTTGCCTTCGCCGACGGGTCGCCCGGCTCGCCTCTTCTCGCCCGGCAGTCGTCGAGATCGCGCAGTAGGCCGTTGATCCACCTGGCCAGATCGTGCTCTTGAACCCAGGCGCGGATGTCCTCAATCCAGCGCTTGCGAACGTCCGCTCTCATCGTCAGCGCCTCGTAGATCGCGAGCGCCTGAGCAGGGACGTCGAAGGGATCGATCGCCAGCGAGAAGGGGCCCAGCTCCTCGTGGGCTCCGGTGTTCTCAGAAAGTATGAGGACGCCGTCGCGCTCGTTCGCCAGCGGCGCCTCCTTGGCGACCAGGTTGAGCCCGTCGGAAATGGCATTCACGAACAAGACGTCGTACTGCTTGTAGGCCGCGATCGACTGATGAACGTCGTCTTCTATTTGCAGATCGATCGCCGTCCAGCCCTGTTGTTGAAAGCGCTCGTTGACCCGCTGCGCCTCGCGCTGAATCGCCTCGAGATAGTTCTCGTACTCGGGGATGTTCAGGCGCGAGGGGTCGAGACAGGAGAGCATCGTGACGCGCCCGTGTAGCTCGGGATGCTGCTCGAGAAAGAGCTCGAAGGCGCGAAAGCCGCGGACGATGTTCTTGGAAGGATCGGTCCGATCGACGCGCACGACCAGGAACTCGGGCCTCGTCTCGATGATGCGACGCTCGTGCTCCTGAACCCTCGGGTCTTCGACCAGCGCCGCCAGCTCGTCGGGATCGATCGAGATGCCTCGCGCACTCAAACAGGTCGTGGCGCCGGCGTGGGAGACGGCGGCTTCGCCCGAAATACGCTTGGCGCCGACAACGGACTGCGCCGATTGGATGAAGTTGCTGCGCCAGCGAGTGGTGTGGAAGCCGACCACGTCGTTCGCCAGCAACCCGTCGTGGATGGCCACCGTGATTTCCTCGGGAAGGACGCGCCAGCAGTTGAGCTGCGGCCACGGGATGTGGACGAAATGGAGCAACACGGCGTCGGGGGCGCGTGCCCGCACGAGCCGCGGCGCCAGGTAGAGGTGGTAGTCGTTGAAGAAGACGATCGCCTCGGGTCGTCGCGACAGCTCTTCGAGCGCGGCCTCGGCGAAGACCGCGTTGATTGGCGCGTATCCGCCCCGCCAGGCCTCGACCAGCCCGCTTCGCTTGCTGTCCGGCTCACGAACCAGATCCCAGAGACAGTGCTGCGTGAACCAAAGCGTCGGATTGGCGACGACGTTGTAGTACTGGTCGTATGCCGAGGGCTCGTGCGCCAGCAGGCGAAGCCGGCAGTCGGCGCCGTTCTCGAGCCGCTCCTCGACCGCCTGCCCGTTGCTCTCCTCGGCGATCTCGCGATCGACATCGCTCATCGCGCTGGCGATCCAGGTCACGTCGTGGTGCATGGCCAGACTCCCGAGCGCCGTTACGAGACCGCCACCTCCGCGTTTAGCCTCGCGAACTTGCTCGGGCCCGCGCTGGTAGGTAACCGGACCCCGGTTCGAGACGATGATGATCTCTCGCCGCTTGCCCACGCAGATTGAAGCCTACTAGCTGGCTTTCCCGCCTCGTGGAGCGGCCTGTCAGACGTTGGCGATCAGCTCGGCCTCGGCGCCGCCCGTATCGTGACCAAGCAGGTGATTGAAGAGCACCAGCCAATCGCGCAGGAGTCGCGGCGTGAGGAATTTCCGTCGAACGTCTTCTTTCCCGAGCAGCGCCTGCCGGCGGGCCCGATCGGGATCGCGCAAAGCATCCAAGCAAGCCTCCGCGCACTCCTCGGGCGACGACACCAGGCGACCCGTCTCGCCGTCGCGGATCTGGGTCACTATGCCGCCGACACGCCCGGCGACGGTCGGGCGCCCCTTCCACAGCGCCTCGGAGACCGTCAGCCCGAAGCCCTCGCGAATCGACTTCTGGAGCACGACGGACGAGTGAACCTGGAAGGCGTTCACCTCCACCGAGCCGACGTTGTTCAGGTTGGAGAGGATGTATATGTCGGGATCGCCGTCGGCGTATGCCACGGTTCTGTTGTAGTAATCCCAGCCCTCGGGATCGTCATGCGCCATCGATCCGACGAGCGCCAACTGGATCTCGGGGAACTTTCGCTTGACCAGCCGGTAGCTGTCGATCACGCCAAGCGGATCCTTCCAGGGGTCGAAGCGAGACACCTGCGTCAGGAGCGGGCGGTCGACGTCGATTCCGAACTGGTCGAGGATGTAGGCGGCGTCTTCTCGCGACAGCGCCATGTTCTTCGGCGCCAGCGGATCGATTGCCGGCGGCCAGATGAACGCGGGCGGCAGACCGGGCCTCGCGGGGATGTACTGCCGACGGTGGAAGATCATCGCGTCGTATTGCGAGATCTGCGGCGCGAGGAAGTCGATCACGTCGGGGTTCGGATCCGAGAGGTCGATGTGGCAACGCCAAACCCATTTCGCCTTCGAGGAGGAGAAGTGCTCGATCATGCCCACCGGCTGCGGGTCGTGCACGATAATCACGTCGTAATCCGAGTCGTCGAGCTGCGCCGCGTTCAGCTGGTTGTAGCGACCGAAGATCTCCTGGTCTTCGTGGGAGAGCCCGCGCCGATCGCCCTGGAGCGCGTTGTGAACGGCCTTCGTGACGTTGAAGAACTCCTCCTGGCCGTGGATGATTCGCCACTCCACGTCGAGCCCGGCGTCGCGCATGAGCGGGATGAGGGTGTACTGGATCTCCGCGACGCCTCCGCCGAACGCCGTTGCCGACAGATGCAGCACGCGCAAGCCTTTGATCGGCTCGGCAAGGTGCTTGATCTCCTCCATCAGGCCCCGCGAGACAATCGAGGCGTAGTCGGCAAGCGACTTGTGCCCCGTGTTCACGAGCTGCAGCATCGTCCCCGAGCGAACGCTCCGAGACTTCCGTCGATCGCCTGGGCGGGCTTCCTTTAGGAGTCGAGCCGTTTTACGAATCGAAGCCGTGATCCGCCGCCC
The DNA here is from genome assembly GCA_017882615.1 of Thermoleophilia bacterium. GTDB lineage: Bacteria > Actinomycetota > Thermoleophilia > Gaiellales > Gaiellaceae > Fen-549. Next base: position 17,116 of record JADGPD010000003.1, read on the forward strand.
ATCTTCTCGCTGATCTCGAGGTCGTCGACGATCGCTCGAATGATCGCTATCCCGAGGCCTCCCTCACCGAAGTCGATCTCTTCGAGGCCGCTCGGTGGCACGAACCCGCGCCCCTGGTCGCAGACCTCGACGATCAAGCGGTCGGATTGGAGCTCGTAGAGAATCTCCACCGTTCCGTCGCCGGAGCTGTACGCGTGACGCACCGAGTTCGAGCAAGCCTCGGTCAGCGCCAGCTTGAGATCGGCCAGCGTCTCCTCGGGAAACTCGCGCGCGCGCGCCAGCGCCGTGAGGGCCAAACGCCCGAGCGTGATGTACTCGGCCTTCGCCGGGATCGTCAGGTTGATGACTGCGCTTTCTGAGCTCATGGGGAAGTTCCGTGCCGCTTTCGACTCCGAACGAATCTAGCCTCAGGATACGACAACCGCGGGGAGTGTATTCCCAACCGCCCACCAATCATGCACTCGATCGTCGCGGCGGGCTCTCAGAAGCGCACCCGCTGGTGCGAAGCGCCGGGATAACCGAACTCCGTTTTTGCCTAGCGCGCCGTTTTCACGTGGAAACGGGGTTGCCTCCGGCCTCTTCCTCGCTCTTGGCCAAGGGAAGCGAAAGCCTGAAGCGTGTAGATCCCGGCTGCGACTCCAGCGTCAGGTCGCCGTTCATCCGTCTTGCCCATTCGCGAGCTATCGCAAGACCCAGGCCGCTGCCAGATGACTTCTCTCCGCTCAGGCGGAAGAAGCGCTCGAATACGCGCTCCTGCTGGTCGGCGGGAATACCCGGGCCGCTGTCTCCGACGATCAGGAAACCGCTGTCGCCCTCCTCGGCCGCGCCGATCGAGACGGAAACGCCGCCGGGCGTGTGAACGAGCGCATTCTCGAGCAGTATCCGGCCGATCTGGAGCGTTCGCTGCTCATCAGCCTCAACCAACAGGTCGCTCTCGTTGGCGACCGAGAGCGTGAGCGGGTGCGCCGATAGCTCCGCAGCGGCTTCGAACTCCCTCTTCAGCGACTCGGCCAAAGCCGGCAAGGCCAAAGGCTCGACGACCAGATCGAACTTCTCGGCGTCGAGGCGCGAAAGGTCGAGTAGTGCCGTTGCCAGCTTCTCGAGACGCTGCACCTGACCGCGCATCGTCTCCAGGAACTCCCGTCTGTTCGCCTCGCTCATCTCCTCTTCGCTCAGGAGCTCCAGCGACCCCGAAAGCGCAAAGATCGGCGTTCTCAACTCGTGCGAGGCGTTCGCTATGAACTCGCGTCGCGCCTCGTCCAACCGGGCCAGGCGCTGGCGCATGCGCTCGAAGCTGCGCGCTAGTTGCCCGACCTCGTCCTTCCCCTCGTCCTCGATCGGCTGTTCGAGCGAGCCTACGGCGATCCGGTCGGCACCCCGCTCCAGGCGACGAATCCGCGAGGTAAGCCGGCGAGCGCCGAGGACGCCGATCAAGAGCGCGATCAGTAGGGAGGGAAGAGCCGCGATCAGGAGCTGCTTACGCACGGTGCGCACGCTCTGATTCGCCTCGGCGAGGGAGCCCGAAAGTAGAACCACCTCGGAACTCCCCGCGATCGGTACCGCCACCTCGGCGCGTTTCATACCACCTCGATTCAGTGTTCCTCGTACTACTCGCCCGCTGCTCGCGGCGGCGAGAGCGACCGGGTCGGACTCGATCGCGCTCGAGCTCGCGCGCAGGGAGTCGGCTACCACCGCAAGCTGCATCGGAGGTCCCAACTCCTGAAAGACCACGATTCGAACATCGAGCGCCGATGCGCTGTTCTCGACGCGGGACTGCAGGAAGAAGCTATCCCCACTGGTCACGCCGAAGGCGATCCCGGCCGCCGAGCGCTCGAGCTCGTTCAGGCGATTCGAAACCAATTGGTTGTCGAGCGTGGGCACGACGACCAGGTAGCTCGTCGTCAGCGCGACGAGGACGAGCACGACCAGCGCGGTAATGAGTTGACCGCTGACGCTCCGCAGTGCCCTCATGGCTCGCGTAAGCGGTAGCCGACTCCGCGGACAGTGAGAATCAGCTCGGGCTTGCCCGGATCTCGCTCGAGCTTCTCGCGTATGTGGCGTACGTGAACGTCCACCGTTCTTGGATCGCGGTACTGCGAGCTGCCCCAGATCTTCTCGAGCAGGTCAGCCCTGGAAAAGACGCGGCCGGGGTTCTCGGCCAGGATGCGCACCAGCTCGAACTCCACGTAGGTGAGCTCCGGGACATGGCCGTCCACTTCGATGCGCCGCCGTGCGCGGTCAACGCGAAGCTGACCGATTACGAGCGGCTCTCCGACGCTCGCCGCCGGGGTCAGAGAGGCTCGCCTGAGCAACGCACGCACGCGGCTGCGAAACTCGCGAATCGAGAAGGGCTTGGTGATGTAGTCGTCGGCGCCGATCTCCAGACCGATCACCTTGTCGATCTCCTCGTCCCGGGCGGTCAGCATGATGATCGGAACGGCGCTGCGAGCGCGTAGGCGGCGACAAACCTCGAGCCCGTCCAGCTTCGGCAAAGCAAGATCGAGAACGACGAGATCGATCGTCTCTTCTTCGAAGCGGCGCAGCGCCGCTTCACCGTCCCGCGCCTCGACTACGCGATAACCGTCTTTTTGCAGCGGAAACGACAGTAGTTTCTGGATCGCGTCCTCGTCGTCGACGAGGAGGATCGTAGGAGAGTCCTGCATACCTGGTCCCGATCTGATCCCTACTATTACCACACGGTGAGAGTCTCAATGCGGCCCAATCTACGGTCAGCGAGACCGCGACCAGGTTCGCTCGAAAGGCCGCTCAATGCGCGGATCTATCGCGGCGCCTGGATTGTGGTGTTGATCCCTATTCTGATCGTCGCCTTCAGTGTCGCTCGACAGGAGCCGCTTGCGGCGCCGTCCCTGACTTCGACCTTCGATCCCGGCGCGGTTGTCTCGGCGATCACCAACCCGGACGGCTTTGCCGCTACATATCGCGATCGTAGCCCCGGCGCGGCGAACAGCGAAACGCTTCGAAACTGGGTCCGCGACCAGTTCTCCGCGCTCGGGCTCAATACGAAAGTCGACCAGTTCAATGCTCAAGTTCCCGGTATCGGCAAGGTCGGACTGAGCAATATCAGCGCGACTGTTCGAGGCCGCTCCGCCACCGAGATCGTCGTTCTGGCCCACCGCGACAACGGCGGCGAGGGGGCGGGGGTTAACGACAACGCTTCCGGCGCGGCAGCGATACTCGAGCTGGCGCGCCCGTATCAAAACCTGCTCAATTTCGTCTCTCCGCCCGTGCCGGCGCACACCCTCGTCTTTCTCTCCACCGACGGTGGAGCGTTCGGCGCAATCGGGGCAGCGCGCTTCGCTCAGCGTCACAGCGTCGAGCATCGCATCGCCGCGGTAATCGTTCTCGACTCGATTGCCGGAAGCGGAAAACCGCGCGTGCTCTTCAACGGCGATACGACGAGCCTGCCCTCTCCCGTTTTTATCGCAACGGCAAACCAGATTCTCGGCGAGCAGTCCGGCGCGGTAATCACGCACCCGAGCCCGCTCCACCAGCTATTCGACCTGGCCTTCCCATTCAGCCTCTACGAGCAGGCACCCTTCGTAGCGCGGGGAATCCCGGCCGTAACGCTGACGACCGCCGGCGACCGGTATCCGAACCCGCTCACGGACACAGCGGCCGCACTCACCGACAAGACCAATCGCACCGCGAGGGCGCATCTGGCGCAGATCGGGCGAGCGAGCGAGCAGTTGCTGGCCGCTCTCGATCAGGGAGCGCCTGAGCCTCACGTAAGCCAAGCCTCCTACATATATCTGGGCGGCCGCTTCGTACACGGCTGGGCCATCCAGCTACTGCTCATCGCAACGCTCATTCCTGCGTTGGTGACCATCATTGATCTCTTCGCGCGCTGCCGCCGGCGCCAGATCGCGTTTTGGCCCGCGTTGCGCAGCCTCGCCCGCCGGCTCGGCTTCTGGCTCTCTCTCCTGGTGCTCTTCTGGCTCTTCGCCGCGGTCGGATTCTGGCCCAAAGGCTCAGGACGGCCGCTGTCGCCCGATAGCCTCGCGGCCACCTCCTTACCGGTGGCGGCGCTCGTCGGTTTCGCCTTTCTCACCTTCGGCGCTTGGTTGATCTCCCGCGACCGGCTACTGCCGCGCCGGGAGACGAGCCCCGAGCAGGAGCTGGCCGGCTACGCCAGCGCGCTGCTGGTAGTCGCCTGCGCCGCCCTCGCCGTCGCCTGGCTCAACAGCTACGCGCTTCTCTTTCTGCTGCCGCCGCTTCATGCCTGGATCTGGCTACCGCAGGTGCGCCGATACCGGCCCTGGTCTTCCTTGGTGTTGCTCGTCGCCGGGCTGCTCGGTCCCCTCCTCATCTTCTTGGAGCTGGCGGTGCGGCTACACCTCGGTCTGAGCGTGTTCTGGTACGTGACGGCTCTCGCGGCCGTCGGCTTTCTCAAGCTTCCGTTCTTGATCGTCGCGACGTTGCTCGCGGCCGCCGCCGCCCAGCTCGCGGCTCTCAGTGTCGGTCGCTACACGCCCTACCCGGCTCCGGACGAGCGCCCGCAAGAGATCCTTCCGCGCCGGGTAGCCCGCCGCGCCGAGCTCCTTTCACAGCATTGGAGCGAAGCTCGAGCGGCTCATCAGCCGCACGGCGACTGACCTCGTCAGGGGCTGATCGCCGGCGTAGAGGTAGTCGTCGCGGGCGGCGGAGGAGCTGTCGTTGTCGTCACCGGCGGTGGCGGCGGAGGAGCTGTCGTTGTCGTCACCGGCGGTGGCGGCGGTGCCGTCGTCTTCGTGGTTGCCGCGCGTGACGTTGTGGCCTTGGTTGTCGTCGCCTTTGTCGAGGCGGTCGTTGTCGCCGACGTTGTCGGGGTCACTCCCGTCGAGCCCAGGTAGCCGTAGCTTCCCCGTGTCCAGGTTACGAATCTGGCCGCCGTGTCGGGCGTGGGGAAGTCGCGCACGGGCATGCTCGCCATCGCCGGCGCCATGAAGTCGTGCCAGATCGACGCCGGGATATTGCCCCCCGCGATGGCGACGCCGTGCACATATACGGGTCTTTCTGCGTCGGGGTAACCGACCCAGACAGCCGTCGCGAGCTGCGGGGTGTAACCGCAGAGCCAGCCGTCATCGTGGTTGTCGGTCGTTCCCGTCTTGGCCGCCGCCGTTCGGCCGAAATACGCGCGGACCGCGGTACCGCTCGTTATATTCGACTCGAGCACCTTGGTCACCTCGTATGCCACCCAATCGGGGATCACCCGCTGGCGCTTCGGCTTGCCCCAGCCGGCGCTCTTGTCGGCTTTGCCGTCGGGAAGAACGACTCTCGTGATAGCCAGTGGTTCTGAGCGGATGCCGCCGGCGGCGAGCGTCGCGTAGGCGTTCGCCATCTCCAGCGGAGAAACGGCCGCGGTTCCGAGCGCCATCGCGGGCACGATATCCCGAGCTTGTAGCCGAATGTTGCCGAGCTTGTAGGCCATGTCGGCAACGTTCTGAACACCCGCATCGAGAATGAGCTGGGCGAAGACGGTGTTGTCGGACTGCAGCGTCGCGCTCGCCACCGAGATCGTGCCGGAATAGGTGTTGCTGTAGGTGTGCACGCTCCAGGGCGCACTACCCGGATCGGGCTGATAGGTGAAGGGGGCCGAGGTGTAGTAGGTCGTATAGGGGTTCATGCCCTGCTCGATCGCCGAGGTGAGGACGAACATCTTGAAGGTCGAGCCGGGCTGCCGCCGAGCTTGGGACGCGAGATTGAACTGGTTTTTCCGCTTGCCCGGAATGATGCCGGTCATCGCCTTGATGGCACCCGTCCGGGGATCGATGGCGATGACGGCCGAGGCGGGGTCGGAGCTGTAGTAGAGGTTGTCGCGAATCGCCTTCCTCGCCAGCCGCTGCATGCGCGGGTTGATCGTCGTGTAGACCTTCAGGCCTCCGGATTGCACGGTCTCGGTGCCGTACTCCTTGACCAGTTGATCGTGGACGTAGTCGAAGAAGTACGGCTCTTTGATGTTCTTGTAGATGTTTCCCTGCTTGAGGTGGATCGGCGTAGCGATCGCCTGCCTGTATTGGGCGCGACTGATGTCCTTGTTCTTGAGCATCGCCTTCAGCACTTCGTTTCGTCGCGTCAGCGCGGCCGGCCTGCTGACGAACGGGTCGTAGTCGCTGGGCGCCTGGGGCAGGCCGGCGAGAAGCGCCGCCTGCACCAGTGTCAGCTGGCTCGCGTGCTTGGAGAAGTAGGTCTCGGCAGCGGCCTCGACGCCGTTGGCGTTCGCGCCGTAGAAAACCTGGTTCATGTAAGCGGTCAGGATCTCCTGCTTCGACCAGGCGTTGTCGAGCTTGCGCGCCAGGCAGACCTCCTTCAGCTTGCGACTCACGGTGCGCTCTTTGTTCGAGATGTAGAGGGCGCGAGCCAGCTGCTGGGTGATCGTCGATGCTCCCTGAACGGCCTTCCGAGCGCGGAGGTCGGCGATGGCGGCGCGCGCGATACCGACGTAGTCGACACCACCGTGCTCATAGAAGCGTCTGTCTTCGATCGCAACGACGGCCTTCGGCATCCAGGGTGAGATCTCGTTCCAGCCCACGGTCTGGCGATTCTGCGCCGTCGGAATCGAGCCGAGAAGCGACCCGTCGGCGGCGTAAACAAAGGAGTTCTCGCCCATGGCGACCGGGCTCAGCGACGAGAGGCTGCAGTTGGTGAAGACGATGCCGCCGCCGGTGACGCCGCCGATTCCCAGCAACACGACAACGCCGATGACCACCCCGAGGATCGTCTTCTTCGTATGGCGGCGCCGCGCCAGCCGAGCGCGATGGCGACGCTGCCGCCGGCGCATGTCGGCGTATTCATCGCTGCTACGCGCAGCGCGCGCCGGGCTCGGGCGGCCTTTTCTCGAAGGCGGGCTCATGCGAAAGCCCCATCGCTACGCAGCCGCTCGTGGGCGCGCAGCCTCAGCTCCTTCTCGAGCGTGTCGGCGGACACCGCATCGGTGGCAACCGCTCGAATACAGATCGTTGCTTTATCAGCCAGCTCGCTCACGTAAATTTCGAGCCCCTCTTCGTCTGCAAGCGTCTCCTTCAAGCCGGCTACGACCTTTCCGAGCTCGAGCTCGAGCGGAATCTGCACACAGACTTCGGCAAGCGTTTCATGCCCTCGGATCGAGAGGTTCTTAATGGTATCGGAGGCGAGCTTCTCATTGGGGACCACGAGCCGCGCGCCGTCGCCCAGACGAATGAACGTGTAGTTGAGGGTGATCTCCTCGACCACCCCTCGCTCGCCGGAGGTCTCGATCACATCGCCGATTCGCAGCGGCTGGGTTGTGGCGATCATCAGCCCGGCGATTACGTTGGCGATCGTCGTCCGCGCCGCGAAGCCAAACACGATGCCCACAATCGCCGAGGAGGCGAGAATCCCGCCCGCCACCGCCCTCACCTGGGGTATGACGAGCAGCGCCGAGAGCAGTCCCACGAAAATGATGCCCGCGCGCACGCTTCGTCTGAGTATCCGGTAGCGAGTCATCGCGCCCGGATCGAGCTTCCTCCGCGAGAGCGATCGATCGACGATCTCCGAAACGATGAAGGTGAGCGCGATGACGGCGCCGAGAACGGCCAGGCGGTACCAATCCCAATCGGGCATGACTCCCTATTCAACGAAGACGCGCGACTTCCTCAGCACTCGAGCGGTCGTGCCGGCGGACCGATCCGGGCGGCGTCGATATCATCGGGACGAAGTGCAATCGCTTTTCGCAGCTCGCCGCCGGCCCTTGCACGCGGGGCCTCTACGTCGCCTCTCGCTACTTGCGCTTCCGCTCGCGCTTGTCGTGCCCTTCGTCCTGAGCGCCTGCGGAGAGAAACCGGAGCCGACCGGCGCGAGCGTTCGCCTCTATCCGCTGTCGGTGCGCGATGCAGACGGCCACCTCGTAGCTCTGAAGGCCAAACCGAAGTCGATCGCCGTTGCTGGAACCGCTCCTACGGCGCTCGCCTCTACTCTGAGGCTCTCGGTGACTCGAGTGGGAACGGGCAGCGGCGCGCTCGATCTCGGGCTGATCCGGCGACTGAAGCCTCAGCTCGTCCTAGTCGGCTCGGGTATCACCAAGATCGCCATCGCGCAGGCGCGAGCTCTCGGCTTTGCCGTCTATGTCATGCACGATCAGACGCTCGACGGCATCGAGCAGTCGCTTTCCGACGCCAGTCTGCTCGCGGGTGTGCCGCTGCGAGGGCGGAGCGAGCGAACTCGGATCGCCAGTGGACGCGAGACCGTTCGGACGGCCCTCGCCGCCGCCGAGCCGGTGCGCGTCTTCATCGATCTCGGCCGCTTCACCACCGCCTCGAACAACTCTTTCATCGGAAGCATCATCGGTGCGGCAGGAGGAGTCGACGTCGCCGGGCCGGACGTACAAGAGGGATCCTTCCCGTTAAAGCGCCTGCGCCGGCTCAAGCCCGAGGTGCTCGTAATCGGCACCGACTCGCGCCTCACGCTCGCCAAGCTACGGCACAACCCCGCAACGCGCTGGCTTCCGGCGGTTCACAACGGTCGCGTCGTACGCGTCGACCTTCAACTGCTCGAGCCCGGGCCCGCTGCCGTGGACGGCCTGCGCGAGCTCGCCGCCGCTCTGCATCCCGATGCGTTCAGCTGACCTCGACTGTGTCACCGTCGATGCCTATGGGACATTGGTCGCGCTCGAAGATCCCGTTCCCGCGCTCGAGAGCGGGCTCAGGCGGCACGGGGTCGCGCGCTCGCGAGACGCGATTACCGCCGCTTTCAAAATTGAGATGGAGTACTACCGCGAGCGGTCGTTCGAAGGACGTGACAGCACCTCTCTGGAGCGGCTCCGCCGCGACTGTTGTGGCGTTTTTCTCACCTCGCTCGGGGTCGAACTCGAGCCCGAGGAGCTCATGTCGGACTTCGTCGCCTCGCTTCGCTTCCGCGCCGAGCCCGGTGCGATCGAGGCGATGCGCCTGTTACGGAGCCGGGGGCTGGCGCTCGCAGTCGTCTCGAACTGGGACTGCTCGCTGGGGCAGCGGCTCGAGGAGACGGGCCTGCTCGGGTTTTTTGACTGCACCGTCAGCTCGGCCCTGGTCGGGGCGACGAAGCCTGATCCGCGACTTTTCCTTTATGCGCTGGAGCAACTCTCCGCTGCGCCGGAGCGCTCGCTGCACATCGGAGACTCCGAAGACGACCGATCGGGAGCAATATCAGCGGGAATGGAGTTCGCGTGGGCACCACTACAAACGGCAGTGAAGGCGCTGTCCGAGTGACCGAGCGACCAGACTGGGGGCGCCTCGCCGCCTGGGCGCTGATCGCGATACCGCTGATCGCTCTCGGCTTTGTCAGCTACGCCATGTCGAACTCGGCGAGCTCGTCGAAGGAGGCTCTCTTCAACTGGTCGTTCGCCGCAAGCAGCGTCGTTCTGTACGGCATCTGGATCGCGTTATCGCTCGCTATCTCGAACAAGCGCCCGGAGCTTCGCGCCTTCCGTCTGCCGCGGATCGGCTGGGGCGCGATAGGCGGACTCGGGCTCCTTGCCGTCGCGGCGACGCTCGTTGCAAGCGCCATCGTGAACGCTCTCGGCGGCCACCCGGGGCGCGAGCAGCAGCTTCTCAGCGGTCACTGGCAATCCGGGAGGCTCGCTCCCTTCATCGCCAGCGTGCTCGTTCTCACCGTGCTCACGCCGCTCGCCGAGGAGCTGTTCGTCCGCGGGCTCGGCTTCAGCCTCTTTTCGCCCTTTGGCCGCGCCGCCGCGATTTCAGTACCGGCGCTGGCGTGGGCGCTGATGCACGGTCTTCCGGCCGCGATCTTCCCGCTCTTCGTGTTCGGTATCGCGCTCGGCTACCTGCGCGATCGCTCCGATAGCGTCATCCCCGGGATGATCGTTCACGGCCTGTACAACGGTCTCGCGGTAGCGCTCGCCTTCGCCGTCTGAACTTAGTCCGCGCGCGACCTCCATCACGCCGACTATCCTGCGCTCGAATGCGTTCCCTCTTTTCCCTTTTTACCGTCGTTCTCGTCGCCGCCGTTGCGGCAATCGCTCCGTCGCGAGTCGCGGCCGCCGACGCCGTCGCTAACGCCGGCGACACGCTCTCGCTTTCGCAACCGCGTGTGACCACCTTTGGAGAAACACGCTCGTTCGTCGGAGCGCTGGCGCCCGGCCGAGCAGGCGTGAGCATCGACCTGGTCAGTGCCGACACCGTGCTCGCGCAAACACTGACGACCGCAAACGGCAGCTTCAGCTTCAATCTCCGCCTCACCGGCCCCGGGCCATATCTGGCTCGCTCCGGCTCGATTGTCTCTTCGTCGGTGAGCGTCTCGATGCGGCCCATCCTCACGGTCTCGCTACGAGGCGATCGGGTGGTCGGCCAGCCGCTTCAACTCCGTGCCCGTCTTCGTCCCGCCGCGGCGGGCAAACTGCGCCTAATCGTCGTTCGCGGGCACAAGCGGGCGTTGAGCCGCTTCGTGCCAATCGGAAAACCCTTTACTTTCTCTCTCGCGCGAGCGGCGAAACACACCGTCTGGGTCGAGGTCGAGCCGAATGCCGGCTACACGCAGATCGCTCGAAAATTCCATCTCGGGGTGACTGCACCGCCGCTACACCTGGGCTCCCGAGGCCGCACCGTTCGGCTGCTCGAGAGCGCGTTGATCGCTCACCACTTCGCGCTCCTACACGCCGATTCGGCGTTCGGCGCCGACACCTTGGAGGCCGTCTACGCACTTCAGAAACTCTCCGGACTATCGCGCAGCGGACGAATGAGTGAGGCCGCCTGGCGCGCGCTCGGGCGCTCCGCGCCGCCGCGGCCGCGCCTGCGAGGGAGCTACGTAGAGGTCGACAAGACCAAGCAGGTTCTCTACGTCGTGCGGGGCGGCGAGGTGGCGCTGATCGTCCCCGTCTCGACGGGGGCTACCGGGAACACGCCGATCGGAATCTTCCACGTTTACAGCAAGGTTCCGGGTGGGGCGGTCATGTATTACTCGAACTACTTCACCGGAGCGTTCGCCATTCACGGCTACGTCGATGTGCCCCCTTACCCGGCTTCTCACGGCTGCGTGCGCGTGCCGATGTGGATCGCAACGCATCTGTACGGACTCATTTCGATGGGCATGCGCGTCTACATCCACTACTAGTCCAGCGAAAGTCCGCCGGCAGAGCCGGCGAAGGCTATCGCTGGTACGACCACTGAATACGAGTCAGCGCGCCTCCGGCGCATGTGCCTCGTCTGCTCCTACGAGCGAGGCGAGCTGGCCGTGGTTGTGGTCAGTGTTCGGGGCGGAGGGCCCCGGGGACGGCGTTTGGTGAGCCGCGCCCGCCATGTCGGTCGCGGCCGCTGAATGATTCCAGCGGCGCCGCGCATGGGCTACGATCTTCGCCCCATGAGCGCTAGCAGCCAAGACCCTGTTCTTCTGGCCTTGCGAGAAGAGATCGCCGCCGCCGATCGCGACCTGCTCTCCGCCTTTTCGCGCCGCCTCCAGGTTGCGGCGAAGATCCGCGCCCACAAGGCCGACTGTGGCTACGACTTTGTCGATCTCGAGCGCGAGAAACAGTTACTCGACGAGTGGCGTCGAGCAAACGGCGGAGCAGTCTCCGATGAGACGCTGCTGGCGTTGTTCGAGTCGGTGCTCAGCTTGAGCAAGCGCGAAGCCGGGCGCTAAGACAAAGGTTCGTCTTCGTCCTCTTCGTCTACTTCGCCTTCCGGGTCGATCGCGAACTCCTCGGGCGAGACGGTTTCGAGGAACTGCTTGAACTGAGTGACCATCTCCTCCTCGCTCACTTCGTCGCCCTCGAACTCGACGGCAGACTCCTCCATCACCTCATCGGCGACGAAGATCGGCGCGTCGAGGCGAATAGCGATCGCGATCGCGTCGGAGGGGCGCGCGTCGATCTCGATCTCATCGCCGTTTTGCCGCACCGTTATCGAGGCGTAGAAGGTGCTGTCCTTGAGGTCGGTCACGGCGATCGAGACCACCTCGCCGCCCAGCCGCTGGACGATGTCGGCAACTAGGTCGTGAGTCATCGGTCGCGGAACGGGAGCGTCCTGAATCTTCATCAAGATCGCCGCCGCTTCCGGATGACCGATCCAGATGGGGAGAAACTTGTTCCCGTCGACCATCTTCAGCAGGACGATCGGCGTCTTGCCGACGAGATCAAAGCTCACCCCGTAGATCTCCATCCTGATCATCGCTCGGCTCCACTCCCGATTGTAGCCCCGTAGTAATCGGACAAAACCCTCGCTCGTCAAGCCCTCTCAGCTTCGGCGCGGATTGGCGAGGCGAGCTATTATCCTCAGCCGCGGGCGATTAGCTCAGTCGGTTAGAGCGCCGCTCTGATAAGGCGGAGGTCGGTGGTTCGAATCCACCATCGCCCACTTCTCCAGCGAAAGTCCGCCGGCAGAGCCGGCGAAGACTTTCGCTGGTATAGCTTCTGTGGACGAGTCAGCGCGCCTTTGGCGCTTGTGACCCGTCTGCTCCTAGTCGCGTGCTCGGCTAGCCGTACGTGTGATCAGTGTTCGAGCCGGACGGACCCCGGGGGGGGTTGGCGTTTAGTGAGCCGCGCCCGCACAGGTCGGTCGCGGCGGCGGGCACTGGCCCCTGTGACCTTTTTCGTTGAAGCGCGCCTCTGCAAGGCCGTGTTGGAACACTGTCCGCGCAGGGCTCGCACGCTCAGCGGCGCCCCGAGAAACTGAGGGGTGCTGTTGGGACTCGCCCCTCGAGTGCGATTACCACCCGCGCCGGGTATAGGCCCCTCATGCTTCTTGAAGGGCGAAAGGCGATCGTCACCGGCGCCTCGAGCGGAATCGGCAAGGCCACGGCTCTTCGGCTCGCGGCGGAGGGCGCGCAGGTGTGCCTGAACTACTACTCCGACAACGACAAACCGGGCGCCAAGCAGGCTGTGAAGGAGATCGCCAAAGCGGGCGGGCACGCGATCGCGCTTCAGGCCGATGTCGGGAGGGAAGACGACGTGACGCGTCTCGTTTCCCGAGCGGCGAGCGAGTTCGGCGGGCTCGATCTGCTCGTCAACAACGCCGGCATCGAGAATCAGGTCGCGCTGATCGAGATGCCGCTTGCCACCTGGGAGAGAGTCCTGCGCACCAATCTGACCGGTGCCTTCCTCTGCCTGCGCGAAGCGGCCAAGCTGATGATCGCCGCGAAGAGCGGCGTCGTGGTCAACGTCTCGAGCGTGCACGAGTTCATACCCTGGCCGGGTTACGCGCACTACTGCAGCTCGAAGGGCGGGCTCAAGCTGCTGATGGAGACGGCCGCGCGCGAGCTTGCGCCCAGTGGCGTGCGAGTCGTGAACGTGGCGCCGGGCGCGATCATGACGCCGATCAACGAGCGGCTACTCGAGCATCCCAAGGAAGAGCATACGGTCGAGGAGGAGATCCCGCTCGGACGTATGGGGAGCGCGGAAGAGGTAGCCGGCGCGATCGCTTGGGTGGCCAGCGCCGAGGCCGACTACGTCACCGGAACGACGCTCGTCGTCGACGGCGGCATGTCCCTTTACCCAAAGTTCGTCTGACGCTTGATGACTCGCCTGTCCACCAGTCGAGTGCTCACCCATGGGGCTTCGACGCTGATCGCCGACATCAGGGAGACGCTGACCACGAAGTCGGGCGGAGTCTTCTGCCTCTGCGCGGGCGGCGGCGACATCGATTCGTCGGTCTCGCCGGCGCACGGCCTCTACTTCCACGACACTCGCTTTCTCGACCGCGCCGTCCTGCGCTTAGGCGACGAGCCCCTCTCGGTGCTGCTCTCGAGCGCGATCGACGACGACCGTTCGGTGAGCGAGCTCACCAATCCCGATCTCGAGCTGAAACGCGGCCGGATGATTCCCAAGCAGCAGATCGGCATCCGCCGCGAGCGACGGCTCGGCGAGCCGGCCGTTGAGAAGATCTATCTGCGCAACTTCGGGCTCGGCGCGGTGACGCTCGAGTTCGCGCTCGAGTTCGCGGCCGGCTTCGACAGCATGTTCGTCATCCGCGGCGCTTCGGTCGGGCGGCGCGGAACGCTGCACAAGCCGCGCTGGACGAACAAACGGCTGGTGTTTCGGTACGACGGTGCCGACGGGCGCGTGCGTACGACGAAGCTTTCCTTCGATCCTGCTCCCACCCGGCGGGGCGCGGACGGGACGGCTCACTACCGAGTCGAACTGGCGCCCGGCGCGGGTATGTGCGTGCGCGTCGTCTTCGAGATCTCCGATCTGGGCAAGGGCGCGCTCGAGACGAAGCCGGAATCGTGGCGCCAGCGCAGGCCGAGCTTCTCAGGCGTGCGCATCTCGTCCGACAGCGCGCTCTTCAACCGCGTTCTCGATCGCTCTTTTGCCGACCTGCATATGCTCACGACGCGCGAGCGCGGCGAGGTCTTCTTCGCTGCGGGGGTGCCTTGGTTCGTGTGCCTCTTCGGACGCGACAGCATCATCACGGCGCTCGAGACGGTCGCCGACGACCCTCGAATTGCCGCCCAAACGCTGATTCTGCTGGCGCGCTACCAGGGTCGCCACCACGACGAGTGGCGCGACGAGGAGCCCGGCAAGATCCCGCACGAGCTCCGAGTCGGGGAGATGGTGAACCTCGGCGAGGTACCTCAGGCGCCCTACTACGGCACTGTCGACGCAACCCCGCTCTTTCTTTGCTTGCTGGCCGAGTACGTGCGCTGGACGGGCGATCTCGACCTCTTCCACAAGCTAGAGGGAAACGTCGAGCGCGCGCTGCGCTGGCTTGACGAGTTCGCCGACCACGACGGCGACGGCTTCGTCGATTATGTCTCCCGCTCCGCGCAGGGTCTCGCCAACCAGGGCTGGAAGGACTCCGGGAACTCGATCGCAAACGCCGACGGCTCCGCCGCCGAACCTCCGGTGGCGCTGGTCGAGGTACAGGGATACGTCTACCGAGCTCGTCTCGACACTGCCTGGCTGTATCGCATCAGCGGCCGCAACGAGGAGGCCGCGCGGCTCGAGAAGGAGGCTCGGGCGCTACGAAGACGCTTTCAGAGCGCCTACTGGCTGCCCGATCGCCGCTTTCTCGCGGTCGCTTTGCAGAAGGACGGGCGCCCGGCCGAAGCGATCACGTCCAACCCCGGTCAGGCGCTTTGGTCGGGAATCGTCGGCACTCGGCACGCCCGGTCGGTCGCGAGCATGCTCCTCTCCAAGCGGATGTTCAGCGGCTGGGGCGTGCGTACGATGGCCGAAGGCGAGCCGGCCTACAACCCGCTCGACTACCAAGTCGGGGCCATCTGGCCGCACGACAACGCCCTGATTGCCGCCGGGCTCAAGCGCTACGGCTTCGACAAGGAGGCCCTAAGTGTGTTCACGGCCGTCTACCAGGCGGCGACCCGCTTCCCGAACTACCGCCTGCCCGAGGTCTTCGCCGGCTTTGCGCGCGGCGACTCGCCCGAGCCGGTGCGCTATCCCGTCGCCTGCTCGCCACAAGCCTGGTCGGCCGGCGCGATCCCGTACTTGCTGCGCAATTCATTGGGGTTGG
This sequence comes from Thermoleophilia bacterium, assembly GCA_017882615.1. GTDB lineage: Bacteria > Actinomycetota > Thermoleophilia > Gaiellales > Gaiellaceae > Fen-549. Next base: position 32,526 of record JADGPD010000003.1, read on the forward strand.
AGGCGGACGCGACCCAGCACACGCTCCGCATCGTTCGCCCGACACTTCCGGACTGGCTCGGCGAGGTCGCCGTCCGTCGCCTCAAGATAGGTCAGGCCACCGTCGACCTGCTATTCAACCGCCGCCACGATGAAACCTCGGTGACGGTGCTCGAGCAGCACGGGCTTCTGGACGTGCTCGTGGAGTAGTGGAGGCTCGAGGCGAGCGTGGATTCCGGTCAGCTGCTCGGTGGGTGCGGCTCGTTACCACGCCGGCGCCGCGTCCGCAAGTGGAAGATGACGCTGGTCACAATTCCCAGCAACCAACCGAGAACGGCGGCAGTAACGATGATCCAGACGAGCGAGGCGTGGCTCGTGCCGACCACCCAACTCAGCTTCACCTGGCCTGTGTTTGCGACCGCCAGCGCGATCACGACGACAAGCAGCGCCACCAGGGTGAACGCCCAGGCGTAGAGATAGGTGCGGTGGCCGTGCCTGCGCAGGCGCGCGGAGCGGGGCTCGACAGGTTCCGTTGCGGGTGCCTGTTGCGGTGACTGCGATTCGTCTTGCATCCCTACTCCTGATCGTCCGCGGGTCTACGGTCTACTACATACAAGAATAGCGCTGGAAAAAGCGGTCTTATGAGCATCATGGCGGCGAGAAGCAACCCCCGTGATGGTAAAATAAGACGGTTGAGGATCGCTTTCCATTGCTCTGCTTTGGTTGGCGCAGATAGCGCCTGGTGAGAATGCACGAGAAAAAACCCGAACACCTACGCATCCTGATCGCCAATGAGCGACGGGATCGGCTCGAACTGCTGGCTCAAGTCGTGACCCGGCTGGGCCACGAGGTGATCGCGCGCGAGGTCGACGTGAAGGAGGTCGCCGCCGTAACCGCGCAAGTACAGCCCGACGTCGCGCTTGTCGGGCTCGGGCTTTCCTCGGAGCACGCGCTCGAGCTGATATCGGAGATCGTTCGCGACGCCTCGTGCCCGGTAATCGCCTTGCTATCGGCTAAAAACCCGGACTACGTGCACGAGGCAGCCAAGCGCGGCGTCTTCGCGTACATCGTCGATACCACTCCCGAGGAGCTGCAGAGTGCGATCGACGTAACCCTGCAGCGCTTCACCGAGTACCACAACCTCCAAGGTGCGTTCGGGCGCCGTGCTGTGATCGAGCAAGCAAAGGGAATCTTGATGGCGCGACACTCGGTCGGCGCCGACAAGGCATTCGAGATGCTGCGCGAGCACTCCCAGCACAATGGCCGCAAGCTCGGGGATGTGGCCGCGGCAGTCGTCGACAGCCACCAATTGATGATGCCGGCGATTGACATGGAGACAGCCGAGTCGCAAGCCTAGTCCACGCTCCCCGAGAAGCTCCCGGCGCTGCGGCAAGACAAGCGAGGCGCACGAATTGTGCCGCTACGCGAACCAATCGGGGGTATATGGAGATACCGCGCACGGTGGTAACGTTTGTGCAGCGGTGTCTCAACGATCGACGCCGCGGATCGTCGGGCGGTAGCCGTAATCCTCGACGCCGTGAAGGATCCGCCCTCAGCAGAGCAGGCCGGAGAAGCCGTCGGCATTCGCCGGCATCGAAGCTCATTCAAGCTGGGGGAAGGATCCAAGATGAAGTTCTTAAAGTACGTTCCAGGCACAAAGCGCGTGCGTATTGCCGCTTCTTCACTTACGGCCTTGGTCGCACTGTTCTCGGCGGGGCTCCTCGTAGCGCTCGTCAGTGGGGCCCAGGCGGCCGCGACAACAGTGCCGCTCGGCACCGCCGACAGTTTCGTGGTCCTGGCCGGCGCCGGCATCACGAACACCGGACCGACCACACTCAACGGAGATATCGGGACATTCCCGACAACTTCGATCTCCGGAAGCGGGTCGCTGACCATCACCGGAGCCAACCACGCCGGCGACGCCGTCACGCAGGGCGCGAAGACCGACCTCGTGACCGCCTACAACACCGCTGCCGGTGAGGGGCCCACCTCGCCGATCGCAGCCGACCTCGGCGGGCGAAACCTGGCGCCTGGCGTCTATAACTCCGCCTCCTCGATCGGGCTCACCGGGGCTCTCACGCTCAACGCCGGCGGCAATCCGAGCGCCGTCTTCGTCTTCCAGGCGGGCTCCGCGCTCACGACGGCATCGGGAAGCACTATCAACCTGGTCAATGGCGCTCAGGCCTGTAACGTCTTCTGGCAGATCGGTAGCTCGGCGACGCTCGGTACCGGCTCCACTTTCCGCGGAACCGTTCTCGCCCTCACCTCCATCACGGCCACTACCGGTGCGACCATCGAGGGGCGGTTGCTAGCCCGTAACGGCGCCGTCACACTCGACACGAACACCATCACGAAAGCGACGTGTGCGGCCGTAACCGCAACGACCGCAACGACCGCAACATCAACGACCGCAACGACCGCAACATCAACGACCGCGACCACCAGTAAGTCGACTGCTACCGCGAAGAAGGCTGCCGCCGCGAAGAAGGCTTCCGCCGCGAAGAAGGCTGCTGCCGCGAAGAAGGCTGCCGCCGCGAAGAGAGCCGCTGGCGCGGCGACAAGCGCGGCTGCCAGGGAAGCTCTCCGCCGAGCCGCCTTCACCGGCTAACGGGAGGAACCCCAGCGAATGTTGCCCGGGAAAAAAACCGGAAGTTGGCAGGGGCGGGCGGCGCAACGGCTCCGCCCCTGCCGCATTCATCGGCCGGCGGTATTGACATTGCTGGTGCTGCTCGCCGTGGCGTTCATGGCCACGGTGAGAGCAACGCCCGCGGCCGGCTTGACGATCGTGATCGTCAAGCCGAGTCAGGAACTGGCGGTTCTGTTCAGGCCGCATGAGGCGTTTTCACGGCCTTCAAAGCATTCTGCGGCCTTGTACTCCGTGCCGGCGCGGCAACCGATCACTGCGGAGCGAACCGTGCTCCCCGTGGTCGGTCACAAGACGAGCGCCCGCGGGCTCCGCTGGCTACACGTCAAGCTTCCCGGGCGCCCGAATGGGCGCACGGGCTGGATCAGGAAACGCGCGACGGTCGCCGCGACGACGCGCTGGCATATCGTCATCGACACGTCCAGACGGCAGGCAACCGTCTACAAACGGGCGCGCCCGGTGCGCATCTTCAGCGTCGTCGTCGGAAAGCCCTCCACTCCCACCCCGCTCGGTAGGTTCTTCGTCGAAGAGTCCATCAAACTGCGAGCGGGCGCCGTTGGGGCACCGTACGCGCTCGCGCTTAGCGCGCGCTCTACCGTCTTTCAGGAATTCGAGGGAGGCCCCGGTCAGATTGCCATGCACGGGGTGGCGAACGTCGGCGGCAAGCTCGGTAGCGCGGTCTCTCACGGCTGCATACGCCTCAGCGGCGGCGCGATGAGTTGGCTCGTTACCCGCATCGGTCCCGGTACGCCAGTAACCATCACGGGCTGAGCTTTACCGTCGGAGTCGTTGTTTTCGATCAGCTTTGAGCTGCTCGTTCGAGCGCCTCGACCAGCTCGGCCAGTTCAGTCTCGTCTGCGAAGCGGAGCTCGAGCTTGCCGGGACTTACACGGGCACGAAAGCCGGTCAGCTGCTCGGCTGCCGTGGTCGCGCGTGAGGCAAGGTCGGGGTCGAGCGACGCGGGTCGCGGCCGGCGTTGGCGCGGCGCGCCCGCGTCGCGAGTGGCCTGCTCGACTTGGCGTACGGAAAGGCCGTTCTTGACCGCGCGCCGAGCCAGTGCCCTGCGGGCATCGTGGTCGGGAAGGGCGAGGATCGCCCGGGCGTGGCCTTCGCTCAGCACGCCCGAGGAGAGCATCTGCAGCACCTCGTCGGGCAGCTCGAGCAGGCGCAGCCGGTTCGAGACCGACGGCTTCGAGCGCCCGACCCGATCGGCTATCTCGCCCAGTGCCAGTCCGAACTCGTCCAACAGCACGGCGTAGGCACGAGACTCTTCCAACGGGGAGAGCTGCTCGCGGGCGACGTTCTCGACCAGCCCGAGCACAACGCTCTCGCGGTCGTCAGCTTCGCGTATCACCGCCGGCACAGTGGCCAGCCTGGCTTCGCGCGCGGCGCGCAGACGCCGCTCGCCGGCGATCAGCTCGTAGCCGCCGTCCTTTCGGGGGCGTACCAGCAGCGGCTGCAACAGGCCTTGCGCCCTGACCGAAGCGGCGAGGCCGGCCGCGGCATCGCTGTCGAACGCCTTGCGCGGCTGGCGCGGATTGGCATGGATCATCTCGAGCGGCAGGTGCACCAGCTCGGACTCGCCGGCGCCGCCGACCAGCACCTCGAGGCCGCGTCCCAATCCGCGTCGACCGGTTCGACCGCCGTCAAGCACGCTCGACAAGCTCCATCGCCACCTTCCAGTAGGCCTCGGCGCCCGACGAGCGCCGGTCGTGAACTATCGCCGGCAGCCCGAAGCTCGGCGCCTCGGCCAGCCTCACCGAGCGCGGCACGGCGGTCTTGAACACCAGCTCGCCGAAGTGCCGTCTCACCTCTTCGGACACCTCGGCCGAGAGCCGCGTCCGCCCGTCAACCATCGTCAACAGCAACCCCCCGATCGCCAGACGCGGATTGAGGCTGCGCCGAATCAGCTCGATCGAGCGCATCAGCTGCGACAGGCCCTCGAGCGCGTAGTACTCGGCCTGCACTGGTACCAGGACGCGATCGGCAGCGGCCAGCGCGTTCACCGTCAACGGACCAAGCGAGGGCGGGCAATCGAGAAAGACGAAGCGGTAGCGGGCGGTCGCCTCGATCAGCGACTCGGCGAGATAGCGATCGCCGCCCGGGTGCTGCGCGAGCTCCACCGCGGCGCCGGCAAGATCGGGCTTGGCCGGGACGAGGTCGAGATTCGCGAAGCGTGTGTGCTTGACCAGATCGCCCAGCGGCACCCCATCGAGAAGGTCGTAGGAAGAGGTTCCGTTCGCGCGCGCACCGAGCCCCGAGGTGGCGTTCGCCTGCGGATCGAGATCGACCACCAGCGCGGGCTCCCCTGCTTCCGCCAGGCAGGCGGCGAGGTTGATCGCGGTCGTCGTCTTGCCGACGCCGCCCTTCTGGTTTGCAAGCGCGTAGATATGGCCGGTCACGTGCCCACTCTACTCATGGGCACGGACAGGGCTGGCGGCTCAGATCAGCGGTCGTTTGCGCGCAATTCCCGGCTTACGCGGGAACCTCGGAGGCGTCGGCTCGAGCTTCGGAATCAGCACAAGCTGGCGATCGCGAGAACCTTCCACGGGGTACAGTTCGGGCTCGCCGCCGCCAAGCAAACGCGCTACTGGAGCAAGATCGTGTTCGAGCGAACCTGTGAAGAGAATCGCGGCGCCGCCGGGCCTGACGAGCGGCAAGCACCACTCGAGCGCCACCGGCGGTGCGGCTAGCGCCTTGGCCACGACGACGCCGTAGGAATCGACCTCCTGCTCTTCGGCGCGGCCGCACACGACGCTCAGGTTCGGGAAGTCCTGCTCGAAGCCCTCGAGAAACCGGCACTTGCGCTGCTGCGACTCGATCAGCGTCACCGTGCGCTCGGGGAAAGCCGCCGCAAGTGGAATCCCTGGAGCTCCTCCGCCCGAGCCGACATCGGCGATCGGGCCGGTAAAGCGCGAGACGAGCGGGGTCGCCTTCAGGCTGTCGAGCAGGTGCTCTCGTCTGGCTCGATCGAGCTCGCGAATCGAGGTCAGCCCGGGCGTTCGAAGCAGCGCCTCCAGCCAGCGCTCGAGCCGGGGGTCGAGCTCAGTCGGCATCCGCCGGCAGCACGACCACGTGGCGGCTCGGGTCGCTTCCCTCGCTCGCCGTGGTCACTCCCGCGTAGCCCTTCAAGCGCTCGTGCACGAGCCGGCGTTCGTAGGCGCTCATCGGCTCCAGCGCCTGCGGCTCACCGCTGGAGATCACGCGCTTGGCCGCCTGAAGAGCCGCGTAGCTGAGAGCCGCTTTCTGACGCTCGCGATAGCCGCCCGCGTCAACCGACGCCCGCTTGGCGCCGGGGCCGACCTGCTGGTGGACGATCGCGTTTGCGATCTGCTCGATCGCATCGACCGTTTGGCCGCGCCGACCGATCAGCACGCCGAGGTCTCCGCCCGAGAAGCGGATGCTCACCGTCTCGTCCTCCTCGCTCAACTCGACCTTCGTATCCGGCGCGATGGTACGCACGATCGCTTCGGCGTAGGCGCGCAGAGAAGCGGCGAGCTCGCTCTCCTCGCGGGCCGGTTGATCGGGAACGAGCGCGAAGGCCACCGCCCGGGCCGGACGCGAGCCGATACCCAGGAGTCCGCGTTCGCCCTCTTCCACGACCTGCACCGAAACCGACTCCGGGTCGATCCACGGTGCCTTGCGCCTTATCTCGGCCAGCGCCCGCGCAGAAGCTTCTTCGGCGTCGGCGCCCTCAGTCTCGACATGAAGCTCCTCCGTCACCTGCGCCCACCGCCCTTCTTCTTCTTGCGCTTCACGCGACGAGGCGGTTGCGGCGCCCGTGGCTGCTCGGTCGTCTGCTTGGCCGGCGCGGCCGGAGTTCGCGACGATCTCTTGACCGGCGGCGGCGGCTTGGGAATCAGCGTCCTGGTAATCAGGCCTTGCCCGACAGTCCAGAGGTTGGTCGTCGCCCAGTAGAGAACGAGCCCGACCGGGAACCGGAGAATGAAGGGCAAGATCACGAACGGCAGCACCATCATCATCACGCGCTGCGACTTCTGTGCCGTTCCCGACATGAAGTAGGTCGAGGCGACCTGGCTGCCGACGTAGATCACGAGCAGTACGTAGCCGCTCCAGTGGTCGACGATGTTGAGGGTGATGTTGGGAAAGAGACTGTGCCCGAGCCAGGAGAAGTCGCCGCGCGACACGCAAAAGTTCGGGTTCGCCGCATGACCGCGGCAAGGGACAGCTTTCGCAAAGTCTTTCAGGACGAAATAGAGCGCGATGAAGATCGGGAACTGCGCCAACATCGGCAGGCAGGAGGCCATCGGGTTGATGTTGTTCTCCTTGTAGAAGCGCATCAGCTCCTGCTGCTGGCGCTGCTTGTCGTGCTTGTAGCGCTTCTGAATCTCTTTCATCTCCGGCGCGTGCGCCTGCAGGCTCTGCATCGAGTGGATCTGCTTGACGGTGAGCGGGACGATCACGATGCGGACGATCACCGTCAGCACCACGATCGCCCAGGCCCAGGGGAGATGGGCGCTGTAGTGCAGCCATTCGAGGATGAAGCGGAAAAGATCCTTAAGCGGGTTGAGAATCCCGCTGAGCGCGCTGGAAACGATTAGCGAGTTCACGCCGGTTGTCCTCGATGTAGGTGGCTGCAAGGCCGCCCGAACAAGCGCGCGTCTTCCGGCATGTCCACGCCGCCCGCACTCCACGGGTTACAGCGCAAAAGCCGCCAAGCGGTCAAGAGTGTCCCGCGAATGAGGCCGTAGCGCTTGAGCACTCCGATCGCGTAGCTCGAGCAGGACGGGTAGTACTTGCAGCTCGCCGGAAAGAGCAGCCCGAGCGTGTAGCGGTACAGATAGACGAGTGCGATCGCCGGATACTTCACGAGCCCGCCTTTTCCATCACTTCGTCAACGCGCTCGCCGAGCCAGTCGAAGTCATGCGACTCCGCAGCCTCGACCAAGCCGGGGCGCGCGGCCAGCACATAGTCGAAACCCGCTTTGCGATCGTTCAACGGCCACACCTCTCGCAGCATGCGCTTGAGCCTGTTGCGCTTGACGGCCGAACCGACGCTTCTCGGTATGGCCAGCCCCAGGCGCGGCTCACTGTTTGCGTCCTCGCGCGGAAAGGCGTGCAGCGTGAAGAAGCGAGTCGAGGTCGAGCGGCCATGGCGGTAGACATTGTCGAAATCACGCGAGCGCGAGAGACGGTGCCGGCGTTCCACCTTGCGCGCCTCGCCCGGACTAAGCGGATAACCGCTTGCGACCACGAGCCCGCCGGCGCTTCAGGACCACGCGACCGGCCCGCGTCTTCATCCGTGCGCGAAAGCCGTGCTTACGCTTCCGGCGGCGTACGTTTGGTTGGTAGGTGCGCTTCACGGTCTTGCAGATCCTAGAGGTCAGAGCCCGTTCTGCGGGCGAGCGCCAGTATAGACGAGGCCCGCGAGATAGAAGTTATCCACAGTCTGTCCGTCTGTCCCGCAATCGCCTTTATGCCCGCATCGGGGTCTATATGGGATGGTCCTCAGGCTCGTTCTCCACACCTGTGGATTACAGTGTGGACGCGCCAATATGCCTGCAAAACGGCGCCATTTCCGATCGTTTGGCTGTGGATAAACGCCCGTTGTTAGGCCGCCGCGACGCTGATATGCTCGCACCTCCGCCTTCGACGGCGGATGGACGGTCAACAAGTGGAATCATCACTCCTGGACAACGCCGAGAGTCTCTGGGCCGCGGTCGCTGAGCGCCTGCGCGAAGCCTTGAGCGAAGCCACCTTCCAGACCTGGTTCGGATCCGCCGGAGGAAGCGAGCTGAACGATGACTTCTTCGTCGTCGCGGTTCCGAACGAGTTCACTCGCGAGTGGATCGAGGGGCATTTCCTCGATCTTCTCCGCGCCACGGTGAAGGATCTGGTCGGGCACGAGTGCGGCGTTCTGCTTTCGGTGATGGACCCTCTCGAGGCGCTCGTGGCCGAGTCGGCGCCGCCCGAGCCCGCCCGCGAAGAGGTGGAGCGAAGCGAGGTTCGCACCTCGCCGACGGGCGTCAATCCCAAGTACACCTTCGATCTGTTCATCATCGGCTCCTCGAATCGTTTCGCGCATGCTGCCGCCCTCGCGGTCGCCGAGCGGCCCGCCCGCGCATACAACCCGCTTTTCATCTACGGCGGCACGGGGCTCGGAAAGACCCATCTTCTGCACGCGATCGCACACTACGTCTCCCAGCACTCGCGCAACTCGAGCGTCTTCTACGTCACCAGCGAGAGTTTCATGAACGACTTCATCGACTCGCTGCGGGACAAGCGCATCGACAGCTTCAAGCAGCGCTACCGCCACTACGACGTGCTACTCGTCGACGATCTTCAGTTCTTCGAGGGTAAGGAGCGGATCCAGGAGGAGTTCTTCCATACCTTCAATGCACTTTTCGAAGCCGGTAGTCAGGTCGTACTCTCATCCGACCGGCCGCCTCGCGAGCTGGCGACGCTCGAGCCCCGCCTGCGCTCGCGCTTCGAGTGGGGGCTCATCACCGACATCCAGCCGCCCGACCTCGAGACGCGGATCGCAATCCTGCGTAAGAAGGTCCACACCGAAGGCATCCACGTTCCCGACCCTCAGGTTCTAACCTTCATCGCCAGTCTGATCTCGTCGAACATCCGCGAGCTCGAGGGTGCGCTGACGAGGGTAGTCGCCTTCTCCTCGCTGACGGGGCGCCTGATGACCGTTGAACTGGCTCAGGAGGTTTTGAAGGACGTCTTCCCTCCCGAGGCGGCGGAGGTGAGCATCCATCACATTCAAGAAGAGGTGGCGGGTCGCTTCGGCCTGTCTCTCACCGAGCTCTGTAGCGACAGGCGTTCGCAGAACATCGTCTATCCCCGCCAGGTGGCTATGTACCTCTCGCGCGAGCTAACGGATTCTTCTCTTCCGAAGATTGGCAAGGAGTTCGGCGGTCGCGACCACACCACGGTTATTCATGCGACGTCGAAGATCGCGCGCCTGATCAAGGAAGATCGTTCGGTCTACAACCTCGTTCAAGAACTCACGGCTCGCATCAAGCAGGTGCGTTAGCTGTGGATCGCCGGTGGACGAATGTGGACACTTTGGACACTTTGGTGCGACGTGCCCGCACTCTTCCTGTTCTGCTTTACTTCTCCCCAGCCGTCGTCCTCAACGAAACCTCACTTTTGACGCGGGATTGAGGGTGGTTTCCTCGCTCCTAACAAGCTCTATTACGACTACGAGGAAATATCTCTAATGATTGAAACAGATACGAGCCTCACTTCCGGTATAAAACTCCGCTGCTCGAGAGAGCGTCTTGTCGAAACCGCGTCGATGGTTGCGCGCGCTGTCTCGTCGCGTAGCTCAGTCCAGGTTCTGGCCGGAGTTCTTGTTACGGCTGAGAACGGACGAGTTCGTCTCGCCGCAACTGATATGGAGCTTTCGATAATTTCGTCGTTTGAGGCGGAGATCGAAGGAGAGGGAGCGAGCGTCGTCCCTGGGAAAGTATTCGTGGATGCTTGCCGCTCACTTCCGAGCGGCGAAAGCGAAGTCACGATCGAGCAGACGAGCGGCTCGAGGATGGTCAGCCTCTCTTGCGGCAGCGCGTCTTACCGCCTTAACGTCTCGACGACGGAGGATTTCCCACGCCTACCCGAGATGACCTCCGAAGGCGTCTTCAAGGTGAACCGCGAGGCGTTCCTCGAAACCGCCGGGCGCGTAGCCCGCGCCGCATCGCGTGACGAGTCACGGCCGGTGCTGACGGGGATTCTCGTGCAGTTCGAGAAAGGCTCGGCTGCGTCGACACGCAAGCTGACCATGGCTGCGACCGACTCCTATCGCCTTGCCGTAAGGGAGACGGAGCTCGCCGGCGACACGCCGGAGCTTGAGGCAATCGTTCCGGCTCGCGCCATCGCCGAGCTAGCACGCATTCCCGCCACCGGTAGCGAGCTCGAGTTGGCGATTCACGACAACCACGCCATCTTCTCGCTCGGAGACACGACGCTGAGCACGCGGCGAATAGACGGGCAATTCCCGAATCATCGCCAGCTCCTTCCCGAAGCCTTCGAGCACACGGTAAAGCTGGCGCGGCTGGAGTTCCTCGACGTCGTGCGCCGTGTCGCGGTGATGGCGCAGCGAACTAGCCCGATCAGACTTCACTTCGACGCAGGCCTGATGACTGTCTCGGCGCAGACGCAGGATGTCGGCGAAGCAAGCGAGACGCTGCCGGTCGCCTTCAGCGGCGTTCCGATCGAGATCGGGTTCAACGCGGAGTTCTTGCGCGAGGGAATCGAGTCTGTGATCGGCGACGAGATCGAGCTGAACCTGATCAACCCGATCCGCCCCGGACTCCTTCGCGCGGAGGGCGACAGCTTCTGGTACCTGATCATGCCGATCCGCCTCGCGGGCTGAGGGGCCTCGTCCAAAATGACGACCCACCGACCGGGCGTGATCGGTGGATGCGATGCTAGGACGCAGCGCCTCGTTCGTAGCCGAAGCTACGGGCGAGGCCGAGGACAACGCAGCTCGCCTCCGAGCGCGGCCGGTCGGTGGAGTGCTTCGTTTTGAGTCGAGGCCTTACAGTTCGCGAGATCACTCTGCGCGACTTCCGCTCGTACGAGCGCCTCGAGCTGGAGCTGGAGGGCGGTCTCGTGCTGGTCGCGGGACCGAACGGAGCCGGGAAGACGAACCTGGTCGAGGCCGTGCACGTCGGCACTCAAGCCTTCTCGCCGCGAACGAGAGCCGATGCTCAGCTGATTCGCTTTGGTTGCGATGGGGCTCGCGTTGCACTTCGGGCCGAGCGGCGCGGAGGGAACGCCGCCGTAGAGGTGACGATAATCCGCGGTGAAAGCAAGCGGGCGCGTCTGAACGGTGCCCCACTGTCGGCGACCGACCAGCTGAGGAGCGAACTTCCGACGCTGGTCTTCACGCCCGACCGGCTGGTGGTGATCAAAGGTGGGCCGGCGGTGCGCCGGGCCTACGTCGACCGGACGCTGACGCGGCTTCTTCCCACTCGAGCGAACCTCCCGCGCACTTACGGTGAAGCGTTGGGCCAGCGGAACGCCTGCCTGCGGAAAATCGGTCTCGGCTTCTCGAGCAAGGAGGCGCTCGCGCCCTGGAACGAGCAGGTGGTGACGCTCGGATCGTCGCTCCAGGCGGCCCGCTTGCGCTCGATCGAGCTGCTTTCGCCGCGTTTCGCGGACGTCGGAGAGGCGCTCGGGCTGCCGGATTGCAAGCTCGAGTACTCGGCCGAGCCGCTCACTTTGGAGTCGCTCGAGCGCCGGCTGGCGCGCGACCTGGAACGGGGAACGACGAGCGCCGGCCCACATCTGGACGAGGTCGTCGTTCTGGCCAAGGGGCTCGAGCTCCGTTCGTTCGGCTCGCAGGGAGAGCAGCGGACGGCGGTACTGGCGCTTCTACTCGCCGAAGCAGAGCTGCTGACCGAGCGGGACACCGGCGCCCCGCTCCTGTTGCTCGACGACGTGCTTTCGGAACTCGATGTGGGCCGGCGCGAGGCCCTGATCGGGCGCCTGCGCGGGCTCGGGCAAACGATCGTTACCGCCACCAGCGACAGCGCTTTGCCCGCGCGGGCGGATCAGGTCATATTGGTAAACGAGGGAACCGCGAGGACAGCGTGATGGAGAGGCTCGAGAGAGAGATCAGAAAGGTAGCCAAACGAGTCGGTCTTCCGGCCGCGAGCGAGCTGGTTCGAATCTGGCCGCAAATGGTCGGTGAGACGATTGCCGCGAACGCCTGGCCGGCGCGGCTGAACCGCAAGGGAGTGCTGCAGGTCAACACGAGTTCCGCGACGTGGGCATTCGAGCTGAAGCACCTAGCGCCTCAGATCCTCGCCAAGCTCGAGCAGGAGCTGGGTGGGGAATGCCCGAGCGAGCTTCGCTTCGTGCCCGGGCCCGTGCCCGGGAAGGGTCGAGAGGCCGACGCACCGCTCGCATCGAAGGAGCCTACGACGACCGCGCGAGAGCGCGAGCAAGGCGAAAAGCTGGCGGCTGTTATCGACGACGAAGAGCTGCGCGCGCTGGTTGCCCGGGCGGCGGCGGCGAGCCTTGCTCAAAACTGCCGAAAAGGCGCACCTTAGGCCCACTTCCGACCGCTCTTTCTGATAGACTACGATAAGCCCGCAAGCAGGCTATTTGCAGGGCTTTTTTCATGACTGAGACATCCTATACAGCGAAGGACATCACAGTCCTCGAAGGTCTCGAGCCGGTCCGGCTTCGCCCCGGCATGTATATCGGCTCGACGGGCTCGCGCGGCCTGCACCACCTCGTCTACGAGGTGGTCGACAACTCGGTCGACGAGGCGCTCGCGGGCCGAAACGACCGCATCGAAGTGACCCTGAATCCAGACAACTCGGTGACGGTAAAGGACTTCGGCTCGGGTATCCCCATCGACCTCATGCCCGAGCAGGGCATGTCGGCGTTGACAGTCGTGCTGACCAAGCTGCATGCCGGCGGTAAGTTCGGCGGCGAGGGGTACAAGGTCTCGGGCGGACTGCACGGGGTCGGCGTTTCGGTGGTCAATGCGCTCTCGGAGTGGCTTGTGGCCGAGGTGCGACGTGGCGGCAAGCTTTATCGGCAGGAGTTCGCGCGCGGCGTCCCCGCCGGGGAGGTCGAGGTCGTCGGCAAGGCTTCCGACACCGGCACGACGATCACCTTCTTACCCGATTCGGATGTCTTCGACGAGCTTGAGTACTCGACGCAGCTACTGGTACAGCGCCTGCGCGAGACGGCCTTCCTCACACGCGGGTTGAGGATCGTGCTGATCGATGAGCGCACCACCGAGGAGAGATTCGAGTTTCACTACGAAGGTGGGATCAAGGACTTCGTCGGCTACGTGAACCAGACAAAGGAACCGGTTCACAAACACATCGTCTATTTCGAAGGCGGTAGCGACAAGGGCGCGGTCGAGGTAGCTATGCAGTGGAACAACTCCTACGTCGAGTCGGTCTTCTCGTTTGCGAACAACATCAACACGCACGAGGGCGGCGCGCACCTGACGGGCTTCAAGTCGGCACTGACCGCGACGGTGAACAAGTACGCGCGCGAAAAAGGACTATTGAAGGAGAAAGAGCCGAACCTCGATGGGGAGGACGTGCGCGAGGGCCTGGCCGCGGTGATCTCGGTCAAGCTGCGCGACCCCCAGTTCGAGGGCCAGACGAAGACCAAGCTGGGCAACCCGTGGGTCGAAGGTCTTGTCAAGCAAACCGTCAACCAGAGGCTCGCGGAATTCCTTGAAGAGAACCCGAACGACGCGCGCCAGATCATCCTGAAGACGATCTCGGCCTCACGCGCTCGCCAGGCTGCGCGCAAGGCGCGCGAGCTGACGCGGCGCAAGAGCGCGCTCGAGGGCTCGTCGCTACCGGGGAAGCTGGCGGATTGCACGATCCGCGACCCGGAATCGGCGGAGCTCTACATCGTCGAGGGCGACTCCGCCGGAGGCTCGGCAAAGGGTGGTCGCGACCGCACTTACCAGGCGATTCTCCCCTTGCGCGGAAAGATCATCAACTCCGAGAAGAACCGCATCAACAAGGTTCTCTCCAACGTCGAGATTCAGGCGATTATTACCGCGCTCGGTACGAACATCGGCGAGGAGTTCGACATCGCCAAGCTTCGCTATCACCGCGTGATCTTGATGACTGACGCCGATGTCGACGGCGCGCACATTCGCACGCTGATCCTCACCTTCCTCTACCGGCACATGCCGGAGCTGTTCGAGTACGGGCACGTCTACATCGCGGTGCCGCCGTTGTATCGAGTGAAGCTCGACGGGCGCGAGTTCTACTTCGTGAAAGACGCCCAACTCGAGGAGCTGCTCGTACGCGAGCGGATCGCGAACATCGAAGTGCATGGTCGTGGCGGTAGCGAGCTGAAGATGAGCGAGACGCGCTGGAAGAAGCTGTCCGGAGGCCTGCGCGCGCTCGACGGGCAGATCGGGCGTCTCAGGGCCGACTTCGGTGTGCCGGCCGCCGACTTCGTCGTAACGCACCGGCTAGTCGAGCTCGAAGACGAGGCGGCGAAAGACATCAGCGGAGCGCTCAAAGCCTTAGGCAGCAACGGTTACGAGCTGAAGATCGAATCGGCCGACGCCGAGGGCTCCTGGGTCAAGGTGACCGAGAAGGAGACCGGCGCGGCGCAACGCGTAAACGTCCCCACGCAGTTGTTTTTCTCGCAAGCTTTTCGCGAGGCTCGCCGCGCGTATGCAAAGCTCGCCGAGCTCGGGCTTCCGCCCTTCGAGCTGGCGCAGGGGAAGAAGAAGCGCACCGCCGAGACATTCCACGCCCTGCGCCGCGAGTCTTTCGAACTGGCCAAGGAAGGCATCCAGCTCTCGCGCTACAAGGGCCTGGGTGAGATGAACCCCGAGCAGCTCTGGGAGACGACGATGGATCCCGCTCGGCGGCTGCTCTTGCGCGTCGACGTCGAGGACGCCTCCGCCGCCGACCAGCTCTTCACGACCTTAATGGGCGGCCAGGTCGAGCCCAGGCGCGAGTTCATCGAGCAAAACGCCAGCGACGTGAAATTCCTCGATGTCTGAAGTCGAGACAGGCGCTCTGGGCCCCGGGCGAGTCGAGCCGCGCGAGCTCGAAGAGGAGATGCGCTCCAGCTACCTCGATTACGCGATGAGCGTGATCGTCAGCCGTGCGCTCCCCGATGTTCGCGACGGCCTCAAACCGGTTCACCGGCGCGTGCTTTTCGGCATGCACGAGTCCGGCATGCAGCCGAACCGTCCTTACAAGAAGTCGGCGCGCGTAGTCGGCGAGGTGATGGGCTCTTTCCATCCGCACGGCGATTCCGCGATCTACGACACCCTCGTTCGCATGGCGCAGCCCTTCTCGCTGCGCTACCCGCTGGTCGACGGCCAGGGCAACTTCGGCTCGATTGACGACGACCCGGCCGCGGCGATGCGCTACACCGAGTGCCGGCTGGCGAAGATCGCCACCGAGATGCTGCGCGATATCGACGCCGACACCGTCGACTTCGTGCCTAACTACGACGAGTCCCGGCGTGAGCCCTCGGTCCTGCCCAGCCGCTTCCCGAACCTGCTCGTCAACGGCTCGGCCGGGATCGCGGTCGGCATGGCCACCAACATGCCGCCGCACCGCCTGAGCGAGGTGGTCGACGCGATCCTGGCTCTGATCGACGAGCCCGAGCTCGCGGTCGACGGGTTGCTAAAGCACGTCAAGGGACCGGACTTTCCGACTGGCGGAATCATCGTCGGCAGGCAGGGAATCCGGGAGGCGTATCGCTCGGGTAGAGGGCGCGTCGTCATGCGGGCCCGCGCCCATGTGGAGGAGCTGCGCGGCGGCAAGACGGCAATCGTGGTGACCGAGCTTCCCTACGGCGTGAAGAAGGGCGGCGACGGAGGCGTGATCAAGAAGATCGCCGACCTCGTGCACGAGAAGGTGCTGACGGAGATCTCCGACCTGCAGGATCACTCCGACCGCACCGGAATGCGGATCCAGATCGAGCTGAAGCGAGATGCGATCCCGCAGGTCGCGCTAAACAAGCTCTTCAAGCACACTTCGCTACAAACGACCTTCGGCTACAACGCCGTGGCCTTGGTCAGAGGAGTGCCGCGCACGCTGTCGCTACTCGAGCTGGTGCGCGAGTACCTCGACTTCCAGCGCGAGGTAGTCGTTAGGCGCTCGAAGTACGAGCTTCGGCAGGCCGAGCGGCGAGCCCACATCCTGGCCGGCTATCTGATCGCGCTCGACAATCTCGATGCCGTGATCGAGCTGATTCGCGCCTCGAGCGATGCCGAGGAAGCGCGCAACGGCTTGATGAAGAAACTCAAGTTCTCGGAGGTTCAAGCTCAGGCGATCCTCGATCTGCGCCTGTCCAGACTGACCCAGCTCGAGCGCCAGAAGATTGACGCGGAATACGCCGATTTGCAGGAACGTATTGCGGAATTGAGGTCAATTCTCGGCGACCAGGCGAAGGTAGACGAGCTGATCCGCGAAGAACTGACAGAGATCCGATCGATCTACGCCAAGCACGACGATCGACGGACCGAGATCATCGCCGGTGAAACCGACCTCGAACTGGAAGACCTGATCGCGGAAGAAGACATGGTGATCGCGATCACCCGCTCCGGCTACATCAAGCGGCTACCCGTGACGGCCTACCGCGAGCAGCGCCGCGGCGGAGTCGGCGTGATGGGGATGGACCTGAAGGAAGACGACTACATCGAGCACCTCTTCGTGGCGTCGACGCACGACTACATCCTCTTCTTCACCAGCGTGGGCAAGGTCTACCGCTTGAAGGTGCATGAGCTTCCGCTCGGCTCGCGCCAGTCGAAAGGGCGCGCGATAGTCAATCTCCTTCCCTTCCGCCAGGACGAGAAGGTGCGCGCCGTAATCCAGACGCGTGAGTTCAAGGAAGCCGAGTACCTCGTCTTCGCCACGCGAAACGGCCTCGTCAAGAAGACGCGCTTCGCCGATTACAACACACCGCTAAAGGCCGACGGGATCATCGCTATAAAGCTGCGTGAGGACGACGAACTGGTCGGCGTAAGGCACTCCACGGGGAGCGAGGACATCCTGCTCGTTTCGCGCAAGGGGCAGGCAATTCGCTTCCACGAGACCAACGCGCGCCCCATGGGCCGACCGACCTCGGGCGTCCAAGGAATGCGTCTACGAGCCGGCGACGAGGTGATCGCGATCGCAATCGCCCACGACGACATGGACCTGCTGGTCGTGACGGAGAACGGCTACGGAAAGCGCACCCGCATCGCCGACTATCCCGTCAAGGGGCGCGGCGGCCTGGGCGTGAAGACGATTCAGCTCACTGAGGCGCGCGGCCGCCTGGTCGGAGCCAAGGTCGTTCGGGACGGCTACCAGGTGATGCTGATCTCGAACGAAGGCACGATGATCAAGATCCCAGTCGAGGGTATCCGGCGCATGGGTCGGTCGACTCAGGGCGTGACCGTGATGCGCCTGCGCGGCGATGAGGAGTACGTATCGAGCCTGGCGCCGGTGGTCGAGTCGGAGGAAGCCGGCGAAGAGATCGAGGGCGGGTTCGAGCCCGAGCCCGAGCCCGAGCCCGAGAACTAGGAGCGGATCCCTATCGGGATCGGCTCTTCGGTAGTGCTTCGCGTAAGCGAGCGGCGGCTTCTTCGGGCGGCAGCGTGTTGATGTAGATGCCGGCGCCGAGCTCGATGCCGGCGAAAACGGTGAGCCGCGGCACCAACTCCAGGTGCCAGTGGCCGTCTTGCTGGAAGTTGTGCAGCCAGATATTGAAGGGCGAAGGACCTTCGACCGCGTTCAGCCGCCGTACTCCCTCGGCCGCCAGCGCCAGCGCCGCGCCAAGCAGCTCGCTACTACCGAACGCATCGGGCTGGTGATCATCGGGCGCGATCAGCAACTCGTAGGGCGCCCTGCCGGTCGGCACTACGGCGAGAGAGACGGTACGGTCGCCGAGCCTGCGCTCGGCCAGCTTCAAGGCCGGATCGAGATCGTGCAGTAGGGCGCAAAGCGCGCAGCTGTCTCGCCGCAACCGCGGCGCCTCGGCTGCGACCTCGGGCGGCGCCTGCTCGAGCCAGACGAGCTGGGAATGCGAATGCGGCAGGGAGGCCCCGGACGCCTTTCCCTCGTTGACCACGGCGAGGAGATGATCAAAACCCTTCGCCCAGGCTCTCTCGGCCGCCTCCGCCCAGGATTCGGCGATCAGGACGAGTTGCTCGTCGGAAACGTCGGCCAGCGAGCGAATGTGAGTCGGCGTGTGCACGACGACCTGCTGCCGCGCGAAGGCGGGATAGAGGTTGGGCACGACGCGCACCTTCCAGCCCGGTGTGTCGGGCTCGCGCCCCTTCGCGGCGCCGAGCGCAAAGAGCTCGGGCGGCGTTTGTTGCTCACGTCCTTCGCAGAAAGGACACCTTTCCGCCTCGTCGGGCGCCTCGGGCTCTCGCCGGGTCTCGAAGTGCCCCGGCCGCAGCGTGCGCGAGGGCGCGAAGATCACCTCGCGTCCAGAAAGCGGATCGCTGAGGATTCGCTGCGCGCTGTCGTGCGTTCCGGCTTCAGTCGTCATCGCGTCAAGGCAGCGTAGCGAAGCCGGGCGGCGGCACAAAAGCCGCTCAAATTGCTACCTCGGCCAGCCAGATCCGATAGTGACGCTCGAGCTGCGCGAGGATGCAAATGAGCAGTTCGACGCGGTCGATCGGGCGACCGAGCTCGAGGGCCAGTGAGCTGGCCGGAAAGACCGGGCGCGCGGGTAGGTCGCCGGCCCCCTGCTCGACGTTGACGCCGACTCCGAGCACGACGCGGCCCGCACTTGCCTCGGCGAGGATCCCGGCGACCTTCTTTCCTGCGAGCAAGACGTCGTTCGGAGGCTTGACGGTAGCTTGGCCGTCGAACGAGGCGATTGCCTGGACGATCGCCTCGGCGGCGACGGGCGTGAAGGAGGCAAGCCGGGCTGTGGCAACCTGCGGCCGCAAGCACAGCGAGAAGAGCAGTCCTTTCCCCGCCGCTCCTCGCCAATCGCGCCCCCTCCGTCCTCTTCCGCGCGTCTGCTCCTCGGCCAGCGCAAGCGCGCCCTCGGGTGCGTCCGGCGGAAGCAGATCCTGGGTGGAGGAACAGCGCTCGGCGTACAGATAGAGAGGCGCGCCGAAGCGTCCGCGCAGGCGCGGCCTGACGGCTAGAGGTGCGAGCGTTATCGCCACGATCTCTACACTAGTTCAGCCGTGAAACCCCAGAGAGCCGATCGCCGTCGAATCAGTAGCCCACTCCGGGTCGACTCGATAATCCGTTACGAAAGGCTCAGCGATCCGATCTTGATCAAGCGCGCGAAAGACGGCGACCAGAAGGCGCTCGAGGCGCTTTGCGAGCGCTACGCAGAGAGGGTCGGACGGATCGCGCGACGCGAGCTGTCCGACCAGCGCGACGCCCAGGACGCGGCGCAGGATTCGTTGCTCAAGCTCTGTCAGAGGATCGGGCAATATCGAGGCGACGCGCAGTTCGCGACCTGGCTGCATCGGCTGGTGGTCAACACCTGCCACGACACCGCCGCTCGCGAGGGTTTACGCCGCGCCGCCCCGCTGCCGGATGAGTTCGAGCTGGAACACGCCCGAGACGGCGATCCCGTTGCCGAGACGCTGGGCGCCGAGCTGCGCGCCGAGCTGTCGGGCCACTTGAGCGAGCTGCCCGTCGAGCAGGCTCGTGTTGTGGTGCTCAAGGACGCTCTCGGTTTCTCGTTCGAGCAGATCGCCGGTGCGGCGCGAATGCCGGTCGGCACCGCCAAGTGCTACGCGCATCGTGCTCGCAAGCGCCTTCGCGAACGCCTCGCAAAGGAGGCGGCCGCATGACGCTGACACTTCCACTGGGAATTGCGGAGATAGAGGCGATACTGCCGCACCGCGACCCGTTTCTGCTCATCGACGAGGTGGTCGAGCTCGAGCCCGGCAAGCGGGCTGTGGCGCGCAAGACCGTGCGCGGCGACGAGTGGTTCCTCGCCGGCCACTTCCCGGGCAGGCCGATCATGCCCGGCGTGCTGATGGTCGAGGGCCTCGCTCAAACGGGCGCCGTGGCCGTCCTGACGGTCGAGGGGAACGAGGGCAAGATGGTGCTCTTCGGCGGCATCGACGGTATCCGCTTCAAGCGCCTGGTCGAGCCCGGCGACACGCTCGAGTATGTATGCGAGATCGAGGCCGTGCGAGGTCCGGTTGGGAAAGGCAAGGTCAAGGCCACGGTCGACGGGCAGCTTGCTGTCCGCGGCACGCTGACCTTCGCGGTGGAGCAGTGATAGGCGTCTGCTCAGGAAGGCCGGTCTCGATCACGGGGCTCGGTTGCTACGCGCCCGAGCGCGTGCTCACGAACGACGAGCTCGCAAAGATGGTGGACACGAGCGACGAGTGGATCCAAGCGCGCACCGGTATCAGGGAGCGCCGCATCGCCGCGGCGCACGAAGCGACCTCCGACCTGTGTCTTCCCGCTGCCGAAGCGGCTCTCGCCGATGCGGGCGTCAAGGGCTCGGAGATCGATCTGATCATCGTGGCCACGATCACGGCGGACATGCTCTTTCCCTCTACCGCCGCGATTCTTGCCAGCCGTCTCGGCGCGGGTAGCGCGGCCGCCTACGATCTTTCGGCGGGATGCACAGGCTTTGTCTACGCGCTCACCCAGGGCTTCGGGGCAATCTCGGCCGGCCTTGCGCGCCGGGTGCTCGTGGTCGGCGCCGACACGCTTTCGCGCGTAGTCGATTGGGATGATCGCGCGACCTGCGTTCTCTTCGGCGACGGCGCCGGCGCGGTGGTGCTCGAAGAGGTCGCCGGTGGCGGTTTTCACGCCTTTGATCTAGGTGCGGACGGCGCTGGCGGAATGGAGTTGTTCATGCCTGCCGGCGGCTCGCGCCGCCCGGCCAGCGCAGAAACGATTGCGGAGCGCGAGCACTATGTGAAGATGAACGGGCGCGAGGTGTACAAATTCGCGACCAGGGTGCTGCCCAGCTCGGCTCACGCCGTGCTAGACGTCTTGGGGAGAAGCATCGAGGACATCGACCTCTACGTTCCGCATCAGGCAAACCTTCGTATCATCGAACACGCCGCAAAAAAACTGGGAGTCGAAAAGGAGCGCGTTTTCGTCAACGTCGATCGCTATGGCAACACCTCGTCGGCCTCGATTCCACTCGCACTATGCGAAGCACGGGAAGAAGGACGACTGGCGGACGGAACGCTCGTGCTCATGACTGGAATGGGCGCGGGGCTGACCTGGGGCTCGAGCGTGATCACGTGGACGGAAGGGAGAAACAAATGAGTACTGACGAACAGGGCCGAACGAAAGGGAAGGTTGCCTTCTGCTTCCCCGGCCAGGGATCGATCGAAGCCGGAATGGGCCGTGAGATCGCCGAAGCGGTACCCGAGGCGATGGCGGTGTACGAACGCGGAAGCGAGAGCTGCGGCCTCGACCTGCGCACGCTCTGCTTCGCGGGCCCCGTAGAAGATCTGGTTGACACGTCGATTCAGCAGCCGGCGCTGCTGGCTACGAGTTTGGGCATCTTGGCGGCGATCGAGGCGCTTGGCTTCAAGCCCGATTACGTGGTCGGCCACTCGGTTGGAGAGTTCGCGGCGCTGGCGGCCGGAGGGGCACTCGACCCGGCGGAGGCGATCGGACTCGTGCGCGAGCGCGGGCTGGCGATGGCCGAGGTCGCCAGGGAGAACCCCGGCGCGATGGCGGCGATCCTCGGGCTCGAGGACGAGGTAGTCGAGGAGCTTTGCCGCGAGATTCATTGCGTCTGGCCCGCTAACTACAACTGCCCCGGCCAAGTCGTCATCTCGGGACAGACCGACGCAGTGGACGAGTGCTGTGAAGAGGCTCAGCGAGAGGGCGCCAGGCGAACGGTCCGACTGCCGATCTCGGGCGCGTTCCACAGCCCGCTGGTGGCGCGGGCGGCCGAGCGCTTCCGCCCGGTGATCGAGCGAGCACGCTTCGGCGAACTCCAGATCGCCTTCATGTCGACCGTCAGCGCGCAGATCGAGAATCGCCAGAAGCTCGCAGGGCTTCTCGTCGATCAACTAACGGCGCCGGTGCGATTCACCCAGGCGACCAGAGGTCTGATCTCAAACGGCGTGCGCACCTTCGTCGAGGTTGGCCCCGGCAACGTGCTTTCGGGCCTGGTCAAGCGCATCGACCGCAGCGTCGAGACGATCTCGGTCAACAGCCTGGCCACGCTCAAGAAGGTCGAGGAGGTGCTGTCGGTTGCCTGAGGCATACGCTTCGCTGGAGGGAAAGCGGGCGCTGATCACGGGAGCCGCGCGCGGCATCGGTCGCGCGATCGCCGCCCAGCTCAAGGGCGCGGGCGCGGAAGTTCTCTGCTGCGACCTCCCCGGTACGAGCGAGAACGAAGAGGTGGCGCGCGAGGTCGGTGGGCAGGCGCTCTACGCCGACGTCACGAAGGCCGACGACGTCGAGAAGCTGATCGCCGAGGCCGGTGACATCGACATCCTGATCAACAACGCCGGCATCACTCGCGACGGACTACTGGCACGCATGTCGGAGGAAGACTGGCGGGCGGTCATCGACGTCAATCTCACCAGCGTCTATCTGATGTGCCACGCGGCGATCCGCGGCATGATGAAGCGCCGCTCGGGCGCGATCGTCAACCTCTCCAGCGTCGTCGGGCTGCACGGGAATTTCGGCCAGACCAACTACGCGGCTTCCAAGGCCGGCATCGTCGGCTTCACCAAGTCGCTCGCGCGTGAAGCCGGGACTCGCGGCGTTCGGGTAAACGCGGTCGCGCCCGGGTACATCGAGACGCGCCTGACGGACGTCCTGCCCGACGAGGTCAAGACGAAGATGCTCGAGGCCACGTCGCTCGGCCGTTTCGGTCAGCCCGAGGACATCGCCCGCGCGGTGCACTTCCTCTGCTCGGACGAGGCGGCGTACATCACCGGCGAGGTACTCGTCGTCGACGGCGGGATGGCGATGTGATGACCAAGAACGAGCGCAAGAGAGTCGTCATCACCGGGCTGGGCCTGGTCAACTCGCTGGGCAACGATATGGAGACCGCCTGGCGCAACCTGCTCGCCGGCGAGTCCGGCGCCGCGCCGATCACGCTTTTCGACACGACCGGATACGCGGTCAATTTCGGTTGCGAGCTGAAGGACTTCGATCCCACCGTGTGGATCGACCGCAAACAGACGCGGCGAATGGATCGCTTTGCGCTGATGGCGCTCGCGGCGGCTCGGCAAGCCGAGGCCGACTCCGGTCTCGACATCGCCAAGGAGCGTGATCGCATCGGCGCGGCGATCGCCACCGGCATCGGCGGTCTCCTCTCCTTCCAGGACTGCACGCTGACGCTGTTCAACCGCGGCGTCGATCGCGTCAGCCCGTTCTCGATCCCCTCGATCATTCCCAACATGGGCGCGGCCTGGGTCTCGATGGAGCTCGGGACTCGCGGCCCGCTGCTGGCGGAATGCGCCGCCTGCGCCGCGTCGAACATGGCGATCGGCGATGCCACCGACTCGATTCGGCTCGGACGCGCCGACGTGATGCTCGCCGGCGGCGCCGAGGCCGGGATCACTCCGGTTGGAATCGGCGGCTTCGCCGCCATGCGCGCAATCTCGCGCCGAAACGACGACCCGAAGGGTGCGAGCCGACCGTTCGACCGCGACCGCGACGGCTTCGTGATGGGCGAGGGAGGAGCCGTGCTCGTGCTCGAGGAGCTGGAGCATGCGAGAGCGCGCGGCGCCAAGATCTACGCCGAGGTCGGCGGCTACGGCCTGTCCTCGGACGCGCTGCACATCACCGAGCCCGACCCCGTGGGCGAGAACCCGGCGCGGGCGATGAAGATGGCCTTCGCCGACGCGGCAATCGACCCGTCCGAGGTCGACTACATCAACGCACACGGAACCTCGACGCCGCTTGGCGACGCAAGCGAGACGAAGGTGATCAAGCTTGCGCTGGGCGAGGAAAACGCTTACCGGACGCCCGTGTCTTCGACCAAGGGGGCAACCGGGCACTGTCTCGGTGGCGCGGGTGCGGTCGAAGCGATCTTCTCGATCCTGGCGATACGGGACGGCATGCTTCCACCCACGATCAATCAGGAAAACGCTGATCCGGACTGCGATCTCGACTACATCCCGAACGAGGCGCGCAAAGCCGACGTGCGCGTGGCCGTGTCGAACTCCTTCGGGTTCGGCGGTCACAACGCGTCGATCGTGCTGCGGCGGTTCGAGGATTGAGGCGGGAGCGCCCACCGTCGAAGCAAAGTGAGGGCTAGACTTCCGAGGCTTCATGGAACTGATCCCGATACGAAGCACGCCACCGCCTGACCCCTGTCGGCGGCAGGGTGCATCGTTCTGAAACGAGCTTATGGCCGGTCGAATAGACGTCTCAATCGAGCACAAGAACTCGCCGCCCGAACCCGGGGGCTCGAAGAAGCATCCCAACACCTGCCCCAAGTGCAACTCGCACTACCGCGACGACGAGCTGGCGGCGAATCTGCGCGTCTGCGCCCAGTGCGACTACCACTTCCCGGTTGGCGCGCTCGAGCGGATCGAGCAGCTGCTCGACGACGGCAGCTTCATCGAAGAGGCTGCCGATCTTCGCTCGGCCGACCCGCTCGGCTTCTTCGACCTTCGCTCCTACAAGGAGCGGATTGCCGAAGCAGAGCTGAAGACGGGTCTCGGCGACGCGATGCTGATGGGCCAGGGAAAGATCGAAGGTCTCGATTTTCAGCTCACGGTCATGGACTTCTCCTTCATGGCGGGCTCGATGGGAAGCGTCGTGGGCGAGAAGTTCGTTCGAGCTTGCGAGCGAGCGATCGAGCGCAAGGTTCCGCTCATCTCGGTGAATGCCTCGGGCGGCGCGCGGATGCAGGAGGGAATTCTCTCGCTGATGCAGGTCCCGAAAACGGTCTGCGCGGTGGAGAACATGCGCGACGCGGGCATCCCCTTCATCAGCGTGCTCACTCACCCCACCACCGCGGGCCTGCTGGCCAGCTTCGCCACCCTTGGCGACATCACAATCGCCGAGCCGGGCACGCTGATGTGCTTCACCGGCCCGCGCGTCGTGCAGCAAACGGTGCGCGAGGATCTTCCCGACGATTTCGGACTCGCCGAGTCGAATTTCCGCTTCGGGCACCTCGACGCGATCGTCCGGCGACGCGAGCTCAAGCCGACTCTTGCCAAGCTACTAAGGTTGTTCGGCCATGTCGGGTGAGCTAGAGCTGAAGCTCCGCGACCGGCTGGCCAAGCTAAAGCGGCTGCATTTGCCGGGCGCCGGCATCTCGGACGAGGTGCGCCGGATCGAGCAGCAGCTGGAGAAGATGGACAGCGGCGACGAGCGCGATGAAGACGAGATCTGGCGCTCGGTCGAGTTCGCGCGCCATCCCGAGCGTCCCTATACGCTCGACTATATCGAGCGCCTGATCGGCGACTGGATCGAACTGCACGGCGATAGAGCCCGCATGGACGATCCCGCCGTCGTCTCGGGCCTGGGCAGCTTCGCCGGCCGCACGGTGGCGGTCATCGGCCACCAGAAGGGCCGCGGCGACGCCGTGCAGAGGGTGAAGAGGAATTTCGGCATGTCGAACCCCGAGGGCTACCGGAAAGCCATGCGGGTGATGGATATCGCCAATCGCCACGGCTTCCCGGTGATCACATTCGTGGACACTCCCGGCGCCTATCCGGGCGTTGCGGCCGAGCAGCACGGTCAGGGCGGTGCCCTGGCGGCCTCGCAGGCGGCGATGGCGCGCCTCACGGTGCCGGCGGTGGCCTGCGTGATCGGAGAGGGTGGCTCGGGCGGCGCGATCGCCTTTGCTCTGGCCAACCGCGTGCTCATGCAGCAGTTCGCGATCTACTCGGTGATCTCCCCTGAGGGCTGCGCCTCGATTCTCTGGCGCGACGCCGGTCAGGCGCGCAAGGCCGCGGCCGCCTTCAGGCCCGACGCGGTTCACTGCCTCGAGCTGGGCGTGATCGACAGCATCATTCCCGAGCCGAAAAACGGCGCACACAGCGATTACGACGAGGCGGCGAAACTGCTCGGCTCGTCGCTCCGCGCGACACTGGACGAGCTGAAAAAGATGAGCGGCAAGGATCTCCGCCGCGATCGCCGCGATCGCTTCCGATCGCACGGCGTCTTTGCCTCCTGACGAATTGATGGATCCGAGCCTCGCGGGTCGTGGCCGCCTCGGCGCGAGTTGATCCACAGAATCCACAGCTTCGTACCCAGCTTCGTGCACTAGTTATCGACAAGCGCCGATATTCCGGCGACGTGCACAGAAAAGTCGATTACCAGCGCTTTCATCCTCGAGAACGGCGAAGCGCGGCGTTCTGCGCTCGAGTTGAGCACCGGCTCTCCGCGGGACCGCTGTTGATGAAAGCACGGCCGCGCCCGGCCGTCTCGGGCGACGAAACGCCTCTCTAGCTCTCGGGCTCGCCCGCGTCTCCGCGCGCGAGCTGGCTCGGCTCGGCGACGGAGTCCTTGGCTATCGGGTCGAGCTTGTAGCCGACTCCGAAGCGCG
This sequence comes from Thermoleophilia bacterium, assembly GCA_017882615.1. GTDB lineage: Bacteria > Actinomycetota > Thermoleophilia > Gaiellales > Gaiellaceae > Fen-549. The sequence continues at coordinate 59,051 of JADGPD010000003.1, forward strand.
TCTGAATGAAGGTGTGGCGGGAGGCGCGCCGGTCGATCTTGTCGCGCAAGCGCTTCACGCAGACGTCGACCGTCCGATCGCGGAAGGAGCGGCGGCGACCCCAGATCTTCTGCAGCAGCTCGTCGCGGGTAACGACTCGCCCGGCGTCGAGGGCGAGCGCGTAGAGCAGCTTGAACTCGGTGGGAGTGAGCTCGGCGTTGACCCCGTCCACGTAGGCCTGAACCTCGCGGGGGTCGATGCGCAGCTCTTCGAGCTCGAGCGCCTCTCCGTCCTGACGCGGCAGCGCGCTGTGCCCGCGGCGGGCGGCGGCGCGAACGCGAGCCACCAGCTCTTTCATCGAGATGGGCTTGACCAGGTAGTCGTCGGCTCCGATCTCCAGTGCGTGGATACGGTCGTGCTCGCTGCCGCGGGCGCTGGCGACCACGATGGGCGTTCCGATTCCCTCGGCTCGCGCCAGCTCGATCAGGCGCCAGCCGTCCAGTCCGGGAAGCATCAGGTCGAGCACGCACACATCGGGCGCCCCGTAGCGCAGGCGCGCCAGCGCGACGTCGCCCTTCGTCACCAGAATCGGATCGAAGCCGTTTTCGGTGAGCGCTTCGGCCATCCCGCGGCCCAGAAGCTCGTCATCCTCGACGATCAGGACCTTCGTCATGCCTCGAACGGTACTGCTCGGCGGGTGTGTTTGGGGTTGAGCGGCTGTAACGATCTGGTGAACGATCGATGTCGGGGCGAACGGAGCAGGGTGATAGTGACCGTAACCGCCGGCCCAACTGCCGCCGATCCGAGGTGGTTGCCGACGGCAGTATCCGGGCTCGCTGCGAGGGGCCGGATGGCGATCAAGCCGCCCGTTTCTCGGGCGTGCGAGTGAGGCACGAGCGGCAGATCCGCGTGAGCCGGCCCGAGCGAGCGAGTTGCTCGACCTCGCGCCCGCAGATCTCGCACCGCGTTCTCTGGGGATCTCTGATTGGGAGGCACCAGACGTTCATGCAGCCCTCCTCAGCTGGGATACCTGCCAACGATTCGCCCCGCACATCGGGCAGCGCTCGGGCGATTTGCTTGCCGCGATCCCATATCCGCAACCAGCGCAGACTCGATCGCGCTCGCGTCTCGGAAAGACGCTCTGTCTCTTCAGTTTTTCGTTCATGACCTGAACCTAGCCTGGCCACGGCGAGCCGTGGGTACCAGCTTGGTTACATTCACGTTCCGTCCTGGAGCGATCCTCACTCGCTACGCTCACCGTGATGCCGCTCCCGCGTAGGAACCGAAGCACGGATGGCGCTCGCGAAAAAGGGCGGGAGATCGACATGGCGCAGGCGCTGCTCGAGTACGGAGAGCTGGTCGCCTTCGTGCTCGACGGCGAGAAGAAGCTGGTGGAGGCCAGCAGCCGCGCCCGCGAGTTGTTCGCGGGGCTCGAGCCCGGCCGCGAGCTTCCCGAGACGGTCGAGCTGGCTAACGCGCGCCGCGTTCGATACTGGCAGGGCGACGAGCGGAGGACTTTGATCGTCGCACCCCTCGTCGATCAGGAGGCTTACGAGGAGCTGCGCATAGGTTTCACGGCCGCCGTCTCACACGAGCTGCGCACGCCGCTGGCCCGCCTGCTCATGCTGCTCGAGGCGATCGAGCGCAAGCCGAACGAAGCCGTCCAGATCGCGCTCCAGGCGCAACTAGAGGTCGAGCAGATGGACGAGCTCCTGAACGACGTCCTCTTCCTGAGCGAGCTCGAGAGTGGACGTGAGGTCGTCTCATTCGGTAGCGCGCCGGCCGTCCCGGTTCTCGAGCAAATCGCGACCGAGTTGAATGCCCGCGCCGATCTCGCCGGTGTATCCCTGAGTGTCGAGGGCGACCCGTCGCTCGAGCTTCCCCTGCGCCCCCGCATGCTTGCGATCGTCGTGCGCAACCTGGTCACGAACGCGATTCGCTACGCGGGCGTGGGCGCGAGCTGCAAGCTCTCGGTGGCTAAGTCGAGCTCCGGCGGGCTCGAACTGACAGTCAGCGACAATGGCGCCGGCGTCGATGCTGAGCATCTTCCCCGGCTGTTCGAGCGCTTTTATCGAGCCGACAAGGCACGCGCGAGCAAGGGCAGCGGCCTCGGCCTGGCAATCGTCAAGCACGTGATCGCCGCGGCCGGAGGAAGCGTCAGCGCGAGCGGTGCACCAGGCGAAGGCTTGACCGTGAGCTGCACCTTTCCTGAGTAGAACGAAAACGGGCGCCGGTGTAAGGCCGACGCCCGTCTTCTGGCAAGCGAAGTTACTCCTACTGGATTCTTCCGACCAGCTTGAGCGACTCTTGCTGGACGACCTTCGGGATCGGTACGAAGTAGAGCGACGCACCGTAGGTCTGCCCACTTTTCAGCGCCCAGTTGAGGAACTGCTTCAGCGCGGCTCCCTGCTTCGCCGCCTTCGGCGCGATCACATAGGTGAAGGTGCAGATCGGGTAGGCGATGACGAGCTTCTTGTTCTTCGCCTTGGCCGCCGCAAGCTGCTTTCTCTGCTGCTTGAGGATCCTGGCCTTGAGCGTCGGGCTCTTCGTCGTGATCGGCTTGAACTTTGGCAGCGACGGCTTCGGCGGGTCGACGACGTCGATGACGAGTGAGTCGCCGGCTGCCTTGGCCTTCGTGATCAAGTTGGCGGTGGCTGCGATCGGTCCGGGTGTCGGCGTCACGAACTTGCCGGCACGGTTCTGGATCGCGAACACCTGGAAGTGGTTCGTCGTCGCGTAGGCGACGTCCACGTAGCAGATGCCGCCGTCGGTCTTGGCCAAAAGGGCCGAGACTCCGGAGCTCTTGGCGCCGCCGACACCGGTCGAGAAGGCCGGCTGCGTACCGACACCTATCTTGTGCGCAAACTCCGAGTCGAGCTCCGCGAGGTACTGGGTGAAGTTGTAGCTGGTGCCGCTCGCGTCGCTACGGAAGATCGGCGTGATCGGCTTGTCCGGAAGATTGACTTTCGGGTTCAGCTTCTTGAGCGCGGGATCCGACCAGTTCTTGATCGTGCCGAGATAGATCTGGGCCAGAACGGCACCGGTGATGTGCAGATTGGCCGGAAGCCCGGTCCCCCGGTACGCGATCGAGGTCGCCGAGAACGCCCAGGGAATCGTCAGGCAGTTGTTACAGGCGGTCTCCTGGTCGGGGGTCAGCGGCGCGTCGCTGGCGCCAAAGTCGACCGAGCGATTGGTTACGGCGGCGATTCCGGCGCCGCTCCCGATCGCCTGGTAATTGACGGTGTTGCCCGTAGCGCTTTTGAATGCCGGCTCCCAGGTCGAGACGAGCGGGAAGACGAAAGAGCTTCCGGCGCCGGTCAGGGTTGAAGCCGTGCTTCGCTGCACCGAGGCCTGCGCTGCACTGATACCGGCTGCGAGCGTTGCCACGATGGCGAGAGTGCTGATGAGAAACCCACGTCGGGTCATCTGTTTGTGTCTCCTTGATTCGATTCAGAGTTCATCGAGGCGAGCCTGCCTGCGTTCCTCCCACTCGTGGGCAAGAAGGTGGTGGCGATGTGGTTACAACGTGGTGAATCGAAGTCCCGAGCTCCATCTCGCGCATCTAGGCTGAACTCGCGGTGGAGACTTCAAACGTGGATAAGAAATCCGTTCTCGAGCGGACTCGCGGGAGGCTAGACCGAATTGGCGACCCGGCGCTCAAGGCGATCACTTTCGCCGCGGCGGCTCTCGCGGTCACCGTGCTCGGCCTGATCGCCTTCGAGCTAGTAAGGGGATCGCGCCTGGCCTTCCACCGTTTCGGTCTCGGCTTCGTGACATCGCAGACGTGGGACGCCATTCACAATCAGTTCGGCGCCCTCTCGCTGATCTTTGGAACAGCGGTCACGTCGATACTGGCAATCGCGATAGCTACGCCGCTGGCAATCGCCATCGCACTCTTTCTGACCGAGCTGGCGCCGAAGCCCGTACGTGCGCTACTCGGCGCGCTAGTCGAGATGCTGGCGGCGATCCCGAGCGTCATTCTCGGCCTCTGGGGCATTCTCGTTCTCGGACCGTTCGTCCAGAATCAGCTCGAGCCGTTCCTGAACTCGACGCTTGGCTTCCTTCCGTTCTTCCGCGGCCCCCATTCAGGTACGGGCATCCTGACGGCGATTCTGATCCTGACGATCATGGTCGTGCCGATCGTTGCCAGTGTGACGCGGGAGCTGTTCGCAACCGTGCCACCGGAGCTGCGCGAAGGAGCGCTCGCGCTCGGCGCGACGCGCTGGGAGATGGTGCGTGGCGTCTTGCTCCCCGCCGCGCGCCCGGGAATCTTCGCAGCCGTGGCGCTCGGCTTCGGTCGTGCCGTGGGCGAGGCGATGGCGGTCCTGATGGTGATCGGTTCGCAGATCGGAATACATCTCTCACTGTTCGCCCACAGCGATACGCTCGCCGCGCGAATTGCCGGGCAATACAACGGCTCATCGACGAACCTGCAGACCTCGTCGCTCGTCTATCTGGCGACGATCCTGCTCGTGATCTCGCTGGCCGTGAACATCGGCGCCCAGCTGCTGATAAAGCCCATCGACCGACGCCCTCGCCGTCGGCGAATTGCTCTCGACAGGGCGTTCGAAGCCCAGGGACTGAGCGCTGATTGATGAACGAGCCCGCCTTCACTCTTAAAGCGACCGGCCGTCTCCGGCGACGCCAACTAGTCAATCAAGGCATGGGCGCTCTGGCCGCCGGCGCTGCGCTGCTCGCTGTGGCAGTGCTTGCCATCGTCGTAATCTCGGTCGGCAGCCGCGGCGCCGGCTCACTCAATCTCGCTTTCTTTACGCAAAACCAGGCTCAGGGGTTCAATCCCAAAGGTGGAGGTGTGCTGTTCGCGATCGTCGGCAGCGTCGTGCTGGTCGGTATAGCGACCTTGATCGCGCTACCGCTGGGCGTGCTGGTTGCTGTCTACGTCAGCGAGCTGGCACCTCCGCGGCTGGCACGCGTTGCCCGAATGGCGCTGGACATCTCCAACGGAATTCCCACGATCGTGATCGGGATCTTCGTCTTCACGATCCTCGTCGCCGCTCATGGCCAGAGTGCGCTTGCCGGCTCGATCGCGCTGGCGATCATCATGCTGCCCCTGATCGCTCGGGCGACCGAGGAAGTGCTTCTGCTCGTCCCTTCTTCGCAGCGAGAAGCCAGCCTCGCGCTCGGTGTCAGCCGCTGGCGAACGACCGTCCAGGTAGTCATTCCCTCGGCGCTGGGAGGCATTCTCACCGGAACAACGCTCGCCATCGCGCGCGTGGCCGGAGAGACGGCGCCGCTTCTCTTCCTCACCTCTCTCGGCACGAGCAGCACCGCCGACGCGAACCCTCTCCATCCGCTCCAGTCGCTGACGCTCGTGATCTTCTCGTATTCCGATCAGGCCGATCCCGCCTACCAGTCGAAGGCCTGGGCCGCTGCCTTTACGCTGATGTGCTTCGTTCTCGTTACGAGCCTGGCCGCGAAGCTTGCCCTCGCTCGCTACCGTAAGAAACTCGGAGGATAGAAGCGTGGAGGCGATAAAGACCAAGATCGAGGTCACCGAGAAAGAACGGCTGCCCGTGGTGAGCGAGCGCGAGGCCGTCTTCGAGGCACGCGATCTAGCCGTCTACTACGGCGACCAGCGCGCCATCGACGGCGTCAATCTCGATATCTACCAGCGCCTGATCACGGCGATCATCGGCCCGTCGGGCTGCGGAAAGAGTACCTTCCTCCGGACGCTCAATCGCATGAACGATCTGGTACCGGCGGCGAGACTCACGGGCCAGTTGCGCTATCGCGGTATTGACCTATACGGACCTGGGGTCGACGCCGTTGAGGTACGCCGGCGGGTTGGCATGGTTTTCCAAAAGCCGAATCCTTTCCACAGCTCTATCTACGACAACGTCGCCTACGGACTGCGCATTCTCGGCATGAAGAAAGACCTCGACGAGCGAGTCGAGAAGGCTCTGCGCGCGGCCGCGCTCTGGGACGAGGTCAAGGATCGGCTGAAAGACAGCGCGCTCGGTCTTTCCGGCGGGCAGCAGCAGCGGCTCTGTATCGCGCGAGCCATCGCCGTCGAGCCCGAGGTCGTCCTGTTCGACGAGCCGGCTTCGGCACTCGACCCGATCTCCACCTCGGCGATCGAGGACCTGATGCACGAGCTCAAGCGCGACTACACGCTGGTGATCGTCACCCACAACATGCAGCAGGCCGCGCGCGTCGCCGACATGACAGCCTTCTTCGGGCTCGACGTCAGCCCGGACGGGAACCGGCAGGGCGTGCTGGTCGAGTACGACGAGACCGAGAAGATCTTCACCAACCCCTCCGACAAACGTACGGAGGGCTACGTCACGGGGCGGTTCGGATGAGAGAGCTGTACACGAGTGAACTGGAAGAGCTCGAGGCTTTGCTTCGAGATGAGGGCAAGCTCGTCGACCGGGCGATCCGCGGCGCGCTCAACGTGCTCGAGCGCGACGACCTGGAGCTGGCCGACGAGCTGATCGCCTTCGACGACGAGATCGATAGTCGCTACCTCGCGATCGAGCAGAGGATTCCTTCGCTGCTTGCACGCCAGACGCCGGTGGCAGGCGAGCTGCGGCTGGTGCTGGCGATTCTCTACATCAACCTCCACCTGGAGCGAATCGCCGACTACTGCGTGACGGTCGCCAAGCTGGCCAAGTTGGCGCACGGCCTTCCTCGGGATCGAGCTGTGCTCGAGGCGCTTGAGGAGATGGGCGAGCGTTGCCGCGAGATGCTCGGCACCGGGCTCGAGTACTTCTACGCTCGCGACTTCACCGACTCGCAGGCGCTGATCGAAATGGACAGGCCGATCGATCGGGCCAACCGAAAATTGATCGACCGCCTGATCGCCCTGGGCCCGGACGAGTCCCAGCGCGAATGGGCGATGCGGATGATGCTCGCCTCGCGTTGCCTGGAGCGAATCGGCGACCACGCGGTGGACATCGGCGAGCAGGCCGCCTACCTCGTGCGGGGCCGGTTCGAGGAGTTCACGGACGCCTCGCACAAGCCGCCTCGGGCGACGACGTAGCCATCGGCGCCGAGCCAGTCGCCGGCGCGCGCTCGATTGGCCCTAGGCGCTCGGCGAGCGCTTGTCCAGGTGATGGACGACTCGATAGCGCGCGAACGGTATTGCTTTTCGTACAACGGTCTCGCGTTTCCCGGGCACACGTTTTCGCATCGGCTGTCTGGTGTGCCAGATCGTCTCGAAAACGTCGATCTTGGGGAGCAAGCGGTTGACGGCCATCGCAACGCTGAAAAAGCAGTAGTCGTGCCCGGAGATGAGACCGCCGGGCTTCAGCTTCGGCCACCAGGCCACGATGTCGGACGTCACGCCTTGGTAGGTGTGATCCGCGTCGACGAACAGCCAGTCGAGGCTGCCGTCCTCGAATCCCTCACTCGCCGCGACGGTGTCGCTGACGATCGTCTGAACAAACGGGTAGGGACTGACATTTCGCTCGAACTCCGGTAAGACATCGCTAACTTCGACGGTGCCGATAAAGGAATCGCCTCGGAACGTATCGACCGCCCAAAACTCGGGCGTCTTCTCACTCAGGCCCTCGCAAAGCGCGACCGTGCTGCGGCCCTTCCAGCTACCGAGCTCGACCACACGGGCGTTCTGTGGCATCGCGAGGGCTGTCTGATAGAGAAACCCCAGTTCGTCCGGCAACATCCACCCTTCGACTTCGACGGCTCGGGCGGGCGGGGTTAGCACGAGTCAATCCTAGCGTGCTCGTAGAAAGGGCGAGACGGTCGGCCCGAACGCGATAGTGGATCGATTCAGGCAGAGCACGGCGGCCTTGTGGCCGCGATGCGTTGCCTCGGTCGGTCGGGATCGCCTAGTTGCCGAGGGCGGGGGCAGCGCACTCGGCGATCTCTTCGAGCCACCACTTTTCGTGGGCAAAGCCGTCCGCCCAGGAGTCGGGGGACGTGGACTCGGCGAGATCCGGCCGTGTTGGCGCGAACTGCGCATCTTGCCACCACGCGCGCCGAGCAAGCGTCTCTTGCGAAACGCTCTCGCCAGAAGCGTACGGAACGAGATGGGGGGTCATCGAGAATCTCCTCCGCTTACGCGACGCGTGCTCGAGCTGCGCCCATCATCAGAAGGAACTCGCGCACAAGGTCGGGGTCGAATTGCGTTCCTGCATTGAGTGCGATCTCACGCAGAGCTCCTTCCTCGCTTTTCGTTTGCCGAAACGGCCGCGCGGAGGTCATTGCCGCGAAGGCGTCGCAGACGGCGATGATGCGGCTCTCGAGTGGGATCGCCTCGCCCCTCAGCTGGTTGGGGTAGCCGCGCCCGTCCCAGCGCTCGTGCGTACTGCGAATCAGCCGCCCGAGATGAGCCGTCTCGAGACTGGCCATCAGCATCCGCGCACCGATCTCCGGGTGCTCGCGGACGAACTCCTGCTCGCTTTTGTCGAGCGGCGCGGGTTTGTCGAGTATTCGTGCAGGAATGGCTCGCTTGCCGATGTCGTGATAGCGCGCGACATCGCGCAGAGTCTGCAGGTGCCTGGGCTGCAAGCCGAGGCGAACGCCCAACTCGAGCGCGATCGGGTACAGATCTTCGGACAGCGGTTGCCGGATGTGGGAGAAGCGGTCTGAAGTAGCGGCTTTCATCTGATCTCTCCGGTAGTGGTTGTCTACTCCAAGAGATACGGCGTCCAGCCACGGCTGTGGGTCACGGTTTGGTGTCGGTCCGGTCTCAATCTGACGGCAGCTGGAGGCGACATGCGCGGCTGCGCCTCACAAACGCCATCCCCAGGGTCCATCCACCACGAACACTGACCACAACTTCGGCCAGCCCACCCCGCTTCTTGGAGCAGACGACGCACACGCGCCGAAGGCGCGCAGACTCGTACACCTAGGCCATACCGCGAAGAGTCAGTGCCCGCGAAGCGGGCGAACTTTTCGCGGAGAAGGTGGGCCGTGAAGGATTCGAACCTTCGACCTTAAAAGGAGGCTCCGGATATCGGTCGATCTCGGCTGATCTCGGCGGAACTGATTGCTCCGGTGTTGCCCCCACAGTGTTGATGAGCGCTACTGCCACCGGCGTTTGGATGAGGTCCAGGTCACCCGATATCGTGACTACATCTTCTCTAATAACGGCATTCCAAATGAAGGTCGGTCGATTAGGATTTATCGCAAGCGTTGTAAGAACATGCCCCCCACCCCGACCCGTTCCTGCGGATCTCAAACGGATCACCGACGCCAGCGTGAGCGCAAACACGAGAGCTCTTCGGAGGCTCAAGCAGGGGACGGGGTCCCTAACAAACCAAGGAGACGCGCCAATGATCGGTAAACGACGAGCCAGGAGTGGCTTGTTGATTCTCTCTCTTTTCGTGGCAGCAGTGTTGGCCGGCGCGGCGAGCGTGGGCTCGCCGAAGGCGGCAAGCAAAGCGGTGACCCTCGACATAGAGGTCGCGATCGACACCACGAGTAGCATGAGTTCTTCGATCGCGCAGGCTCAGGCGGACGCAAAGGGCCTGGTGTCAGACATCCGCGCACGTTACCCGAGCGCCGCGTTTGCGACCGTTCAGTTCAGGGACTCGCTTGACACACCCGAGTACCAGGTCATGCAGCCGATGACCAGCGTCGCCGCTACCGTCGACGCTTCCATCGACGCGCTATCGGCCGGCGGTGGCGGTGACTTTCCGGAGGCGCTAAATCTCGTCTTTCAAAACGCGCTGGATCCCGCCAATCCAATCGGCTGGAGAGCGGGTTCTAAGCGGATTCTTGTCGTCATCAGCGACGCCGAGCCGCACGGCGCGGGTACGGCCGGTTTCAAGGGCTGCACCGACACCTCCGTCGATCCGCACGGCCTCATTACGAGCACCGTGCTTACAAACCTGAAAACGGCCGGTGTCACGGTCCTCATGGTGAGGCAGGCTGCGACCGCCTCGGCGACTCTCGAGTGCTACCAGTCGCTCGCGGCAGCCGGTTACACGGGAGGCGCGGCAAAGAACGGCGGTGACAAGCTGGTCGACGTCGTCGAGGCCATGATCGTCAAAGTGGTCGCGGGCGCACCTTCGCCGGTTGGTCTCTGGCGAGTGGGCGGCCGGCTCTATCGTTGGGTCGCAATCTCGAACGGATTCGAGGAGCGAAGTATGACGCCGCATAAGCTGGGTAACGGTTGCCTGGTGCGCCGAGGAGATGCGGTAGATCGCTATAAATCGAGCGGCAACAACCTCTACAGGGTTGCTTACCGGTACTGGCACCGCCGATCAGGAGGCGCGGGGAAGGCCGGGAAGAACTGCACGAAGCGCTTTAGAGCGCCCCAGGCGACGGTGAAGCTCATCGTTACTTCCACGCAGATGAGCGTCTCCTGCAACAACAAGCCAGGGAAAGTCTGTTACGTGTTACGACGGGTCGGCAAGTAGCGCGAGCGACCCTTCGACTTGGATCCGAGCGAGAGCGCCGGTGACGGCGCTCTCGCTCCACTCGCCATCAGCGAGGACACGCGCTCGTGTGGTTTCGCGCCTCTGACGTCCCCAGAGCGCCGAGGGAGCCGGCCCCGCGAGCATGTTTTTAGACTCCACCGAGCCGCCGCCGCGTTCTCGCGGCTCCGCTGGCCGTGTGAGCCTTACTCGGCCGCCGCGACCGACCTGCGCGGGCGCGGAGAAGTGGGCCGTGAAGGATTCGAACCTTCGACCTTGGGATTAAGAGTCCCCTGCTCTACCAACTGAGCTAACGGCCCGCGGATGAGTACTGTAGCGCCTGACCGCTACTAGCTTCCCGAAGAAGGAGTCGATCTTTGCGGGTTCTCTCCGTCGTGGGTAACAGGCCGCAGTTCATCAAGTCGGCGCCGCTTTCGTCAGCGCTCGAGGCGGCCGGGATCGACGAGGTGCTGCTCCACACCGGGCAGCACTATGACCGCGAGCTCTCGCAGCTCTTCTTCGAGGAGCTCGGACTGGGCGAGCCGACCTACAGGCTCGAGGCCGGATCGCTGCCGCACGACGAGATGATCGAGCGCATGCGGCCGGGAATCCTGGCGGCGATCGAAACCGAGCACCCCGACTGGGTGATCGTCTACGGCGACACGAATTCGACCCTGGCCGGAGCGCGCGTGGCGCACGACGCGGGCGTTCCGGTAGCGCACATCGAGGCCGGGTTGCGCTCGGGCGACTGGTCGATGCCCGAAGAGCGAAACCGGGTGGAGGTCGATCGCCTGGCGCAACTCCTCTTCTGCCCCGACGAGCGCTCGGCTCGGACGCTCGCCCAAGAGGGCGTCGGCGGCGAGGCGCTGGTGGTCGGTGACGTGATGGCCGACGCGGCGCGGCTGTTCGGTCCGCTCGCGCGCGAGCGCTCGGACGTGCTCGGTCGCTTCTCGCTGGAACCCGGCAACTACGTCCTGGCCACCGTTCACCGGGAAGCGAACGTGGTTCAGCCGCGCCTCGGCCGCATCATCGAGGGCTTGAACGCGCTCGCCGACCGGGTCGTCTTCCCGATTCATCCGCGCACGCGCGCCGCGCTCGCGCGCGAGAGACTGGTTCCGGGCCCGCAGATCAAGCTGACCGAGCCACTCGGCTATCTCGACCTGACCGCGCTTGCCTCGCAGGCACGGGTGATCGCGACCGACTCGGGCGGGCTGCAGAAGGAGGCCTACTGGTACGGAGTGCCCTGCGTGACCATGCGCCCCTCCACGGAGTGGGTGGACACCGTCGAAGAGGGCGCAAACGTGCTGGTGGACGACGATCCGGCGAAGATCGCTCGCGCTGTCGCCGAGGCGCGCATACCGGCGAGCCTGCCCGTGCTGTACGGCGACGGGCGCGCCTCCGAAAAGATCGCTGCGGCACTCAAAGCTCGCTAGGGCTTGGACCTAGTGCGTTTCGATCGTCTGGCAGCGCCTGTGGGCCGGTAGGGTATGGCGCGCGCATGCCTAGAAAGGTCGCAATTGTCGGCGCCGGCTATGTCGGCGTCCCGCTGGCCCAGGTCTTTTCCGAGGCCGGCAACGACGTGCTGCTCGTGGACATCAGCCCCGAGCGCGTGGCGCGCATCAACAAGGGCGACAGCTATATCGAAGACGTTCCTTCCCCGGCCCTGAAGGCGCTTATCGAGTCCGGACGCTTGCGCGCAAGCACCGACTACGACGAGCTGAAGAACTACGAAGCGATTCTGGTCGCCCTGCCGACGCCGCTGTCGAAACAGCGCGAGCCCGACCTGACGATCGTGATGTCGGCGGTGGAGCAGATCTCGAGCCGTCTGCAACCCGGTCAGATGGTGGTGCTGGAATCGACCACCTACCCGGGCACCACGCGCGACAAGTTGCGCCCCGTGCTGGAGGAGGGAAGCGGGCTTACGGTCGGCAAGGACTTCTTCCTCGGCTTCTCGCCCGAGCGCGTCGATCCCGGTCGCGAGGACTTCACCACCAAGACGACGCCGAAGGTCGTCGGCGGCCTGGACGAGGCATCGACCAAGAAGATCGCCGAGCTGTACCGCACGGCGATCGACACTGTGATCGAGGTCTCCTCGCCCGAGTCGGCGGAGATGACGAAGCTGCTCGAGAACATCTTCCGCTCGGTCAACATCGCGCTGGTCAACGAGCTCGCTCAGCTCTGCGACCGGATGGGGCTGGATGTCTGGGAGATCATCGAGGCCGCGGCGAGCAAGCCGTTCGGCTTCATGAAATTCGCGCCCGGGCCCGGCCTCGGCGGTCACTGCATCCCGATCGATCCCTTCTACCTCACCTGGAAGGCGCGCGAGCACAACTTCTCGACCGAGTTCATCGAACTGGCCGGCAAGATCAACGAGAGCATGCCCTACTTCTGCCGCGGCAAGATCATGCGGGCGCTCAACTCGCAGTCCAAGCCGATCCGCGGCTCGAAGATCCTCGTGCTCGGGGTGGCCTACAAGAAGGACATCTCCGACATGCGCGAGTCGCCGGCGCTGAAGGTGATCAAGCTCCTGATTCAGCTGGGTGCGGTCGTCTCCTACCACGATCCGTTCGTGGCCGAGCTGCCCGAGTTCGAGCTGAAGTCGGTCGAGCTCAAGCCCGAGGATTACGACTGCGTCACCGTCGTCACCGATCACTCCGTGATCGACTACGAAGACGTCGTTGCCCGCGCCCAACTGGTCGTCGACTTTCGTAACGTGACCAAGGCCCAGGCGCCGCGCGAAGGAAAGGTATGGAAACTCTGATGCCCGACCGTAAGAAAGTAGGCGTCGCCGGTCTCGGCTACTGGGGCCCGAATCTGGCCCGAAACTTCGATCTTCTCGCCGATCTGCGTTGGATCTGCGACTCCTCGCCCGAGCTGCTCGAGAAGCAGGCCAAGCGCTATCCGAATGCTCGCGCGACCGCCCGCTTCGAGGACCTGCTCGAGGATCCGGAGCTGGACGCCGTTGTGATCGCGACGCCGGTTCCCACCCATGCGCTGCTGGCCAAGCAGGCGCTCGAAGCCGGCAAGAACGTCTTCGTGGAGAAGCCGATGGCGATGAACGCGGCCGACGCGGAAGAGATGACCGCGCTGGCTGAGGCTAAGGGTCTCGTGCTGATGCCCGGCCACCTGCTGCTCTACCACCCCGGCGTGCTGATGCTCAAGCAGATCGTCGACTCCGGCGACCTGGGCGAGGTTCTCTACCTGTACGGGAACCGCCAGAACCTGGGAAAGATCCGCCGCGACGAGAATGCTCTCTGGTCGCTCGGCGTGCATGATCTCTCGGTGATTCTGTACCTGGTCGGCGAGGAGCCGAGCGAGGCCTGGGCGCACGGGCAGTCATTCCTCACCGAAGGCGTGCAGGACGTCGTCTTCTGCTACCTGCGCTTCCCCTCCGGCAAGGTTGCGCACATGCAGCTCTCCTGGCTCGACCCGCAGAAGATGCGCAAGATGACCGTCGTCGGGCGGGAGAAGATGGTCGTCTTCGACGACATGGAGCTCGATCACAAGATCACCGTCTTCGACAAGGCGCCCGAGCAGCCCACCGACACCTACGGCGAGTGGCAGACGCGCACCGGCGACAAGTACTCGCCGAAGATCCCGAATGACGAGCCGCTGCGCCTGGAGTGCAAGACCTTCCTCGATCTGCTCGAGGGCAAGGGCGATGCGCGCGCCATCGCCCAAAACGGACTTGCGGTCTCGCGCACGCTCGATCAGCTGCAGCAGTCGCTCGTCGCCGAGAGCAAGTAATCGCCGCCGAGAACTGCGAGATCGCCGCGAGCGCCATCGTCTATCCGGGCACGGTGCTCGGCGAGGGCTGCAAGATTCTCGACAACGCCGTCGTCGGCAAGCAACCGTCGCTCGGCAAGAAGTCGACGGCCAAGAAGGAGCCTCTTCCGCCCGCGGTGATCGGAGCCGGCGCGACCATCTCCACCGGCGCGATCGTCTTCGCGGGCGCCACGATCGGCCCGGACGCAATCGTCGGCGACCAGGCCTGCATCCGCGAGCGCGTCACCCTGGGCACGAACACGGTGGTCGGCCGTGGCTCGCTGGTCGAGAACGACACCACGATCGGTGACCGTACCCGCGTTCAGGCAGGCGCCTACATCACGGCCTATGTGACGATCGAGGAAGACGTCTTCATCGCGCCCTGCGTGCAGACGACCAACGACAACTTCATGGGCCGTACCGAGAAGCGCCTCGCGCTGATGAAGGGCCCGACGATCCGCAGGCGCGCCCGCGTCGGCGGCGGTTCGGTGCTTTGCCCGGGCGTCGAGATCGGCGAAGAAGCCTTCGTTGGAGCCGGCGCCGTGGTCACCAAGGACGTCGCGCCGCGCACCGTGGTGGTCGGGAATCCGGCTCGCAAGCTTCGCGACGTGGCTGAAGAAGAGCTGTTCGAGAACCAGTAACGGCTCCGCTTTGTACGATCCCCTTCGTGCGGAACGTGCTCATCGGGATCGGATTGGTGCTGGTCGTGCTCGCAGTGGGTTGCGGCAGTGGGGCGAAGAGGTGGACTGGCGACGCACTCCGGCCCCCTGTGATCCGAAATGCGCAGCCGATGCTTGCTTGCCCGGGGAGTCCTCGCTCGTCACTCAACAAACTGGCTTGCCGGGCGGCGGACCTCTACCGAACGAACAGGCGAGTCAATCGACTCGAGGAAGAGATCTTTCCCCTCCTCGAGACGAATGGTCTACGAGCGCAGTTCATTCGCGGCGAGCGCCACTGGTTTCGGTATCGCCGTGAATCGTGCTTGACCCAGGCGTCTCCGCATGTCGGCGGCCCCGTGTTGGTTCGGGCCTTCGGGACGACGGCGTTTGGATTCGAGACTATGGATTGTGAGATTGCTCGAAACAAGGCGCACGCGAGCGACCTAAGCGTTATCGCGCTCAATCTTCTTTCCAATCGTCTGATAAACGCGCTGCCGCCGGGCGGAGTAATCGTGCGTGTTCCTGATCGCGGCTAGCCCGGAATCTTCAGCGGCTTCTTGTAATAGGCCTTGGCCCGCACGCGGAAGTAGCCGCCATCGTCGTCGGCGGAGTAGGAGCTCTGCGTGTTGCCGTTGATCGGCGCCGGGTTGGTGACCCCGTCGCCGGCGGCGTCGCAGGCGCAGGTGGGTCCGTCGGCGCCTCGCCCGAACAGGAAGGCGACGACGCCGGCCTTGGCGTAGGCACGCAGGTGCGCCCGCCCCGAGTCGCCCAGCAGCCACTGCACGCGGTTGTCCTGATAGTGGTTCCAGGTGTTCGACTCGGCGCGCATGATCGTGTTGCCGTAGGGGATCTGCCAGGCGACCATGCGCAGGCGCGTCTGCGCCACGAAGGTCTTGGCGTAGAGCAGGTGACGGCGGAAGTCGGCGGGCTTGAACCAGGTCTTGGAGTTACCCTGGACGACCTGGTAGAAGCCGGCGTCGCGGTCGGAGAAGTCCTCGAAGGAGATGTCGAACTTGGCTCCGAGCGAGCGCTCGAACTTCGCCGAGCGCGTCGCGTAGGCGCGTACGACCGTATTCGAAGGCTTCTCGTAGACGATGTCGTGCATCGTTCCCCAGCCGCTCATGTGGTAGGCGAGGATGACGTTCGGCGCCAGCTTGTCACGCAGCAGCACGATGGCCTGGGCGAAGCCGGCCACGGTATTCGGCAGCGCGGCGAGCTCGGGCAAGCCGGTGGATGCGACGGCGGCCGGCACCGTCGAGGCGTCGTCGTTCTTCGCGGCCTGCTCGACATAGCCCCAGAAGTCGGGCTCGACGTGGAGCACGACCGCGCTCTTCGTCGCCTGCCGCGCCCGCTGGAAGAAGAGCTTCAGGTCGGCGTAGTAGGCGCTCATCACCTCGATGCTGCCCACATGCGCAAGATCGGTCTGCTTCTCGTCGCCGCCGGCCGGACTCGACTGCAGCAGCATGTAGTAGGGGAAGACCGGAATCATCTTGTGCGCGACCGAGTCGCGAACGTAGTTGGTGACGAACGAGCCGTTCGGGTTCCAGGTCGCCCAGCCCTTGCCCGTGTTCACTCCACCGGCTAGGTACTGGTAGCGGAAGCCGAAGCGAGCCGTGCCGCGCATCTTCTTCGCGTCGCCGGGCTCGCTGGCCATGCCGATCTGAAGCGTGTGCGGCCACGCTTTCGGAAGCGGCGGCAGGGAAGCAGTCGTTCGAGCGCCCGCTCCCCCTGTCGCACCTGCGAGCAGCAGGAGCGGAATCATCCAGAGGCGCTTGATGCGCTAAAGCGTAGTTAGCCCGCCGCCGCGGCGCATCGTCCGATCGGGGAGGCCGTGGACTGCTTCGCTCAGCCGGAGACCTTGATCAGCACCGGCGCCCCGACTGCGCTTTCGGCGACGAGGCGGTAGAAAGCCGTTGCGCTCGGCTTGAGCGTCAACTTGAACAGCCCGGAAGCGCCGGGACTGACGTCTCGCAGCTTCTGCCAGGCGCCGCCGGTTGCGCGCATTTCGAGCGCCGGCGACTTGGCGTTCCTGGCCCGCCCCGCGATCTTCAACTTGCTTCCGGCGACGACGGCCGTGCGCGGATACTGAAGTGCGAGCACAGTTGCCGTGAACCAGCTCGAGCGCAAACCGAGCGCCAGCTTGACGCTGTCGCCGCTGGCCTGCGAGGTCTGGGCGCCCGCGCCGGCGATCGTGACCGTCGCCACCCGCATCGAACCGTTCCTCTTCGTGGTCAGGTCGGAGATCGGCCCGCTGACGTGAAGGATCTTGGCGAGCTTCTGGGACGAGAACGTCACCGGTCCCCAGTTGTGGTACGGCGAGGTGTCGTCGTAGGGGTCGTTCACCGAGACCAGATACGGCTCGGGCGTGGCCTTGGGCCAGGCATCGGTGATCGAAGAAGTTCGGCCGCCGGAGGTCGAGAAAAAGAACGTCCGCGCCACCTCGCCGTTGTAGTAGACGACCTCGCCGGCGGTGTCCTTGACCGCCGCGGTCGATTGCGGGTACTCGCCGGAGATGCCGTAGTAGACCTGACTGCGGGTATCCGCGTAGACGTCGAAGTTCGAGCCCGCCTTGGCGGAGGCGAGCGCGTAGGTGCGCGCGACCACGGCCTGCGCCTTGAGCGCCTCGGCCGGCCAGTCGTGCGGCGACTCGCAGGGCACGACGCCATACACGTAGCGCTCGAGACCGACGCTGTTGACGAGGCTCAGCTTGTTTCCGTCGGCGATCACGCGGAATGTGCCGCCGTACTTGCGACCGGCGTAGACCAGCGGCGAGTTGGTGGCCGTGAACGTGAGCGGTCCCGAGAGAGCCGCCGCGCCGTTTCCGTCGCCGAGGTCGACCTCGAGCGCGGAGGTCAGCTTGAGCGACAGCTGCGGCAGCTCGGATTTCGATCCGGCCGAGTCGGTGACCGAGAACGGGGTCGCCGAGGAGATCGTGAGGCTCGAGGCTCCGCTGGCGAGCAGGACCCTGATCGTCTTGGAGACGCCGGGCTGCAGATCGGTGCCCGGGTAGTAATGGGCGATCATCTGGTCGTAGGTGTAGCCGTGATTCGCATAGCCGTAGGCGCCGTACTGGCTGAGCCCCACCCCGTGCCCCCAGCCGTGTCCCGAGAAGACCAGTGTCGCGGGCGACCAGACCAGCGACGAGGAGGCGCGAGCACGCTCGGAACCGGCGACCGCGCTTAGAGGAAGCAGCGCGAGGACGAGTCCGGCGATACCAGCGAAGAGTGCAACTTGAGCGCGATGAGTCATCAGGTCGAGCTTCGAGGCTAGCGAAACCGTCTCGAGTCGGCGGTCGCATGCGCGGCTCGGCGCACGAGGAGAAGATCGCGCCCGAGACGTCTCGAGTAGCTGCGAGACGACTTCGCCGCGCGGGCGCCGAGACCTACTCGGCGTTCTCGAGCCGCTCGGCGTACTGCCGCTCGTAGTAGACGCGGTAGTGCTCGCCCGACTTGATCGAGTCCCACCAAGGGCGGTTCTCGCGGTACCAGGCTACGGTCTGGGCCAGTCCTTCCGCGAAGGAGACGACCGGCTCCCAGCCGAGCTCCTGCTTCGCCTTCTCGCAGCTGAGCGAGTAGCGGCGATCGTGGCCGGGCCGGTCTTCGACGTGCTGAAGTAGCGCAGGATCGGCGCCGGTCAGCTCGACGATTCCCTTGGCGACCTCGATGTTCTCGACCTCGTGGCCGCCGCCGATGTTGTAGATCTCGCCCGCCCGCCCGCGGCGAAGCACCGCCTCGATGCCGGCGCAGTGGTCCTCGACGTAGAGCCAGTCGCGAACTTGCCGGCCGTCGCCGTAAAGCGGAAGCGGCTCAGCGTCGAGCGCATTGGTGGTGAAGAGCGGAATCAGCTTCTCGGGATACTGGTTCGGCCCGTAGGTGTTCGAGCCGCGCGTGATGCAGGCCTGCACGCCGAAGGTGCGGACGTAAGCGGGGATGTGCAGGTCGCCGGCCGCCTTGGCGACGCTGTAGGGGCTGGAAGGGCAGAGCGGATCGGTTTCGCGCGAGGAGCCGCCCGCCTCGAGGTCACCGTAGACCTCGTCGGTGGAGACCTGGACGTAGCGCATCCCTGTCTTGCGCACCAGCTCGAGCAGCGTCTGCGTACCGACGAACTCGGTGCGCCCGAAGTCGGTGGCGCCGAGAATCGAGCGATCGACATGCGTATCGGCGGCGAAGTTGACGATCGCCTCGCACCCCTCCGTGGCTCGCTCCACCGCTTGTGAGTCGCAGATGTCGCCGACGGCGAGCTCGATCCCTGTTCCGTCGAGGTTGGCCGGGTTGCCGGAATAGGTGAGCTTGTCGAGCACGACGACGTCTTCGCCGGCCCGCTCGAGGCGCTTGGCGAAGTGGGAGCCGATGAAGCCGGCGCCGCCGGTGACGAGTACACGCATTACGGGGAAGCCTAATCACCTTATGCGCGCGAGGCGGCAGCCGATGTTCGCAATATGAGCCGAAGACTGTTTGGTACGACCTTGCTGGCGCTTTACGTAGTCACAGCGCTCTCGCTTGGCGCGACCGGATACGGGCTGTCGACTTCCCACAACACGACCCAGCTGTTGCAGACGATCGTGGCGCTGATCGCGGCGAGCTGCGCGCTGACAGGAGCCGAGCTGCTTCGCCGCTACTCTCCGCAAAGGCTGCTCGAGGGCGAGGATATGACGGGCTTGCCTGGTCGCAGCCGGCTTCTCGCAGACTTGAATCAAGCGCTCGGCAGCGCCACTTCCGACAGTCCCACCCTGCTCGTTCTGCTCGATCTGATCGGCTTCAAGGAGTACAACGACACCTTCGGCTATCCGGCCGGCGACGCCTTGCTCAAGCGCCTGGCAGGCAAGCTCTCGCGTGTTGCGGCGACGCGCGGCAGTGCATACCGCCTCGACGGCGACGAATTCGCCGCCTTGCTCACGGTCGACGGTGACGTCGGTCAGCTTGCCGACCTGACCGCGTCGGCGCTGGTCGAAGAGGGGGACGGATTCGCCGTCGCGCCCTGCTACGGAACGGCGCTGCTTCCCTTCGAAGGGAAAACGGCCTCGGATGCGCTGCGGGTGGCGAACGAGCGGATGTATGCGCTCAAGTACTCGCTGCGCCCGTCGGCCGGAACGCTTCAGTCCAACGAGGTGTTGATGGAAGCGCTCGCCAAGCGCGGCCCCGACTGCGGCGACCACCTACATGGGCTGGCCGAGATCGTGGAGGCCGTCGCCGTCAAGCTGGGCGTCGGCTTCGAGGAGCTGGAGCAGATCAGGATGGCGGCCGAGCTGCACGACGTCGGTAAGACGGCGCTGCCGACCACGATCCTGCAGAAGAGCTTCCCGCTCGATCGAGAGGAGCGGAAATTCGTCGAGCGCCACTCGATGATCGGCGAGCGCATCTTGCATGCCGCCCCGGCCTTGCACAAGGTCGCGCGGATCATCCGCTGGACGCACGAAAGCTACGACGGAAGCGGCTATCCCGATCATCTGAGCGGCGCCGACATCCCGCTTGGCGCGCGCATCATCGGCGTCTGCGACGCCTTCGACGCGATGATCTCGAAGCGGCCCTATCGGAAGGCGATGAGCGTGGACGACGCCAGGACAGAGCTTCGCCGACACGCCGGCAGCCAGTTCGACCCGCTCGTCGTCGACGCGTTCTGCGCTGTGATGCAGGAGCGCGAAAGCTTCTTCCTAGCCGCGTAACCTTCTCGCGTCCGCGGCCGGCTGATCCGTGCGGCCAGGCGCGACTGGCCTCCCGAATCCGCCTGGCGCCGCTGGCGGCACGATCCTCTTCGAGCCCGTGTGTCCACGCTGTGCTCTCCGGGCTCGCACCACCAGCGGCGCCCCGAGAAAACGAGAGCGATTCTCTCTTGGACTCGTCCTGACTTTGGCGAAGCCTGGGCGAAAGGATGAAGTCTGGACCGCTAGAGTGAAACGGCTGGCGCAGGCTCAAATAGCGAGTTCCCCGAGCAGAAGGCGCTATAAGAAATGGCACTACTCGAGATAAAAGATCTTCACATCGCGCTGAACGACGGAAGCGAGATCGTCAAGGGCATCGACCTCAAGGTCGAAAGCGGCGAGGTGCACGCGATCATGGGCCCGAACGGTTCGGGCAAGTCGACGCTCGCGCAAGCGCTGATGGGGCATCCCGCCTACCGGATCAGCTCCGGCGACGTGCTCCTGGACGGCGCCAGCCTGCTCGCGCTCGGGCCTGACGAGCGTGCCCAGAAGGGCCTCTTCCTGGCGTTTCAGTATCCCTACGCCATCCCGGGCGTGACCGTGACGAGCTTCTTGCGCTCGGCGATGAATGCGCTGCGCAAGGCGCGCGCCGGCGGCGAGGACGACCCGATTCCGATTCCCGAGTTCCGCAAGCAGCTGGCGGCGGCGACCGAGCGGCTGAAGGTGCCGCGCGAGCTGCTCGGCCGCTATCTGAACGACGGCTTCTCGGGCGGAGAGAAAAAGCGGGTCGAGATTCTCCAGCTGGCGCTTCTCCATCCCCGGCTCGCGGTGCTCGACGAGACCGATTCCGGGCTCGACATCGACGCCTTGAAGACGATCGCCGGCGGCGTCAGCGACCTGGTCGGGCCCGAGATGGGCGCGGTGGTCATCACTCACTACCAGCGCATCCTCAACTACATCCGCCCCGACTACGTTCACGTCTTCGCCGGCGGCCGCTTCGTCGCCGAGGGCGGCCCCGAGCTGGCCGAACAGCTTGAATCCGAAGGCTACGACGCCTACCTGCCCGAGGCGCCGAGCGGAGCGAGCTAGTGAGCGCGCCTGGGGGCGAGCCCGAGTCAGACGTCTCGCAGATCGGGCGCGACTACAAGTACGGCTTTCACACCAACGACGAGCCCACGTTCAGCACCGGCCGCGGGCTCACGCGCGAGGTCGTGGAGACGATCTCGGCCCAGAAGAGCGAGCCGGCCTGGATGCTCGAGCGACGGCTCGAGGCCTACGAGCACTTCCTCACGCGCCCAATTCCGGATTGGGGCGGCGACCTCTCGAAGATCGACTTCGACTCGATCTTCTACTACGTCAAGCCGACCCAGAGCGAGGCCGCCTCGTGGGAGGAGCTACCGCCCGACATCAAGAACACCTGGGACCGGCTCGGCATCCCGGAGGCCGAGAAGAAGTACCTGGCCGGGGTGGGCGCCCAGTACGAGTCGGAGGTCGTCTACCACAAGCTGCAGGAAGAGCTGGTGCGCCAGGGCGTCGTCTTCCTCGGCATGGACGTCGGACTGCGCGATCACGAGGAGATCGTGCGCGAGCACTTCGGCAAGATCGTTCCCTTCCGCGACAACAAGTTCTCGGCGCTGAACACCGCGGTCTGGTCGGGCGGCTCCTTCATCTACGTGCCGCCGGGCGTCAAGGTCGAGATGCCGCTGCAGGCCTACTTCCGCATCAACGCGGAGAACATGGGCCAGTTCGAGCGCACCCTGATCGTCGTCGACGAGGGAGCCTTCGTGCACTACGTGGAGGGCTGTACGGCGCCGATCTACTCCTCGGACTCGCTGCACGCCGCGGTGGTCGAGATCATCGTCAAGCCGGGCGGGCGCTGCCGCTACACGACGATCCAGAACTGGTCGACCAACGTCTACAACCTGGTCACCAAGCGCGCCGTGGCGCAGGAGAACGCGACCGTCGAGTGGGTTGACGGAAACCTTGGCTCGAAGCTGACGATGAAATATCCGGCCATCTGGCTGACCGGCGAGGGAGCGCACGGCGAGGTGCTCTCGATCGCCTTTGCCGGACCGGGCCAGCACCAGGACACCGGCGCCAAGGCGGTGCACGCAGCGCCGAACACGACAAGCGTGATCACCGCCAAGTCGATCTCGCGCGGCGGCGGGCGGGCCGGCTACCGCGGTCTGGTCGACGTGGCCTCGGGCGCGCGC